>JAXMLJ010000106.1:0-31860 GCA_034368805.1 Coriobacteriia bacterium
TACACAGACGGGTTCGACCAGGGCGTGCGGGGGCTGCGCGTGGGGGTCGTTCGCGACATGCTCGACCTCGAGGGCTGCGGTGCCGAGATACGCGCGTCGGTGGACATGGCCGTCGAGACGTTCGCGGCGCTCGGTGCCGAGGTGGGCGAGGTGGAGCTCCCGGCCACGCGCCACGGGCTTGCCGCGTACTACATCATCGGCCCGGCGGAGGCGAGTTCTAACCTCGCGCGCTTCGACGGCATCCGCTACGGTCACCGCGCCGCAGACCCTGCCGACGTGCTCGACCTCTACATGCGCTCGCGCGCCGAAGGCTTCGGCCCCGAGACGATCAGGCGCATCATGCTCGGCACGTACGCGCTCTCGGCCGGCTACTACGACGCCTACTACGGGCAGGCGCAGAAGGCGCGCACCCTCATCATCGAGGACTTCCGGTCGGCGTTCGAGCGCTTCGACGTGTTGCTCACGCCCACCACGCCGGAGGTCGCGTTCCGCTTCGGTGAGAAGGTGGACGACCCCTACACGATGTACCTGAACGACGTCTACACGATCCCGGTGAACCTCGCCGGCAACTGCGCCGTGAGCGTGCCGAGCGGTCTGTGCTCGGCCTCCGGCATGCCGATCGGGCTGCAGATCATCGGCGACCACTTCGCCGAGGCGACCTTGTTGCGCGCGGCGGCCGCGTTCGAGGAGGCGACGGGTTTCGATCCGGTCCCGCCGCTCGTGGGGAACCTTCTCGGAGCGAGGGGCGGTGAGTAGCGTGGCGAAAGACCGGCTCACCGAAGTCCTCGCACGCTACGAGGCCGTTATCGGCCTCGAGATCCATACCGAGATAACCGCGGTGAACACGAAGATGTTCTGCGGTTGTCCGGTCGCCTTTGGCGGAGAGCCCAACACGCGTGTATGCCCTGTCTGCCTCGGCATGCCGGGCGCACTGCCGGTTCCCAACGAGGCCGCCATCGAGTGGACCGTGATCGCCGGGCTTGCCACCGAGTGCGATATCGCGCTCTGGAGCCAGTTCCACCGCAAGCAGTACTTCTATCCCGACATGCCCAAGGACTACCAGATCTCCCAGTACGACCTGCCGTTCTGCTCGGGCGGGTTCGTGGACATCGAGGTCGACGGCGACGGCGTGGCCGAGCGTGCCGACCTCGGCGGTGCGCTGCCGTTCGTGGGCCCCGAGGCGGTGCCTGAAGACGGCGGCTATCGTGCACGCATCGGGATCACGCGTATCCACCTCGAGGAGGATACCGGCAAGATGGTGCATGTGGGCGGCTCAGAGGGCCGCATCGCGGGCGCCACGCACTCGCTCGTGGACTTCAACCGCGCAGGAACGCCGCTTATGGAACTCGTGAGCGAGCCCGACATCCGCACGCCCGAGGAGGCACGCCGATTCGCGCAGAAGCTGCGATCGATCTGGCTCGCGCTCGGCATCTCGGATTGCAGCATGGAAGAGGGCTCGATGCGGGTGGACGCCAACGTGTCGGTGCGTGTGCGTGGCGCGACCGGGCTCGGCACCAAGAGCGAGGTCAAGAACATGAACTCGTTCAAGTCGCTCCACGACGCCATCGCCTACGAGATCGTACGCCAGGCCGACCTGCTCGATACGGGCGGCCGCGTCGAGCAGGAGACGCGCCACTGGGACGCCGGCGCCAAGCGCACGAGCGGACTGCGCAGCAAAGAAGAGGCGCACGACTACCGGTACTTCCCCGAGCCGGATATGGTGCCGTTCAGTTTCGAGCCGGAGTGGATAGACGCGCTCGCGGAGAAGCTGCCCGAACTGCCCGACGCGCGGCGCGACCGGTACATGGCCGCGTTCGGTCTGCCCAAGCACGACGCGGCGGCGCTCTCTGCCGAGCACGCCCTTGCATGCTACTTCGAGGAGGCGGTCGCGCTCGCCGGTACCGATCGAGCCAAGCCGGTCGCCAACTGGATGCTCGGTGATCTCGCGGCACACCTGAACGCCGAGGGAATCGAGATCGTAGCCTCGCGGGTGACCGCGGCGATGCTTGCCGAACTCGTGGGCCTCATCGAGGACGGCGCGATCTCGGGCAAGCAGGCCAAGGAGGTCTTTGCCGAGGCTGTCTCCACAGGCGATGCGCCGGGCGCGATCGTCGAGGCCCGGGGCATGAAGCAGGTCTCGGACACTTCCGCCATCGAAGCGGTAGTGCGGACCGTGATCGGCGCGCATCCGGACGAGGCCGCGAGCTACCGCGGCGGCAAGACCGGGCTGCTCGGGTTCTTCGTGGGACAGGTGATGCGCGAGATGCGCGGACAGGGCAACCCCGCTGTCGTCAACGAGGTCGTACGGCGGCTGCTGGAGTAGCCGCCGCCGTGCAGGCGATCACGGCAGGAGCAGGTGCTCGAGGACCGCATCGACGACCGCGCTGCCTACCGCGAGTTCGCCGCCGAGCACGATAGGTCGCTGGATCCGCACCGCATGGTCGGCGAGGAAGTCAGCGCTCGCCGGTGGCAGTGCGGCCTGTCGGGTCAGCAGGAGCGTCTGGGCCCTGGCGCCGCATGCCGCGCCGCCCGCCAGCCCGTCGGGGAACTTCTCGCCGGTAGCGATCCCGACGCGCTGCGGACGCAGGTCGGCCCACTCGACGGCCTGCATGGCGATGAGGGCCGCAGTCTCGTAGCGGTCGTCGCCCCCGAGCCTGAGCGGATGCTCGCCGCCATCGAGCGTATCGAGTTCGTCGAAGACGCTGTCGCTCACGGCGCTCTCCGATCCGCAGACGACGAAGTACGACAGTCCGAGATCCTCGATCGCCGTTCGGGTGGTCGGGGTCAGGCTGGCAGTCGCTGTGAGCAGCACCGGCGTGCGTGCGGCGTACGCCCACGGCGACGCTGCGAGCGCGTCGGGGTAGAGGTCTCCACGGGCGATGAATGCGTGGTTCGTGCTCGCCCAGGGGCCGAGAACCGCATCGGTCTCGCGTGCGACGAGCGCCGCCGTCTCGTAGCGGTCTGTGCCGCCGAGCCGCCGCACGTCGTAGCCGCGATCGTTGAGGTCGCTCTCGACTGCCGTGCTCACCGCCGAGGTTCCGCCGATGACATACACGCCTCGGATGCCCCAGGAGTCGAGCGTGGTGGCGACCGTGGTGTGGAGCATGCTTCTTGGGGTCAGCAGGAGCGGTCCCTCCAGGGCGCCCGCAAGTGCCGACGCCGACAGCGCATCCGGGAAGTCCTCGCCGGTCGTTATCACGGCCCAGGAACAACCGCCCGGAAGGACTTCTTTCCATGCCGACACGGCTGTCAGGTAGCGGTCATCGCCGTACCAGCGGTCAATCCCATCGGCCGCCAGTTCGTACGGACCGATGTCTACGTCCGCGCCCGGACCGTGGTTGCCGTCCACGAACCGTGGAAGGCCATCGAGGTCGCGCGAGGGCACGTCCGGAGGGGCAGCGAGGGGGTCGCCGGCGTCGATGCACGGGGACGTGCGCGTCAGGCGGTAGTCCGCCGGGCTTCCATCGGGGTCGGCACACGACGGGTCGGCATGTATCGTGTCCCAGCCGGTGACCGCCGGGTTCTCAATGCACGAGTAGTCGACCTGCGGGAACCCGCTGACGTCGGCGAGCTCGTGGTCCCACACGATGGTGCTTCGGACGATGCGGCTCCCGCTACCCGAGCCGCTGATGCCGTGCGCACCCGAGACGGCCCGATTGCCCCACACCGTGCAGTTCTCGATGCGGGTGGGTGACTCGTGCGTGAGGACGGCGCCGGCATTGCCCACGGTGTTGTTCCGGGCGATGACGCTGTTGACCAGCGTTACGTCCGCCGTCCGGAGCGCCATCACACCACCTGCCCCCGCTTGCGCCTGATTGTGCGTGATCAGGCAGTTGATGACATGCAGTCCGTCCAGGTCGACGGCGCCGATGCCGCCGGCACCGATCGCAAGGCCGTCGCTGGTGTTGTAGGTGATCTCGCTCTCCTGGACCCAGACCTCACCATCGAAGCCTGGAGTGGACGATGCGTAGATGCCGCCGCCGATTCCGCCGGAGGTGTTGTCCACGATACGACAGCCGGTGATCCAGATGGCTGCCTTGGGGTCGACGATTTGGATCGCGCCACCGTTACCCGCGGCCGCCGCATGGTAGTCGTGGATCCAGCAGTCACGAATCGTCGGCCCCCCTGTGTCGCCAGAGCGGTCGATGACGATAGCCCCGCCGCCGGCTGTAGACAGAAGTCCTTCGCCGTCGATCTCGAAGCCTTCGAGTAGCGTCTGCCCGCCGCACTCGGCGAGCAGGAACACGTTGCGGTCGCTCCGGGAGAGCACGCGAGGCTTGCCCGGCCCCCATCCCCGAAGCGCGACGCCGCTCTTGATCACGATCGGGTAGTCCTCGCCGTGGGTTGGTCCGTACTCACCGGGGAGCACCCAGATCGTGTCTCCGGCGTACGCGCGAGACATCGCCTCGCGGATGCTGCGAAACGGCGCGGCTCGCGTGCCGAGGCCCGACATGTCGCTGCCGTCGGGCGACACCCAGATCTCCACGGCAGGTGCTGCCGCATTGGCTGACGGTACTAGTGCCAGGAATATCGCGAGTGCAAGGGAAAGCAGTGCCCGGTTGATGAGGTGTGACGCGCGGCGGTCCTTCACCCGGGTGCGCGACACGCGATGGAATGCGGTCATGACGCCTCCCCTCAGTGGCATCTCCGCAGGTTCTCTTCGGCTATACCCACGTCTGGCGCATCAGACTCGCTTGAAGCGAGGTCAGCCGGCCGATCTTATTCGGCGGGCACTCCGGGGTAGCGGTACTCCCAGTACAGGAGAGACCAGCTGTCGCCGCTATCCTCGTACGTCGCGTAGACATGCGGGCTGATCTCGTCGATCGCGTACGCGCGCCATGTCGTGATCTTCACGTACCAGGTATCGGACCCCTCCGCCCACGGCGCCATCTCCATGACCACGCTGTCGGGCCAGTCCGCGCCCACCGCCGTCCAGAGGTTGGCCACCGACGGATCACTGAAGGCGAGTGTCTCGCCCATCCACTGTGGTCGGTAGAGCAGTTCGCGCTCGCCGTCGGCGACCGTCGTCACCAAGTCGGTCTCGGATTGCTGGAACGCGATTCCGTCGCCGATCATCTGGTCGCTCTGGAGGTAGAGCTCCACGGCCGCAAACACGCGGTCACCCGGCACGCGCTCCCCGCGGACCAGCACGAGATCCGCGTAGAACCAGTCGGCCTCGGCATCGTAGTAGCCGTCCCGCCACGCGATCTCTGTCGCGGTCAGGCCCGGCGCCGCAGCGGCCATGCCCTCGTCGATCATCGGGAGCCTGTCTTCAGGTGGAGCGCCGAGCGCGGTGCCGACGGGTGGGTCCCAGGCGAGCCACTCGGCGGTGCGTGTGTCGCTGGCCACGCCGCTGTCTCGATCGCTTTCCCATGCCGTCTCGCTGTCCGGAAGGAGCGTGACGGTCCCCGTATCGTCTTCGGCCACACTGAAGGCCATCACCGCAAGAGCGACCGACACGGCACAACCGCACATGACAAGGGCGATGACGACCCCGATGGCGGTCGCAAGCGGCTTGCGCGGCCCGGTGCCGGATGTGGATGCGCCGCGGGCCGACCGGGGAGGGGTGATGCTCGCCGCGCCGAACGACTCGGGTCCGTACGAGCGCGGTGCGGGCGAAGGGGAGTAGTCCGGTGGAGGATCGTATCGGGGTTCCGAGTGAGCCATGTGGCTGTCCTCTCGCAACGGCTGACTGAAGCGACTATACCCGCTTGGAGGTCCGTGGGCGGCGTGCCGAGGCGCGCAAACGCCCCGAGCCGTGTGCAATGCTCCCGGTCGTCCCTCACGTGTGCCGTTCAGCGGACAATTACAGCCGTTAGGCTACAAATCGCTACCGTTGAGCGACAACATGAACATTTCGAGGATTGCCTCTTGCGCGTCAGCAGACGGTGGTCTACAGTTGGTCTTGTCCCGAGAGGTCGGACGGGCGAACCGCGAAGGGTAGCGTACCAGTAGCTGCCGGCGGGGTGTGTAAGCGGAAGGCACGCGCAAGCTGGCCGGAGGCTCGCAGGCTCCAAGGGCGTGAAACGGGAAGCTGCAGGTAGCGGATCTCGCTGGCGAGGTCTCTCGGGACACTTCTTTGTCTAGAGGACCCCGCCACCGGTCGGGGTTCTTGTGCTGTCCGGGTCTCAGTCGCCGTTGGGCATGAGGCCGCCGTACTCCTCGCGGACGACGTCCCGGAGCACCTGTGCCCGCGCGAGCGGATCGAGTCCCTCGAGCTCGGCTGTGATGAAGGCGCGGCTCCAGGCGATGCGCTCCCCGCGAACATCGAAGGTCACGTCAGTC
The DNA here is from genome assembly GCA_034368805.1 of Coriobacteriia bacterium. Taxonomy (GTDB): domain Bacteria; phylum Actinomycetota; class Coriobacteriia; order Anaerosomatales; family Anaerosomataceae; genus UBA2272. The sequence goes on from JAXMLJ010000106.1 coordinate 6,286, forward strand.
AGCATCACGAGCCCAGCTGCAAGCAGCGCGCCGGGGACGGCGAACGCGAAGAAGCCACGTCGGCGGCGCACGAGCATCAGCACCAGCGCGGCGATACCGAGTCCGATGACGCCGACGCCAGCACCTGCTTCCGCGAGCGACCTTCGGGGAATCTCCTCGCGCCACCGTTCGACGGTCTCACGAACATCCATCGGATCCTCCGCTCGTCGGACACTGTATCGGGTATGTACCCGCACCTGCGGTACACTGCTGGCGATCGAGGGAGGAAGTGTGCACGGGAGTGTCTCTGAGGTAGCCTGGTCGCCACGCCGCGCGGGCGTCGTGGCGTGGGTCCTCTACGATCTCGCGAACACCACCTTTGCGCTCGGCGTCGGCAGTCGCTACTTCGGCTTGTGGCTCATCGAGGACCGTGGCGGCAGCGACTGGCAGCTCAGTGTCACGACCATCGTCGCGATGATCGCGGTCATCATCCTCGGACCGTGGATCGGCGCGCTCACCGACCACCTGGGGCGCCGCGTACCGTACCTCGTCGGCTCGACACTTGTCTGCGTGGGCGCGACCGCGATGCTCGCGACCTGGGGCGTGGTGCCGTCCCTCGTCTTCTACGCCGTGGGGACCGTCGGGTTCCACAGCGGCGCGGTCGTCTATGACGCACTGCTGCCCGATGTAAGCACTCCCGCCACGCGCGGGCTGATCTCGGGCATCGGCGTGGCGGTGGGCTACGCGGGCTCGGCTCTCGCTCTCGGCATCGGTGCGTACCTCCTGCCCAGGGCGGGATACAGCGGGGTCTTCCGAGGTTTGGCGGTGGCGTTCCTGCTGTTCGCTATCCCTGCGTTCGTGTGGATCCGCGAGCGTCCACGTCTGCGGCGGCCCGGCCGGGCGCCGGGACTGCTCTCCTCGCCAGCGACGATGGTCCGTGCCTGGCGCGAGGCGTCGCGGCACCCCGGAGTCGTGCGCTTCCTGGTGGGCAGGTTCCTGTACACTGACGCGATCAACACCATCTTCCTCTTCAATGCGGTCTTCGCCAGACTCGAGCTTGGCTTCACGAACGCGCAGACAGACCGGCTCGCGCTCATCGGCATTGCCTGCGCGTCGCTCGGTGCGATCGCCGCGGGGAGGGCGGTCGACCGGTTCGGTCCGGGCAGGGTGCTCAACGCGGCGCTCTACGCCCAGCTTATCGGTCTGGCGGCGGCCGTCACCGCGGCGCTCACTGGCGTGCAGGCGGTCGGCTGGCTCGTGGCGGTGGGCGGTGGCACGGGCATCGGCGCCGCGTGGGCTTCGGACCGCGTGTTCATGACACGCCTCACACCCGCGCACCTGCTCGGCGAGTTCTTCGGGCTGTACGCCGTGGTCGGGAGGTTCGCGACCGTGCTCGGTCCGCTCGTCTGGGCGCTCGTGGCCGACGGTCTCGGCTGGGGCAGGACAGCCGCGCTCGGCTTGCTGGGACTGTTCATCGTGGCGGCACGTGTGGTACTCCAGCGTGTGGACGATTCCGTGCGTTACGAGGAGGTTTCAGGGTGACGGCTTCCTATCCGCTTGCAGACACAGGACTCGCGCGCCGGATCGAGGCGGGGACGGTCGCCGATCTTGCAGGCTACGCCGAGTCGGCACGGGCCAGCGGCATCTACCCGGACGTGGCCGTGCTTCGGGTGGGCGGCGGCGCGGCGCTGTGGTTCTCCGAGGGCAACGTCGTGAACGGGTCGTTCGGCCTCGGCATGAACGGGCCGGTGGAGGAGGAAGAGGTGGCGGCGCTCGTGGCCTTCTTCAACGAGCGCGGGGCGGCGGCCCGCGTCGACGTGTGTCCGCATGCCGACGTGTCGCTCCGGCGCTGGCTTGCCGGGTACGGGTTCCTGGCGACCGACTTCGAGATGGTGCTCTACCAGCCGCTACCCGCGACGTCGGTCGCAGACCCCGTGCCGGGCGTGGAGGTCCGCATAGCGCGCGGTCACGAGGAGCGGGAGCTCTGGGCGCACCTTGAGGCACGCGGGTTCCGCGACGAGGCCGTCTCTGAGGCCGACATGACACTCGCGCGGGCCATCGCACTGCGTCCCGACGCACTGCCGTTCCTCGGCTATCTGGACGGCGAGCCGGCCGGCACCGGTATGCTCGTGCTCGACGACGGGCTCGCGCTGTTCAATGGCGACTCGACGCTGATCGCCATGCGTGGTCGGGGCGTGCAAGGGAGCCTGCTTGGCGCTCGGCTGCGTCACGCCAGCGATGCCGGCGCGGACCTTGCGATCATCGAGGCGACGCCGGGTGGCGTCTCGATGCGCAACCAGGAGCGTGCCGGTTTCAGGGTCGCGTACACGCGGGTGACGCTCGAGCGCCCGCTCGCAGGGTAGGGAGAGCCGCCTCGGCTATACTGCCAGGCGTCTGCAGCTACGCCCCGGGAGGTCATCGACTATGGCTGAGCGTCCGAGAGTCGCATTCGTCGGCACCGGAGTGATGGGGGCGGCGATGGCCGGGCACCTGCTGGACGCCGGCTACCCGCTCGTGGTGTTCAACCGCACACGTGAGAAGGCCGAGGAGCTGTTCGCGCGTGGGGCATGGTGGGCCGGATCGCCGGGTGAGGCAGCCTCGCGAGCCGAGGTGACCATCACGATGGTGGGATACCCGGCGGACGTCGAGGAGGTCTATCTCGGGGCGGGCGGAATCGTCGAGAGGGCGCCCGAGGGCGCGCTGCTTATGGACATGACCACCTCCACCCCCACGCTTGCGGTGCGTATCGCCGAGGCGGCGAGTGCGAGGGGCCTCCTGACGCTTGATGCGCCGGTCTCGGGCGGGGACGTCGGCGCGAGGAGCGCGAGCCTCACGATCATGGCCGGCGGTGACGGGGTGGCGTTCGAGCGCGCGATGCCGCTGTTCGAAGCGATGGGCAAGACGTACACGCTCGCCGGTGGGCCTGGCGCGGGCCAGCACACGAAGATGGCGAACCAGATCGGGATCGCCGGGACGATGCTCGGCCTGATCGAGGCGCTCCAGTACGCGAAGGCCGCGGGGCTCGACTTGGAGCGCACGCACGCGGCGCTTTCCGGAGGAGGCGCCAACTCGTGGTCGTGGGGAGCGTACGGTCCGCGCATCTTAGGCGGGGACTTCGCACCCGGCTTCTTCGTGAAGCACTTCGTGAAGGACCTCCGCATCGCGCTTGACGAATCGCGGGCGTTGGGACTCGTGCTGCCGGGTCTTGAGCTTGCCGAGGAGCTGTACGCGCGGCTGCAAGAGGCCGACGGCGCCGAACTCGGCACGCAGGCGCTGTGGCTGCTCTACGAGCGCGGCGAGCAGGCCGGAGGTGTGTCGTGACTATCGAGGCTCCGGCAGAAGGCAGCCGCGTGATGATCGAGATCGTCGAGATCCAGGGCACGGGAGCATGCTCGATCGGGCACCGCGTGGGCGACATGTGGGAGGTCGACTCAGCGCTTGTGCCCACCGGCATGTGCGGGTGGGCGTATGCGGCGATGCTGCCGTTCCTGCAGCCGCTGCGCTTCGGCGGCAACTTCCCGTGGGAGGAGGCGGGCGAGGCGCTCGTGTGCTGCCCCGACCCGCACAACCCCGTCGTCTTCAGGTTGAAGGTCGCCCGGACCGGCTGACGGCGCTTCCTACCTGACGTTTACGACCGCGGCCAACTCGGCACCGCCGATGAAGTACGGGCGGTCGGGACTCGTCGCCGGGCTCTCCATGTCGAAGTCGAACTCACCCGGCGTTCCCCGGTCGGCGTGCAGCGCCACGATCAGCGAGTCGGTGAGATCGCCCTCGAGCGCTATCCGGAGGTCGATGGTCTCACCTTTCGCAACGCCGGCCAGGCCCACGCGCATGCCGGGCGCACCGTTGTCGTCCAGGTGCACGACGACCCAGGCATCACCGGGCGCGAGGACCCGGTCGACGACGAGCTCGGTCGCCCCGGCCTGGTCCGCTGCGAGTTCGAGTGCCGCGCTGTCAGCGGAGGTCACGTAGCCCCAGACGCCATCGGTGGGGTGCTCCGCCTCGCTGGCAGGCGCGCAGCCGGCGAGTGCGATCGTGCCGATGGCGAGCACCGTCAGGGCGGCGCGGATGAAGATCCTGTTCATCGAAATGGTCCTCTCGGTGTGGCGGGAGGGGCAAGGCGCCCCTCCCGGAAAGTGTCTGCGGGGGTAGCGCTACGCGCTCTTCGCCATGCTCGGACGGAAACGCCTGAGTAGCAGCGAACTCGTCACGACGCTCACGCTCGAGAGCGCCATCGCCGCTCCGGCGAGCTCCGGCTTCAGGAGGCCGAGAGCGGCCACCGGTATGCCGAGCGTGTTGTAGCCGAGCGCCCAGACGAAGTTCTGGCGGATCTTGCGGATCGTGGCGCGCGAGAGTTCGATCGCCGTGACCACGTCGCGCAGGTCGTTGGTGATAAGGACGATGCCGCCGGTCTCCATCGCGATGTCGGTGCCCGCGCCCATGGCGATACCGACGTCGGCCGCCGCCAGCGCGGGTGTGTCGTTGATGCCGTCGCCGACCATCGCGACCTTGCGCCCCGCGGCCTGGAGCCTGGTGACCTCCTCGGCCTTGTGCTCGGGGAGCACCTCGGCCAGCACGTGGTCGGCCGGTATGCCGGCCTGCGCCGCGATCGCCTCGGCGGTCCGGCGGTTGTCGCCGGTGATCATGTACACTTCGACGCCGATCTCGGCCAGACGCGTCACGGCCTCTGCCGAGTGGGCCTTGAGCGTGTCGGCCACGGCGATCAGGCCGGCGAGCTTCGCTCCGTTCACACCGACAAGCATGACTGTCTTGCCCTGGTTCTCGAGCACGGCGATGCGCTCCTCGAACCGGGCGATGTCGATGCCCTCGCGGGCCATGAGGCGGCGGTTGCCGAAGGCGACACGCATGCCGTCGACCGTGCCCTCCACGCCGTGACCCGGTACGGCGGCGAAGCCGTCGACCGAAGGGAGCTCGATGCCGTCCTCCTTGGCGCGGGCCATGATCGCCTCGGCCAGCGGGTGCTCGCTGCCGCGCTCGAGTGCCGCCGCGAGCATGAACACGCGTCCGGTGTCATGCCCTTCGGCAAGCTCGATGTCGGTCACGACCGGAGTGCCGTGGGTGAGCGTACCGGTCTTGTCGAAGACGATAGTCGAGATCTTGTACGTGGTCTCGAGCGCCTCTCCGCTCTTGATGAGCACGCCGTTCTCGGCGCCCTTCCCGGTGCCGACCATGATCGCGGTCGGCGTGGCCAGGCCAAGCGCACAGGGGCATGCGATGACGACGACGGCCGTGCCGGCCAGCAGCGCTTTGATGAACGGGGTCGCGTCCATATAGAAGCTCGGGTCCACGAAGCGCGGAACCACGAACAGCCATACCAGGAACGTGAGAACCGCGAGACCGACCACAACGGGTACGAACACCGAGCTGATGCGGTCGGCGAAGCGCTGTACGGGAGCCTTGGAACCCTGTGCTTCTTCCACGAGCTTCACGATCTGGGCGAGCGCCGTTTCGGCGCCGACCTTCGTGGCACGGAAGCGGAAGCTGCCGAGCTTGTTGATCGTCGCGCCGATGACGGTGTCGCCTTCGCGCTTCTCCACCGGTATGGACTCGCCGGTGAGCATCGACTCGTCTACCGCAGACGAGCCCTCGATGACGATGCCGTCAACCGGCACCTTCTCGCCCGGGCGAACCACGACCATGTCACCCGCGACCACGGTTTCGACGGGGACGTCGATCTCGACGCCGTCACGGACGACGCGCGCGGTCTTAGGCGCGAGCCCCATGAGCTTCTTGATCGCGTCACCCGTCTTGCCCTTGGCGCGCGCCTCGAGGAGCTTGCCTAAGATGACGAACGTGATGAGCAGCGCGGCAGTCTCGTAGAAGACCGGCTCCATGTAGAGTCTCGGTATGAACGTGGCGGCGAGGCTGTAGAAGTATGCAGCCGAGGTGCCGATGGCGATCAAGGTATCCATGTTGCCCGTGCGGCGCTTCAGCGCGTGGTAGAAGCCCTTGTAGAACTGCCAGCCGGCGATGAACTGAACGGGCGTGGCAAGCGCGAAGCCGATGTACTTGAACACCATCATCGGGTCCCATGCGCCGCCAAAGGTAGCCGCCAGCCACTCGGCCACCGCAAGCGGAACGGACTCCATGAGCGCGGGAATCATGAGGATGAGGAGCGGGAACGAGAGCGCAAGCGAGAAGACGAAGAGCCGCTTCTCGTGGGTGATGTGCGCCTGCTGCGCCTCACGCTGGGCGTCGTCGCCTGCACCGGGCGCCGCATCAGCGGCGCGCGGTACGGCGTCGTAGCCGGCATCGCGCACCGCGGCGACGATGCCGTCGATACCGATGGTGTGCGGGTCGAAGGTGACCGTGGCCGTCTCGGCGGCCAGGTTCACCGTCGCACTCCCGATGCCTGGCGTGCGGGCGAGCGTGCGCTCGATGACCGCCTGGCACGACGAGCACGTCATGCCGATGATGCCGAGAGTGGCCGTGGCGACGGCTGCAGCCGCGCTCGCCGCCATCAGCGCCGGGTCGGGCGCGGGCGGCACGGTCGGGCAGACGCCGGTGGGGCACGCGTCGCCTTCGCCGGTCACAGGCGCGGGCGTCTCGATGTCGTCGACCGGTACGAGCGTCACGGCTCCGCCGGTGGGTGTGAATCCTGCCGCGGCGATGGCCTCGGTCAACGCGGCCGGATCGGGTTCGGCATCGACCGTGATGATCGCCGTGCCGGCCTGCGCGTCGGCAAGCACGCCGGTGACGCCGGGCACGCGGGAGAGCGTGCCGGTGATGAGGCGCTCGCAGGCGTGGCAGTGCATGCCGTCTATCGCTATGAGGTAGGACGTGCTCAGTGTGGTCTCCATGTCAGGTGTCCTTACTCGACAATGATCTCGCCGAATACCATCTCCATACCACACGAGAACCCGTACGTCCCCGGTTCCAGCGCGGGAAGCGAGATAGTCTTCGGCCCGGCGGTGAGGTCCTCGAAGAATCCGAGGTCGGCGCTCATGACCTGCGCCATGCAACCGCTGCCCTGCGAGAAGGTGATCTCGGCGGGGGTGCCGGCGGCGAGTCTGATGGTGTTGGGGTCGTAACCGTTGGCGGTATCGACGGTGATGCGCTGCACGTCACCGTCCACGGTCGCCGAGCCTTCGATCGGCTCACCGGTGCCCGAGTTGGTGCAGCACGCGCAGTTCGCCGAGCCGGATCCGCCCTGGGTCGAGCTTCCGGCCACGGCAGGGACGAAGCCGCTCGCGGCGGGCGGGACGCGTGTCGTCGTAGCGCCGGAACCGAGTGCGCCGGCGATCTGGTAGGTAGCCACAAAGGCCAGTACCACGATCACCAGGATGAGTCCCGTTCGGAGGTATCGGGTGCCGCTGGTGGTTGCGGCCTGTGTGGTGGTCTTGTCACTCATGTTGCTGATCCCTTCGATGAGCCTGGCGGCATCGGCCGCCGGGCGACTGGTCTAGATGACTCCGCTGAACACGAGACCCGCCAGCACGGCGATCACGATGCCGATAACCGCCAGCATGAGCTCCCGACTATCGAGACCGAGAACGTGCTGGGCCGTGTCGCCTTTCGGCGCCGTGCGAGCCAGGGCGGCACCCGCGGCTACGGTCCCCACGAGCGCGAGCACCAAGACGATGCCGCCGGTGTCGTTCGGGCTTCCGTCAGCCACCGCACCTACGCGGAGTTGACCGGACATCATGCCCATACCGCACGTGAGGGTGTACGAGCCCGCCGTCGCGGGCGGGAGTTCGACCACGGTCGTCGCGTTGGGCGCGAGGTCGACGAGCACGCCGAGCTGCGGTATCGCCAGCTGATCGGAACACGCGTTGGCTTCCTGCCGGTCGACGATGAGCCGCACGGGCACGTCGGCGGGGATGTCGATGACCGACGGCACGAAACGCACGTTGGCGATCGTGAGGGGCACCTCGGCAACGCCGTCGGTACCGAGGATCGCGGGGCCTCCGGACGTCGTCTGGCCGCCGAACACGGCGGTCCGTGCCGCCTGGAGCGTGACCGGCGAACCGAGGAGCATCGCGCCCCGGTTCAGGTACGTCACGCCGAAGACGAGCACGACGACGGCGAGCACCACCATCACGCGCTCCTTGATGCGGCGCGGGATCATGCTGGAAGCGGTGCCAAAGGCGAGCATCAACGGGGCGGTGCCGAGGCCGAAGGCGAACATCGCCACGAGGCCGCCCACGGCACTGCCGCTCGCGGCGGCGTTGAGCTGTGCGGCCATGAGCGGGGCGCATGGCATCAGCCCGGTGAGCAGGCCGAATGTGATCGGCGTGGCAAGTGATGATCGGTCGGCATCGGCATCGGAGACCGCCCTGCGGCGTGTCGCGGTGAGCGCACGCATGAGGAAGCGCGGTGGTCGCGGCGTCAGCCTGGCGGCCCACGGGAACCGGCCGGTCATGCCGAGCGCGAGCACGATCATGAACGCGCCGGCCGCCACCATCACGTAGGGTCGGATGGCAGCGAGGTTGAACGCAGAACCGATCGCACCGAGCAGCAGACCGACGAGCATGTAGCTCGCGATCTTCGCCGACTGGTAGGCGAGATTGGGTACGGCTCGCTGCGCGACGGTGCCGTCCTCGGTACCCTTGACGGCATACGTGACGACCATCGGGCCGCACATCGACACGCAGTGGAGACTCGTTACGAGTCCCAGCGTGAGCATAGGCAGGAACAGATCCACAGTGACACTCCTCGTGTCGGAGACGAACACAGTGAGCCGTGCGGACAGGGCCAGTCACGGCAGATGCGAGGAGTGTCTTCTAGATGCTGAGGCGTACCCCGAGCGGGTCGAGCGGGGGCGGAGCGCCCGTCGCATCCGGTTCGGGCACGGTGAACGCCACGAGGGCGAGTGGGGAACCGGGCATCTCGGCCGGCGTCGCCGCGACTTCGGCGGCTGGTATCGGCGCGGAGGCCGTGGCCTCATCCGGCGTGTGCTTCATGACGACGGTCTCGTCGTCACAGTCGCCGCAGGCAGGGACGACGTCCGAACACGCGGAGAGGCTGGCCGTGGCATCGCACTCGGGCATCGCGCACACGGGCGTGACGATCCCCACGAGCGCTACGGCGATAAGCGCTAGTGCGAGCACGTTCGTTGCGTGTGACCTGCGGTCCATCGGGCCCCTCGTCAGACGGTTCGTGTGGCATGTGGAGCAATGGCCGTGCCACGTACAGGGGTGCCGGCGCCTCAGATGAAATACATCGTTTCGGCGGCCGCATCGATGTCGGCCTGCTCTCGCGCGAGGTCCGCCAGCGTGGTCGAGGCAAGCCGCTCGTCCAGTGTGCGGGCCACGTCGGCCCACAGCGCGCTCGTGGCCGACGCGGACGCGCGGGGGACGTCGAGCGCGTCGCCCTGGATCCCGCGGACGACGTCGAGGGCCGTGATGTCCGCGGCAGGTCGCCCGAGCGCACAGCCGCCCGCGGCACCGCGCTTGCACGTGACGAGGCCGGTCTTGGCGAGCGCCGTCATCTGCTGCTCGCCGAAGCGGCGGGGCATGCCGAGGGCGCGTGCGAGTTCCCCGGAGGCCGCGCGCGTGCCCTCGGGGAGCCGTGCGAGTGCCACAAGCATCCTGAGCGTGTAGTCGAGTCGTTGGGAGACCCGCATCGCCTACGCCCCGTAGCCTTCCCACAGCGGCGTTGAGAGGTACCGTTCACCCGTGGACGGAGCGACCGTCACGACGGTGGTCCCGGCAAGTTCCGGCCGTGCGGCAAGGCGTAGCGCCGCCACCACGTTGGCGCCGGACGAGATGCCGACGAAGAGTCCCTCCTCGGCGGCGAGGCGGCGGGCCATCGCTATCGCATCGGTTCCGCTGACGCTCAGCACCTCATCGAGTACGTCGAGGTCGAGCACCGAGGGGACGAAGTTGGCGCCGATGCCCTGGATCGGATGCGGTGCGGGCGTGAGCGCCTCGCCGGCGAGCTTCTGGGAGATGATCGGTGACTCCGCGGGCTCGACCGCGACGCGCCTCGCGTCCGGCCGACGTTCGCCCAGGTAGCGTCCGACACCGGTGATGGTCCCGCCCGTCCCGACGCCGGCGACGAACGCGCCGAGCACCTCGGCGCCGAGTGCCGCGTCGATCTCCGGGCCCGTGGTGGCGTAGTGGGCGGCGGGGTTGGCTGGATTGTCGAACTGGCGGGGGATGAACGCGTCATCGGTCTCGGTCGCGATGCGGTCGGCCGCCTCAAGGGCGCCACGCATTCCGTCGCCTCGTGGTGTCAGCACGAGCTCGGCGCTGTACGCGGCGAGTAGCTTGCGGCGTTCGACGGACATGGACTCGGGCATCGTCAGGATGACGCGGTAGCCGCGCGCGGCGCCGATCATGGCAAGCGCGATACCCGTGTTGCCGGAGGTGGGCTCCACGATGACCGAGCGCCCGGGCTCGATGAGGCCGCGCGATTCGGCGTCATCGAGCATCCCGCGCGCGATCCGGTCCTTGACCGAGCCGCCGGGGTTGCGCGACTCGAGCTTGACGGCGACTGTGGCAGAAAGGCCGGTGGCGAGCCGGTTCAGGCGGACGAGTGGGGTAGCGCCGATCGTCTCGGCGATGGTGGGTTCGATCCTCGGCATGACGTCTCCTTACAGGTGGCGCGGTGTCCTTGCCTGCACGATACGCACCGCGGGAGGCGACAGCAAGACATTGAAGCGCACTAATAACATGCGAAATAGGCGCTTACGGGGCAGAGGCAGTCAGGATGCCCCCGCCGACGACGCGGTCGCCCTGGTAGAGCACGACTGACTGGCCCGGCGCGAGTCCGCGGGCGGGAGCGGAGAACCGTACATCGAGCCTCGCGGGTCCGTTCGGGGTCGCGGTCGCTTCGAGCGGCGTGGCGCGGTAACGGATCTGTGCGCCGACGGTCGCCGGGCCGTCGAGCCGCCAGATGGCGTCGGAGAGCGTGACACCGGCCCGGTCGAGCGCGGCGGGCGGACCGATGACGAGCGCGTTCCTCCCGGGGTCGAGCGCGATCACGACGAATGGCCCCTCCGGTCCGCCGAGACCGAGACCTTTGCGTTGCCCGACCGTGTACCGTGCGAGTCCGCGATGCGTGCCGAGCGTGCGGCCGGCCGCATCGAGCATGGGTCCCGGCGACAGCGCCTCCGGATGCGTGTGCGCCACGAGTGCCGCGTGGTCCCCGGTGAAGCAGACCTCCTGGCTCTCGCGTCGTGCGGCTGTGGGCAGGCCGAGCGCATGGGCGCGGGCGCGCACCTCGGACTTGGTGATCTCGCCGAGGGGGAAGACGAGGCGCTCGAGCACGTCGGGACCGACCCGGTACAGGAAGTAGGACTGGTCCTTGGCGGTGTCTGCGGCCCGCTCGAGCCACACCGTACCGCCCTCACTGACCGTGCGGGCGTAGTGGCCCGTGGCGAGCTCGTCCGCGCCGAGCCGGCGCGCGCGCTCGGCGAAGGCGCCGAGCTTCACGCGCTCGTTGCAGCGCACGCACGGGTTGGGGGTGAGCCCGGCGGCGTACGCGTCGCAAAACGGCTCGACGACCTCGGACGAGAACTCCTCGGCCATGTCCACGACCACGTGCTGTATGCCGAGGAGATCGCAGACGCGACGGGCGAGGAGCACCTCTTCCTCTCCGCAGCACTGGCGGTCGGCGATCTCGGCGAGGCCGAGCCGCATGGTGACGCCGAAGACGTCCCGGCCGGCCTCGAGCAGGAGCGCGGCGGCGACCGACGAGTCCACGCCGCCGCTCACGGCCACGGCCGTCCTTGTCATGGTGCGCACCTCCCGGGCGGGAACCCTACACGTCGCAGGCGTCGTCGTGCTCCTCGGCGTGCGGGTCGAAGTCGGGATCGTCATGTGCGATCGTGCCGACGGCGATCGGCTCGCGGCCGTGGCGCACGAGGTAGTCGTCCACGGCTTTCTTGAGCCCGTCGGTGGCGAGCACGGAGCAGTGCATCTTGGCTGGCGGCAGGCCGCCGAGCTCCTCGGCCACCTGACTCTTGGTGATAGCGACGGCCTCGGCAAGCGTCATGCCCTTGGCATCTCCGTCACGATCGAGGAGGTGGCGATCGCCGCGCCGCAACCGAGCGTCTGGAAGCGGATGTCGCCGATCCTGTCGTCGTCCACCTTGATGGTGATCTTCATGACGTCGCCGCAGACCGGGTTGCCCACCTCGCCCGTGCCATCCGCGTCTTCGAGCACGCCCACGTTGCGCGGATTGCCGAAGTGGTCCATCACCTTGTCGCTGTAGATCATCGGATGTCTCCTACTCGTGTGTGCCGGCCAGCTCGGCGACGGTCTTCTCATACAGGGGGTTCATCGAGCGCAACCGCTCCACGACAGGAGCGAGCGATCCGATGAGGTGGTCGATGTCCTCGTCGGTGGTGAAGCGGCCGAGGCTCACGCGGAGCGAGCCGTGCGCGAACTCCACTGGGCAGCCGATGGACAGCAGCACGTGACTCGGCTTGAGCGAGCCCGAGCTGCACGCCGAGCCGGTGGACACCGCGACGCCGGCGGCATCCAAGTGGAGCAGCATGGCCTCACCCTCCACGCCGGGGATCACGAAGTTCGCGATGTGCGGCAGGCGCTCCGGTGCCTCGGCGGCATTGAGCTGCGCGTACTCGATCCGACCGAGGAGTCCGCTCACGAGCCGGTCGCGGAGCGCGGTCAGGCGAGGGGCCTCGGCCGGTCGTTCGGCGTCCATGAGCTCGAGTGCCGTCGCGAACCCGACATCGCCCGCCACGTTCTGCGTGCCGCTGCGCTTCTTGGACTCCTGACCGCCGCCCATCAGGTACGCCGCGAGTCGCGTGCCGCCCTTCAGGTACAGCACGCCGGTCCCCTTCGGCCCGTAGATCTTGTGGCCGGAGAAGGACGCGGCGTCCACGCCGAGTGCGGCGACGTCGAAGTCGATCTTGCCGAGCGTCTGCGCCGCGTCGGTGTGGAAGAGCGCGCCGCGGGCGTGAGCCGCGGCCGCAAGCTCGGCGATGGGCTGGATCGTGCCGATCTCGTTGTTGCCGTGCATGACCGAGACGATCACGGTGTCGTCACGGAGCGCGGCAGCCAGATCGTCGGGGTGCACGGTGCCATCGGGATGCGGAGCGAGCTCGGTCACCTCGAAGCCGTGCTTGCCGAGCCACCACGCGGGCTCGAGCACGGCGTGGTGCTCGAAGGCCGAGACGACGATGTGGCCGCGGCTTCTTCCGCCGGCGGTAGCCAGGCCGATGAGTGCGGTGTTGTCGGACTCGGTGCCGCCCGAGGTGAAGATGATCTCGTCCGGTCGCGCGGCGCCGATCGAGCGGGCAACGCGCTCCCGTGCATCCTCGAGCGCGCGCGCCGCCTCGCGCCCGAGTGCGTACAGGCTGTTGGCGTTACCGAACCGCTCGGTGAAGTAGGGGAGCATCGCTTCGACCACCCGCGGATCGACCGGGGTGGTGGCTGCGTAGTCGAGATACGAGGTTCGTTCCATCAGGTGTTCCTCCGTGGTGTGCAGGTCAGTGGGCCGCGGTCGAGGCGCGACTGGTCTTCGGCCAGCCGTGCGAGCGTGAACTCGCCCAGAGCGTCGCGTACGGCGTCGGCGACATCGGTCCACACCGTCGCGGCGGCGCACCCGCCCTCCCGGTCGCACTCGTTGGGCATGCAGACCGAAGGTGCGATCGGCCCCTCGAGTGCTTCGACGATCTCGAGGGCAGTGATCGCCGAAGCGCCACGGGCCAGCGCGAAGCCGCCGTGCGCGCCACGCGTGGAGCGCACGATCCCGGCGCGTCGCAGATCGGCAAGGAGCTGCTCGAGGAACGCCGGCGGGATCCCGCGCCGCTCGGCGATCTCGCGTGCCGCCACCGGCGATCCGCCGGGCGCGGTCGTCAGGTCGACAAGTGCGAGCAGTCCGTATTCGCTACGTGCCGAGAGGCGCATCGGCCTATCCCTACTATTCGGACCCATGTTGTCAGGTATTGGGACACGCTACGCCGCTCTCGCGGCGTCGTCAAGTCAGTGTGGAGCGCGGATGGAACCTTTTGTGCCACCGGCGCGTCAGGTACGGTGACAGGAAGGAGGAGCGTATGGAAGACCAGGAGCTCGTTGCACGCGCGCTGGCCGGCGATACGAGATCGTTCACCACGCTCGTGCGGCGTCACGAACGCTCGCTGTATGCGACGGCGTACGCGATCACGCGCTCGCAGTGGGATGCCGCCGATGCTGTTCAGGACGCTCTTGCCGAGGCGTACGTCAAACTGGGGTCTCTCAGGGATCCGGCGCGCTTCGGTGCGTGGGTGTCCAGGATCGTCATCAACACGTGCAACACCGTGCTCAGGCGCCGGGGGCGCGTGTTGCCCATGGGGGAGCCGCCCGAGCCGCAGGCGTTCGTGTGGGACGGGCCCGAGGACGGCATCGACCTCATGCGCGCGATACAGACGCTCTCACCCGACCACTGCGAAGTGATCGCGCTCAGGTACTTCCGCGATTTGAAGGTAGCCGACATCGCCGAGGTGCTCGGCACCCCGGCCGGAACGGTCAAGTCACGCATCAACCGGGCGCTCGCCGCCCTTCAGGCCGCTCTCGGACGTACCGGACAGGAGGTGTCACGATGAACTGCAGCGACGTGCGTGATGCACTGGAGTCGTACATAGCCGACGACCTCACCGATGCCGAGTCGGCGCGGCTCGCCGCCCATCTTGCCGAGTGCGATGGGTGTGCCGCGGAGTACGAGCACACGCGGGAGGTCGTCTCCAGGCTCACGGGCGTCGCCGACGCCTTCGTGCCGAGGGAGCGCTACGTTCCGAGGCCTGAGTACGCGCCCCGTCCCGCTGGCGGCTGGGGCTGGCGCATCGCGGCTGTCGCCGCCTCGGTGATCGCGGTTCTCGCCGTGGGCGCGATGAGCGTGCCTGCGATCGCGCGACAGCTGCCGCTGGCGGTGGCCCGCGAGATCGATGCGCTCGAGAGCCAGAACGACTCTTTGCGCGAACAGGTCGACGAACTCACCGTGCGCCTTGAGACGATCGGGGGCGCCGAGGTGGCGATCGTCGATACCGCCGAGGGTGACCTGTCGGCCGAGGAGAACTCGGCGGTCCAGCTGCTCGCGATGGCGTTCGTCCGCGCGCAGTACGCCGGCGACCTCGACGCGCTTGCCGCGATGGGGACCGACCGGCTCCGGGCGGACCTCGCCGCTCACCCGGACGATTACCTGCGCGCTCAGGGCGCCGATGTCGTCTTTGCGCAGATGACCGAGGCTGTTCTTGCCGAGGACGGCACCTACCTCGTGTTCGTCCGCCTCTCGGACTCGGTCGAGTGGACCGACAGCCAGTATCAGGAGAACTTCGAGATCAAGCGGGTCGGCGACACCTACCTCGTCGACTTCATGGGTATGGACGCCTGAGTGGTGTCGTTCACCAGGACCGGGGACCACCTGATCGACGGTGGCCCCCGGTCCGTTTCGGGGCTCCTGCTATCCTGTGAGGCGTGTCCGCCGAAGGGAGCAGCGTGGCGCGCGAGGCGAGTGGGTGCCGGGTCTCCGGCATGCTGACGGATCTCTACCAGATCACCATGGCGTCGGCCTACTGGCGCGCCGGGCTGGTCGGGACCGACGCGTGCTTCCATCTCTACTTCCGCGACCAGCCGTTCAAGGGCGGTTTCACCGTGGTGGCTGGCTTGGCCGATGCGCTCGATTACCTTCGGAACCTGAGCTTCTCGGCCGAGGACGCGGCCTATCTCGCGACGCTTTCCGGCCGTGACGGCGCACCACTGTTCGCCGCTGACTTCCTGGAGCGGCTGGTGGATCTTCGCTTCACCGGAGACGTGCTCGCGGTGCCCGAGGGAACGGTCGTGTTCCCGAACGAGCCGCTCCTGCGGGTGACCGGTCCCATCGATGAGTGCCAGCTCGTGGAGACCGCGCTGCTCAACATCGTGAACTTCCAGACACTCGTGGCCACGAAAGCCGCGCGCGTGCGTCTTGCCGCCGAGGGTGATCCGGTGATCGAGTTCGGCTTGCGGCGCGCGCAAGGACCCGATGGTGCTATGTCGGCGAGTCGTGCGGCGTTCGTCGGTGGATGCGTGGCCACCTCCAACGTGCTGGCCGGTGCGCGGCATGGCATCCCCATCGGCGGCACCCACGCGCACAGCTGGGTGATGGCGTTCGAGAGCGAACTCGAGTCCTTTCTCGCGTACGCCGACGCGATGCCCAACAACGCGGTACTTCTCGTCGACACCTACGACACCCTTGAGGGCGTACGCAACGCGATTCTCGCGGGCCATCGGCTCCGTGAGGCGGGCCAGGACCTCATCGGCATCAGGATCGACTCGGGAGACCTCGCGTGGCTGTCGGTGCGCGCGCGGGAGATGCTCGACACAGCCGGCTTCACGGAGGCCCGGATCTACGCATCCAACGAGCTGGACGAGTACACGATCGGGAGCCTGAAGGAGCAGGGCGCCGCGATCGACGTCTGGGGCGTGGGAACCAAGCTCGTGACAGCGTACGACCAGCCCGCGCTCGGCGGCGTTTACAAACTCTCGGCCATCCGGCGACCCGGCGGACAGTGGGAACCCCGGGTCAAAGTCTCCGAGCAGGCCGCCAAGGTGACGACTCCCGGACTGCTGCGCGTGCGCCGCTACTCCGATGCCGACGGGCGCTTCTCGGGCGATATGATCTACGACGAGCTCGCCGAGCCAACGGAGCAGTGCGTCATGGTCGATCCTGCCGATGCGACGCGCCGGACCTCGTACTGTGGCTCCGATAGGGCCGAGGAGCTGCTCGTGCCGGTGATGACTGCAGGCCGGGCCGTCTACGACACGCCGCCGCTCGAGGACAGCCGGGCACGCGCGATCTCGCAGCTGGAGCGGCTCGATCCGAGCCACCGGCGCTTCCTGAACCCGCACGTGTATAAGGTCGGCGTCGAGCTGGGGCTCTACGAGCGCAAGACGGCGCTCATACTGGCTGCCCGCCGGCTCGGCTGAAGCGATCGAGGAGGGCGAGGGGCCATGCGAGCTCTGATCATGGTGGACATCCAGAACGACTTCATGCCGTTCGGGGCGTTGCCGGTGCCCGAGGGCGATGCCGTCGTGGCCGTCGCTAACGCCCTCGCGCCGAGGTTCGCGCTCGTGGTGGCCACGCAGGACTGGCATCCGGCCGATCACGGCAGCTTCGCTTCGGCACATCCGGGACGAGCACCCGGCGAGGTGATCGACCTCGGCGGTATCGACCAGGTGCTCTGGCCCGACCACTGCGTGCAGAACGCACCCGGCGCGTCGCTGCACTCCGGACTCGATGTCGGGAATGTCGATCACATGGTGCGCAAGGGCACCGACCCCGCTATCGACTCGTACAGCGCGTTCTTCGACAACGGTCACAAGAAGGACACCGGTCTGGCCGAGTACTGCCGGACCCACGGTGTCGACGAGCTTGTGGTCTGTGGTCTGGCGACCGACTACTGCGTGAAGGCCACCGTGCTCGACGCGATCGGGCTCGGATTCGGCGTGACCGTCATCGAGGATGGGTGCCGTGCGGTGGACCTGGCCGAAGGTGACGGCGAGCGTGCCTTTGATGAGGTGCGGGCGGCCGGTGCGCATGTGGTCGCGTCCGGCGGGTTCGTGTGACCGGCGAGGAGGTATGCCGATGAAGGTCGTGGCGTTCTCGGGCAGTGCGCGGAGGGGTGGCAACACGTCGCTCATGCTGCGACGGGTACTCGGCGTACTCGAGTCCGAAGGGATCGAGACCGAACTCATCGAGCTTGCGGGTGAGCGCGCACAGGGGTGCACCGTGTGCCTCAAGTGCCGGGAGGTCCGTGACCGGCGGTGTCACGGGCGTCGCGACATCATCAACAGTTGCATCGAGAAGATGGACGCTGCCGACGGGATCATCATCGGCTCGCCCGTGTACTTCGCCGACGTGACGCCCGAGACGAAGGCGCTCATCGACCGCGCCGGCTACGTCTCAATGGCGAACCGCGGCATGCTGGCGCGCAAGGCGGGAGCGGCGGTCGTGGCGGTGCGCAGAGCGGGCGCGATGCACGCGCTCGACTCGATCGGCCACTTCTTCGGCATCACAGAGATGGTGACCGTCGGGTCGAGCTACTGGAACGTCGGCATCGGTGGGCCGTCGGGCGCTGTGGCCGATGACGACGAGGGCATGGCGACGATGGAGACGCTCGGCCGCAACATGGCGTGGCTGCTGCGACTGACCGCGCACGCGCGCTAGCAGGCCCGTCCATCGGGCGTCCGTAGCGCGTGTCACCCGCGCGCACCGCGCACGCTCGGCGTGGTGGCCGCCTGTCGGTTCGCACTCAAGCAGGAGCGTGAGCACCCGATAGTGACGTGTAGGACGTGAGTCCTGTCAACCGGAGGTGTCGAATGAAACGCACGGTGACCATCACGCTCATTCTCGTGCTCGTGCTGGCCCTGTCGCTGCCCTCGCTCGCACTGGCGAAGAAGGGTGGCGTGCCGGCGAGCTCCAACGGCAAAGGCAAGGGTGCCGCAGTCTCGGAGCCTGTGACCGGGGCGGAAGAGGGCATCGCAGAGGACGTTGAGCCGGAACGCGGGCGTGGCGCGGGCAAGGATGCGACTGCCGACCGCGGCGGGAAGCCGGATAATCCCGGTGACGCGGCGCAGGAGCGCGAACGGGATCGGGATCGCGTGCAGAGCCAGGAGAGCTCGGGAGCGCCTGAACCGAAGCGCACCGGTATCGTCAACGCACTCTCTCGCCTGGAGGCGAACCTCGAGCGCATGCAGGCCGATCTGGACGCCGGCACACGCTCAAGCCTGCCTCCGGGGCTGCAGCGCGTGATCGCGAAGTTCATGTCGTGGCTCGGCATCACGCCCGATGACGGCGCCATCGACGATGGCGATCCCGGCGACGGTTCGGTCGAGCCGACGGGTACGGTCGAGCCGACAGGCACCGTCGAGCCGACTACGACCGTCGATCCGGACACCGGATCGTAAGCCGAGAGCGGATCTGATGGGGGCCGTCACCCGCACAGGTGGCGGCCCCCATCTGTCTCAGGTCACGGCGCTCGCGATCAGCAGCTGCGCCACGTAGTAGAGGGGGAGCCCCCAAACGCGGTCGAGAAGCGACCCCGTGATGAAGCGGCGGCGGGCGACGGCCAGGTCCGAGAGATAGAACAGCGCCCCGCCCACGGCAGGCAGCAGAAGCTCCACCGCGGCCGCACCCGTCATGAGTGCCTGCAGGCCGGTCGCGATCGCGCACGCGGCCATCAGGGAGACGAGCGCCACGTACCCGCGGACCGGGAGCCGAAGGCGGCCGCGTACGTGAGGGTCCAGGACGGTCCACGCGAGATGTCCGATCGCGAGGAAGACGACGACCGGTGCGACCCACCACCACGAGACTCCCGTGCTGACGAACCAACTCCCGTAGGCGACGTGCGCGAGTGCGAACGCGGCGATGCCGGCTATCGGGGCGCCTTCGCGTCCGCCGACCAACAGTACGTCGCCTATCGCCGAGAGCGCCAGCCCGGCGAACAGGAACCAGGCCGTGCCAGTCGGCAGGACCCATGCGGGCGCGCCGAGCGCGGCAAGCAGGAAGCCAGCCGATGCCAACGGCTTGAATACCCGGTCGAGCCCGGCGTACCCTCGCCACTCGGCGAACAGCGTGCCGGACACTCCCGCGACGACCAGGACCACGCCGGGTATCACAGCGTGCGCTTCCGGGTCTTTGGATGAAGCCGGCCGATGGCTAACGTGATGAACGGCCCGGCGATTGCCGCGGCGCCGAGCGCGGTCATCTGGATGAGGTCGAGATCGTACTTGAACGCCTCCCGCATGTTCGGCAGGATCCATGCGACCTCGGCGCCCCAGCGCCACAGGTAGGTCCCGACCTGCGCGAGGAGTGCCGCCTGGGCGACAAGGACCGTGGCGCCACCGAGGGCGAGCCACTCGGCAGCGTACCCACTGTCGGGACCCTTGGGCTCGCGACGGAGCGCGACATAGACGAGTCCCGCGACGACGCACGCGAGCAGTCCGGAGAGTGCGGCTTCGAGCATGCGCTGGTTGAAGAACGCCTCGAGCATCGCCTCGTCGTTGAACGCCGAGAGCGACCACCGCAGCTCGTGGAGGCCGAAGAAGAGCGCGTTGTAGGCGGCGGCGTAGGCGGCCGTACCGGCGAGCGCAGCCACGAGCGCGCGCCACGACGCGATCCCGATGACCACGATCAGCACGGCGATCGCCGCATAGATGCCGATGGCGAGTGACCTGCGTGTGGCGCGCTCGTCGGTGAGGCGCGTCGCATCCGCATCGGCGCGGAGCTTCGCGAGATCCGCGGGGGCCGCTATGGACTCGACGCCCTTGAGCCCGTCGTCGCCGAGGACCTTCCTCACGTAGGAGAGTGAGATACCGGCGCCGCGAACGAACTCGGCATCCCGGGCGCTGCCGTTGGTGTCGGCGAGTACGGCATCGATCGCTGTCCCGGTGGCCTGCAGGGGGGCCTGCATGCCGGCGAGCACAGCGACGGTCGGAGCGATGTCGGCCAACTGAGCCTCGGAGATGCCCGGCTTCACGCCGGGGCCGGCGATCGCTGCGAACGTGTGGATGACTGCATCCTCCCAGCCGCCGTGGCCGCCGGTGTCGATGTGACCGTGGTCAGGGAGCACGACGAAGACGGTCTCGCCGTCGTCGAGTCCCTCGATCAGGCGCGTGAGGTCGGCGTCCACGCTTGCCACCACGTCGGCGTACCCGGCCGACGCGCCACCGAAGCTGTGACCAGCGTTGTCGACATCGGGCAGCAGCACGAACACGAAGTCCGCGCCGCCGAGATCAGCGTCGAGCGCGAGGGCGTTATCCACGATCTCGGCCGAGCGATAGCCCTCGTAATCCCATTCGATCAGCGCCGAGGCGGTGGCGACCTCGGACGCGCGGAACATGTCGTCGAGGTCTGCGGGTCCCGAGACCGCCACCGTGCGGCCGGAGCCCGCCGCCACATCGAGGAGGGTTTCCACTGCCACCGGCCCCTCGAACCAGTTAGTGGTGACCCCGCTGATCTGCGGAGGCGCCCCGGTCATGATCGTCGTCCAGGTGGGATAGGACAGGCTCGGCTGGGGTGCGGTGAGCCGGACGTCGGCGCCGCGCGCCCGCAGGCCGGAGATGGACGCCATCGTTCGCGAGGCGTCGTCGCGGAGGCCGTCGATGAGCACGAGCACGGTGCGCCGAGGTGTCGCGCCGGGTACGGGCTCGGAGAGCGACGGACGGACGCCCGAGAAGTCGGCGCCGGTCATCGACGTGTACGGACTCTCGTACGAGACGACCTGGTCCCACGAGTAGGAGGCAAGCAGGTACGAGCCATAGGCGAGCGCCAGCGAGCAGACGAGGGCAAGCGCCGGCAGGACCCAGCGCAGGACGCGGCGCCACAGCGGGCGGCGGGGCGATACGGACGTCTCGTTCATGATGACCTCCATGGGCTGCGGCGTGTGACTCAGTCTACGCACAATCTCCCAACCCCTCCACATCTTCGGTCGACAGGAACGGGGCCGAGTGGCACCATACTGACTGAACGTTCAGTCAGTATCCTGATCCGAGGCGTGCGGGAGGTCGTTTCAATGGCATCAGACGGCGCGACGGCGAGCGCACGCGAGCGGATCCTCGCAGTCGCGGGCGCGTTGTTCGCCGACGGGGGCTTCGACGCGGTCTCGGTCGCGGACATCGCATCGGCGGGCGGCATATCCACCGGACTCATCTACTACCACTTCAAGGACAAGCAGACACTGTACGAGACCGTCGTGCGCGAGAGTATCCATCTGTTCGAGGGCGTGGCGGTCGAAGCGCTCTCGGCCGACTCAGCGCCCGAGGTGCGGCTCCGCGAGTTCATCGCGGCCTACATGCGGCTGCTCGAGGGCCACGAGGCACTCATGCGGCTGCTCATCCGGAGCATCTCGGACCCGCGCGGCCCGGCCCCGCGACACGTACTCATGAGGAGTTCGGCGATCGTAGACCGGGTGCAGGCGGTCATCGAGGAGGGGGTCGCGACGGGCGCCTTCCGCTCGCTCGACGCGCACATGGCCGCAACGGCGCTCTTCGCGCTCATCAACACGCTGATGACCGCGCGGGTGCTCGATGCGCCGCTCGGGCAGCGCGCCGGCGGTGACATCGAGCAGCAGGCCGCGTTCATGACCGACCTCTTCTTGAAGGGGATCGGCACGTGCTCCTGAACTTCGCCCGCTTCGTAGTCAGGCGTCGGCGCGCCATCGTGGCGGTCTACGCGCTGCTGTTCCTCTTCGGCGCCTTCGGCATGATCAACAGCCGCATCAACTACGACATGCTGTCGTACCTGCCGGGCGAACTCGACTCGGTCAAGGGCTTCTCGGTCGTTGACGAGCAGTTCGGACTCGGCAATACGGCGCAGATCCTCATCTACGGCGAGAGCGACCCGGGCGTGCAGGCGCTCGTGGAGCGGCTGCGGGAGATCGAGGGCGTGAAGGCGGTCAACTGGGCGAGCGACATGGGTCCGATCACCGAGCCGGTGGAGTTCCGCGACGAGGTCATCGCCGAGAACTACTACGCCGAGGGCGCCACCATCGTGCAGGTCAGCTTCGATGAGAGCGGCAACACGCCACTCGTGAAAGGCGCGGTAGCCGAGATCAGGGACACCATCGCGGGTCTCGACGCGTACCTGACCGGGGCGCAGCAGCTCGAACTCGAGGAGGTGATGGACCGCGATCAGGTACGGTTCGCGGTCGCCGCACTCATCCTCGTGACGGTGGTGCTGCTGCTCACGCTGCCATCGATCATCGTACCGGTCGTGTTCGTGCTCGCGATCCTCGTGGCGGTGGTCCTGAACCTCGGCCTGTCGTACTACATCGGCCAGGAGGTCAGCTATATCACTGGCGTCATCGTCTTCGCGCTGCAGTTCGCCGTCACGATGGACTACGCGCTGTTCCTGTACCACCGCTTCGAGGAAGAGCGCGCACCGGGGGACGAGGAGGGGGCGATGGCGCGCGCCGTGGCCTCGACGTTCAAGTCGATCCTCGCCGCGGCCGTGACGACGATCGCCGGATTCCTCGCGCTCATGGTGATGAAGCTCGGCTTCGGCGTCGACATGGGCGTCACGCTCGCCCGGGGCGTGCTGATCACCCTGGTCGCGATCGTGACGCTCCTGCCGGGCCTGCTGCTTTTCGCGCTGCCGCTCATCGATCGCATACGGCACCGCGTGCCCCGGTTCGACTTCTCTCGTCTTGGCCACTTCATCGCGCGCCACGCGGGCGCGGTCACGCTCGTCGGGGCGGTGCTGTTCGTGCCTGCGATCTGGGGCTACTCGCAGGTCACGCTCACCTACGACCTCAACAAGAGCCTGCCCGACGACTTGCCCTCGACGCTTGCCGCCGAACGCGTGGCCGACGCGTTCGGCCGCGCCGAGACGGTGTTCATCGTGCTCGAGGACAGCGGCACGAGTGTGGACCTCGAGCGGCTCTACGATCGGCTCGGCGAGGTCGACGGCGTCACGCGGGTCTTCGGCTACGGGTCGCTCGTAGACCCACGCATCCCGGTCGAGTTCATCCCCGCCGAGGCCCGCGAGGCTTTCTACGCCGAGGGCTACACGTATGTCACGCTCGATGTGGCCTACGACATGAAGGACCCGGAGCTCTCGCCGATGCTCGACGACATCCGCACAGTGGCCGCTGCCGAGTGGCCGGGCGTGACCCACGTGACCGGTCAGCCGGTGCTGATGGACGACATGGAGCGTGTCTCCCAGGGCGATGCCGAGCGCATCAACCTGATCTCGATCGTCGCGATCTTCCTGATCGTGGCGATAGCCTTCAAGTCGATCACGTTGCCAGCCGTGCTCCTCGCGGTCATCCAACTCGCGATCCTGCTCAACCAGTCGTTCGAAGCATTCTCGTCAGGTGATCTCATCTTCGTGGCGTCACTGGCGATCGGCGCCATCCAGCTTGGCGCCACGGTGGACTACGCGATCCTCATCACGACGCGCTACGAGGAAGAACTCGCCCGCACGCGCGACCGCGTGGAGGCGATCACGGTGGCCGTCGGGGAGTCGAGCCAGTCCATCCTCGTCAGCGCCGCCACGATGTTCGCCGCCACGATCGCGCTCGCGGTCATGTCGAGTGTCGGCATCATCAGCGCGCTCACGATGCTCATCGCGCGCGGCGCGGTCGTGAGCTTCTTCGTCGTGATCGTTTTCCTGCCGGCCGTTCTCGTCGTCGGCCAGCCGCTATTCGAGAGAACCAGCCTCGGCTGGCCCCGCCATACCACGAAGGGTGAATGACATGGCACGATCGCTCAGGTTCTTCTCCGTGGCGCGCCGCTCGGCGGTTATCGCGTCGCTCGCCGCCGTGTGCATCCTGTCTGCCGCGACGGCCTCGTCGTACGTAGCGTCCGGAGTCCCCGAGGCGATCACCGACAACGAGACCGTCTACGTCATCGCCGATGCGACCGGCGCGCCGCGCACCACGGTCGTGGTGGACTGGCTGCAAGTCGAGGGGAGCGGCAGGTTCACGATCGCCGACCCGGCCCCCGGGATCGGCGCCATCGAGTCGCTCACCGACGGGTTCGCGCCCGAACGCGCGGGTGACGATGTGATCGCCACCGTTGATGTGGACGGCAACGGCGACTTCTTCTATCGCGCCGAGACCGACGCCGAGCTGCCGCTCGAGGTGGAGATGGTGTACTTCCTCGACGGCGATGAGACCGCGCCCGCCGATCTCGCGGGCAGAAGCGGCCGGCTGCGCATCGAGATCACGCTCACCAACCTTCTCGAGCGCGAGGACACGGTGACCTA
Source organism: Coriobacteriia bacterium (assembly GCA_034368805.1). Taxonomy (GTDB): domain Bacteria; phylum Actinomycetota; class Coriobacteriia; order Anaerosomatales; family Anaerosomataceae; genus UBA2272. The sequence continues at coordinate 30,919 of JAXMLJ010000106.1, forward strand.
CGTCGGCTCCGATGGCCTCGAGCGGACGTCCGAGGTCACGTACACCGTGCCGCTCCTGTGCATCCCGCAGTTCGAGATCGACGGTACCCGCATGACCGCCATCGAGGCGCCGGCAAGCGCGCAGCTCGCCATCGCGGGCTCGACGCTCACGTACGCTCTGCCGATGGTGCCCTCGCCCGAGGCGACCGCGTTCCTCGAGATGGACGCACGCGACATAGAGTTGGCGCCGCTCATCATCTCGGCGTTCCCGAAGCTCCCGGCGTCGCCCGATTTCTCGGTAGCCGACGATCTGCTCGAACTGCGTGACGGACTCTCGGACCTGCGCAGGCTCTCCGAGGGTCAGCTGCAGGTGCTGGATGGCATCACCGGCGGCATGAGCGAGATGGACCTTTCGGGCGCGGCGGGTGCCGCCGACGGCATCGCGGCCCTCACGTCCGGCCTCGGCGAACTCGGCGACGGCGCCGACGGCCTCGCGCAGCTCACGTCCGGGCAGTACCGGTACCTCGATGGCGTGATCGGCGGGATCGATACCTCCCAGTTCGACTCGCTGACGCAGCTCCAGGCGGCTATCGGCCGGATGCGCGCCGCCGCCTCGCAGCTTGCCACCGGCACGGCGGGGCTCGTGCAGCTTCTCGACGGGCAGATCGGCTTGGCCGAGGGTATCCGCGCGTCCAACGCGGGCCTCCTGGCGCAGGCGGACGGTTTCGTGGCGTCGTACAGCGCCGATGCGACGCTCGCGCCGGCCGCTGCCGACTTCCAGACGCTTGTCGAGGGCCTCGGCGCACAGGACCATCTGCTCGGCGTGCTGCTCGACGGCGGCGATCCCGACGGTCCCGGTCCGGCACCCTCGATGCCGGGGCTCTATGACACGCGCCACTCGCTCGACGCCATCGCCGACGGGATCGCCGCCCTCGCCGACGGCCTCGGACAGCTCGAGGCGCA
>JAXMLJ010000107.1:0-105995 GCA_034368805.1 Coriobacteriia bacterium
GACCGCCGCCTCGAGGGCGTCATCTCTTTGCGCGACCTCGTCATGTCCGAGCCTTCCACCCCGATCGCCGAGCTCGTCAACCGCGACGTCATCACCGTCGGCCCGGACGACGACCAGGAAGACGTCGCCGAGACGATAAGCAAGTACGATCTGCTCGCACTCCCGGTCGTCGACGAGACCGGCAGGCTGCTCGGCATCGTCACCGTCGACGACGCGCTCGAGGTCATGGAGGAGGAGTCCGCCGAGGACCTCCAGCTCGCCACAGGATCGTCCTCCGAGCAAGGACCGGTCGCCAACACCTGGTGGTGGCTCGTACGCCGCGGCGCCTGGCTCGTCATCTGGGCGGTGGCGTTCGTCGTCTTCGTTGCGGTGCGCGGTCCGGTCGCAGACATGGCGCCCGGTAACCCCTTCCGTGGCCCGTTTGCCGTGGGTCTGGAAATGGTGGTCCTGGCGCTCATCATGCTTCCGGTCCCCCTGCGCACCGCCGAGGAGCTCTCGTCGCGCACCCTGGCTGAGCTCATCGAGGGCGACACGGAAGACGGACACCCCACCGTCATCAGACGACTGGCCCGCGAGGGCGTCGTCGGCGTGGTCGCGGCGTTGGTTGCGGGGGTCATCGCGCTCGGGCTCGCGTCCGCCTCACCGGAAACCGAACAGGTCGCTGTCGCGCCCTTCGCGCTCGTCACGGCTGTCGCCACGCTCGTGACGGTGCTCATCGCGGGACTGCTCGGACACGTGGCTCTCAAGCGCAGCGCGGCCGGACGGCGCGTATCGGGCACCGGCCTGGCGGTGACCTCTATGGCCATCAGCGCAACGTTGTACCTGTTGCTCGCGTTCGCATCAGGCGTGCTCTGGGTGGCCACACTCGTAGCCGGACTGGGCTAGTCCGTGCGGGGACCGCAGAACATGAAGCGGCAGGTGCCGCTTCTCGCCCTCCTGGCCGTCATAGGCCCGGGAATCATCACCGCGTCTGCCGGCAACGACGCCGGTGGCATCTCCACCTACTCGGTGGCGGGCGCGCGCTACGGCTATATGATGCTGTGGATGATGCTCGCGATCACGCCGAGCTTCATCATCGTGCAGGAGATGGCCGGACGGATGGGCGCGGCAACCGGCAAGGGGTTCGCCGCGCTGATCCGCGAACGCTTCGGCGTACGGCCGACATTCTTCGCGATGCTCATGCTGCTCGCGAGCAACGCTGCGACCACCGTGGCCGAGTTCGCGGGAATCGCTGCAGCGATGGAGCTGTTCGGGGTCTCCCGGCTCATCTCAGTCCCGATCGCTGCTGTCGTGGTGTGGGTACTCGTGGTGCGCGGGAGCTACCGCGATGTCGAGAAGGTGTTGCTCGCGCTGTCCTCGGTCTTCATCGCCTACGTGATCGCGGCGTTCATCGCGGGGCCCGACTGGGGAGAGGTCGGCCGCAGCTTCATCACGCCACGCATCATCCCCGACCGCACATTCATCGCGCTGTCCATCGGCATCGCGGGCACGACGATAGCACCCTGGATGCAGTTCCTCCTCCAGAGCAACATCGTGGACAAAGGCATCGCGATGAAAGAGTGGGCGCTCGCGCGCTGGGACGTCATGGTGGGCGCCGCGGCGGCTAACCTCATAGCGTGCTTCATCATCATCACCACCGCGACCGTACTGCACCCGGCGGGCATCACGATCGAGAGTGCCGGCGACGCCGCGCAGGCGCTCGCGCCGCTGGTGGGCCCCTATGCCGAGCTGCTCTTTGCCATCGGCCTGCTCTCGGCCTCCATTCTCGCCGCGGCCGTGCTTCCGCTCACAGCCTCGTACGCTGTCTGTGAGGCATTCGGCTGGGAGTCGGGGCTCGACCGCTCGTGGTCTGAGGCTCCACTGTTCAACGGCCTGTACTCGTTCATCATCATCAGCTCCGCGGCCGTGATCCTGATTCCCGGGCTCGACCTGATCGCGATCATGCTCGTCTCTCAGGTGATCAACGGCGTGCTGCTGCCGTTCCTGCTCATCTTCATGATGATCATCATCAACGACCGTCGAATCATGGGAAAACACGTCAACACGCGTTTCAACAACGTGCTCTCGTGGAGCACCATCACCGTGGTCATCGCGCTCACGGCGGCCCTTGTGGTGATGACGGTCCTCGGCATCGGCTGACCCCCGGAGTATGCTTCGGTCTATGAGCTGCCCTCCCGACAGATCCGAGCACGACGCCCTCGCCCGGGCGAAGGTGGCGCTGCGCCTCCACGCCCGGGCGGCTCGCCGCTCGGTCACACCGGAGGTGCGAACCGCCGCATCCTACGCGATCGCCGAACGCCTTCTTCGGCTGCCCGAGATCCTCGACGCGACAGCCGTGGCCGTGTACGGTGCGTCGCCCGAAGAGGCAGACCCCGGTGTGCTGGAATCCGCGTTGCGCGAGCGCGGCCTGAGGATCGCGTATCCGCGCGTGAAGGGCGACCGGATGCTCGAACTGCACTGGGTGGACGTGCCCGACGTGCTGACCCCGGGCGCGTTCGGGCTGACCGAGCCGACCACCGAAGCGCCCACGGCCGCACTCGGCGACCTCTCGGCGATCATCGTACCCGCCGTGGCGCTCGATCCCGACGGGAACCGCCTGGGGTTCGGTGGAGGCTTCTACGATGCACTGCTCGGCGGGCATGACGGCTGCCCGCCCGCGATCGCCATCGCCTACGATGAGCAGGTCTTCGACCACGTGCCGCACGACGAACGCGACCGTCCCGTGGACATCATCGTGACACCCACGCGCACACTGCGTCGCGCTACCACACGCTCCTGACGATCTGCAGCTCGTCGAGGGTCACGAACTGGTAGCCCTGGGCTCGCAGCCCGTCGATGATCCGCGGCAGGGCGTCGATGGTCGCGCTCTGGTCTCCACCCCCGTCGTGCAGCAGCACTACGGCCCCCGGCCGAACGCTGGAAAGCACGTGTACGGCGATAGAGTCGGCCGTGGCGCCATCCCGCCAGTCTTGCGGGTCGACTGTCCATAGCGCCGAGTGAAGCCCCTCGGCTCTGAGCACCGTCGAGACCCTGTCGTCGAGGTGGCCACCCGGCGCCCGGAACCATCGCGGCCTCACGCCGGTCACACTCCGGATAAGGCCGTTCGTTCCTGCGATCTCCTGCTCGATCAGGCTGAGCGGGATCTCGTCGAGCCTCGGATGTCCGTACGTATGATTGCCGATGGCGTGACCCGCCTCGGCGACCGATCGGGCCAGCCCCGGTGTCAGCTTCACCCTGTGCCCCAACATGAAGAATGTCGCAGGAACACCGCGCTCCCCGAGGATCTCGAGCACTCTGGCGGTCTGACCCGGCCATGGGCCGTCGTCGAATGTGAGCGCGACCACGCGCGCACCCGGAAGCGGTGTTCGGCGCACGACACACGGTCGGGCCTCACGCACCGTCTCGCTCGTGATGACGTCTCCGGAGATCTCGCCGCGCGTACGGAGCTCGAGCCCAGGATCACCGGGTTTGATGATCGACGCCAGCGGGCCCTCTCCGATGACGCGCGGCGCGGCATCGACCGTGCGCGTCTCAACGACCACGCGCTCGACGATGTCCGCACCCGAGCGGGTCCTGACGACGTCACCGCTGCGCACGACCGCCGAGGTCCGGACGGCACCGCCGTTCACGAGGGCTTGGATCGGCCTGCCACCCCCCCGGGCGAGCACGCGCCTGTCCCCTGCCGAGAGCAGGTCGCCGGGGCGCGCTACCGAGTACTCGCGCACGAGCTCCCGCACCTCAGTGCCGCGCGGGACCGTGACCCGGGACCCGTCGACAACGACCGGCACGGTCGCGTACGCGCTGCGCGCGAAGGCTGCAAGCGCCACGAGGAGCGCGATGCCTATCACCGAGCGCGCCGCGACGGCAAGGACTTCCGCGCGTCTCACTCAGTCGCCTGCCCCACCGGCGCGAGTCGCCCGCCCGTGATCTCCAGCAGACGCTCGAACGTCATCCGCACCATCGAAGCCGGCGTGCCGGCGGCCGGATAGACCACGGCATAGCGCGTGAGGGAGTCGTCGACCAGCACCGGCAGGTCGTCGGGCAGATCGAATGGCGAGACCCCGCCGATCGCGTAGCCCGTGGCGGCGCGCACCGTATCCGCATCGGCAAGACGCACCTCGGCGCCACCCGCCTCACGCGCGATCGCAGGCGCGTCGCCGCGCCGATCGCCCGCGACGAGCGCGAGGATCGGCCGGTCGTCGACTACGAAGACGAGCGACTTCACGATCTGCCCCAGCTCACAGCCCATCGCGTCGGCGGCCATCTGCGCCGTCCTTGTCGACTGCTCGAAGTAGACGACATCGTCTTCAAGGCCGTGCGCCGAGAGCACCGCACGGACCCGCGCCGCCGAGCCTCCCGGAGATGCCGGGCCGGTCACGAATCGCCCTTCGGCATGGCAAGCGTAGCTGGCGCGCTGCCCGGCGCGCGGATCGGAAGGCGCAGCGAGTCGAGGACCGCCTCGATGTTCTCCGTCCATGTGGCGAGCGACTTCAGGTCGAGACGCAGCAGCGGGACCTCCCCGTGCGGGCGCTCCACGACGAACCCCTGCCGAAGGCAGAAGTCCACGCCCACCAGCGGGCTCTCCGGCGATCTGGTCGGAGACGCGTCAGCGTACACCTGCACGGAACGCTCCTGGCGTTGCGCCAGATCTCGTAGCGCCGCGCGCAACAGCACGCCGCCGAGTCCTCTGCCTCGCGCATCCGGAGAGATATGCATGCACGCGATCATGACGACGTCGGGCGCCGGAGGACCGGGAGGCATGTACCGCGCCTGAGGAAAGTACCCCGGCGGCGCGTACTTGATGAAGCCGAGCACCTCGCTGCCGTCGACCGCCGCACGACCGCACTCGCCCCACTCGCCCGACACACGTCGGATCCACTCGGTGGCCACCGGACCGTCACACACGGCGCCGCACCTGCGCGGAAGCCGCGAGTCGTGCTCCCAGAACACGCACCCTGCGCACTCGGCGGGCAGCCCGTCGTTGGCCACCAGACTCAGACCTGTGAGCGTCCGTGCCACGCGCTACTCCCCGTCGTCCATGAGCGACTTGAGCTTGTCGAGTGCCTTCTTGCCCGCGCCGCTCCTGAAGGAGCGGCCGACCATGGCCGCTGCGGCCACACTCGTCTTGAGCGCCGAGGCCGCGAGCTGCTCGCCGTGTACCTTCGCCCTGGCCACCCCGGTCGCTGCCGCTTTGGCGGCCCCGCCGGTAGCCCCGATCTCGTTGTAGCCGGGCTTCACGATCACGTGTTCACCATCGAAGCCGCCGATGTAGGCGCCCTCGACCTCGAGCCGCCCGAGCGTGGCATCGCCGAACGCGCCGGTGGAGATCACAAGCCGGGTGACGACGTGCGTGCCATGCGCGTACACCGCATCGTGCACGGCACCGACCACCTCGCCCGCCTCCGAGTGCACGGGCATACCCCGCCAGACAACGGTGTCATGCCAGCTGTGGCCAAGGACACGCTCCCCGGCCCGCTCGGCGGGCAGCCGGTCTGCGGAGAGCCGGAGCGCGTCCTCGCCGACGGCCTCGACTTCGGCGATCAGCGCGAACCGGGGTCGCCGGCTGATGATGTAGAAGTACGGGTCGGGCTGGAGTTGTATCCCGACGACGCGCGGCTCGGACGGGTGGAACAGCACCTCGCTCGCACGACCCAGCCGGCGGCCACCCGCGCCGTACACGCCTCGGCCCATCATCGTGCTGACCCGGGGCACGCGCTCACCTCGCCTCGATCCCGTCCGGACATGAGAAGACCGGCCGCTATGCGACCGGTCTTCATCATACCGCGACAAGCGATGCTAGTCGGTAGCCGCCGCATCGGCAACCGCATCCGCGGCCGCCTCGCCGCTCTCGGAGAGCCTATCGAGGACCTGCTGTGCCTTGGCCTCGGCGACATCAACGCCACCCTTGACCGCTTCGCCGGCACGGACGACGGCATCCTTAGCCGCCGGCGCGACCTCATGGACCTTCTCCTTGGCCTGGCGGGAGACCGTCTCGACCTGGTCGCGCAGACGATCCCGCGCGGCGTCGATCTTCACACGCAGCTCTTCGGTCTCATCGGCCACACGTGCGCGGCTGGTCTCGTAGAACTCCCTGCCCTCACCCCAGTACTCCTCGGCCTTGGAGGAGATGAACTCACGGTTCTCCTTGCCGGAGCGCGGCGAGAAGAGCAGACCAAGAACGGCGCCCACTACACCGCCGAGAAGGAACGCTGCGAGGACGCTTTCACCTCTGCGATAGTCATACATCGGCAACCCACCTCCGAGATCGTACGCGGACAGTCACACCGTACTAGACGGCACAGGTGTATGTACCCATCACACCCGACCATCGAGCGTCGAGCGTACCATAGACTCTACCAACTCCTGGAAATCAATGCCAACGGCCGCCGCCGCCATCGGCAGGAGCGATGTCTCGGTCATACCCGGAGACGTGTTCACTTCAAGGACGTACGGGATGCCGTCGGCGCCAACGACCATATCTACCCTGCTCACCCGCTCGCAGCCGAGCAGGACGTGGACCTTCTCGGCAAGCGCCACGACCTCCGCCGCGCGCTCGGGCTCGAGCCGGGCGGGAACGTAGTAGTCGGTCTCGCCGGGGGTGTACATGGCCGTGAAGTCGAACAGCCCGGACTTCGGCACCATCTCCACCGGTGGTAGCACGCGCAAACCGCCCGGACCGTCGAGCACAGAGACGGCGATCTCGCGACCATCGATCCACTTCTCGACGATCGCGGTGTCCCCGTACGACAGCGCCGAGAGCAGCGCCTCGGGCAGCGCCTCGGCCTCGGTGACCCTCGCCAGGCCGAGTGCGGAGCCCTGCTCGGCCGGCTTGACCGCCACGGGAAAGCCTCCGACCGCATCAGGCACGAGATCGAGCGCCGTGGCCGCGCCTGCCTGTTTGAACGCATCGGCGGTGAACGTGACCCACGCGGGCGTCGGAATGCCCGCACGCTCGAACAGCCGCTTGGAGACCGCCTTGTTCCACGCAAGCGCCGAGGCAGCCACACCGGGGCCTGTGTACGGGATACGCAGGAACTCGAGAAGCTCCTGTATGGTGCCATCCTCACCGTACTTGCCATGGAGTGCGATGTAGACGGCATCCGGGCGCTCGGCGCGAAGCGTCGTCACGAGGTCCGGCGTGACGTCGAGCGCGAGCACCTTGTAGCCTCGCTCGGTGAGCGCGTCGCATACGCGCTCGCCGCTCACGAGCGACACGTCGCGCTCGAGCGAGCGCCCACCCATGAGCACCGCGATCTTCTCGTTCATGATCAGCCCCTCTCCCCGGCCTGGTCCGGTACGGCCGGCAGGACCCCGGCAACGGCGAATGCACGGTACAGCTCGAGGCGGTCGTCGAGCACCTCGGCGAGTCTGCGGATGCCTTCCCTGATCGCGTCCGGCTCAGCAAAGCAGAACGCCAGCCGCATGCAGTTTCGGCCACGACCGTCCGGGAAGAACGCATCGCCCGGGACGTAGGTCACGCCATGCTCGACTGCCTCGGCAAGAATCGACTTGAGATCGAGAAACGACGGCATCTCCACCCATACGAAGAAGCCGCCCTCGGGCATGGTCCAATGCGCTTCGGCCGGGAAGTGCTCGGCGAGCGCCTCGAGCATCGCGTCGCGCCGCTCGGCATAGGTCCTGGTCAGGTCCTGCAACGTGCGCCGCCATCTGGTGCCGCTGAAGTATCGCTCGGCTGTCGCCTGCGCATAGGCGCTTCCGCACAGGTCTGCCGCCTGCTTGGCAAGGACGAACTTGGCGAGGATGGGGTGCGGCGCTGTGACCCATCCGAGGCGCAACCCGGGAGCGAAGATCTTTGAGAACGTCCCCGTGTAGATGACCTCGTCGTCGAGCGCGCGGAGCGGCAGGCAGTGCCCACCTTCGAAGCGCAAGCGCCCGTACGGGTCGTCCTCGATCACCGGCACATCGTAGGCGCGGGCGAGGTCGAGTAGCTCACGTCTGCGGACAGGCGTGAGCGTGACGCCTGCCGGGTTCTGGAAGGTCGGAATCGTGTAGATGAACTTCGCGCCGCGAGGGCCGAGTCGCTCGAGCTCGGCGGCAAGAAGATCGGTGCGCATGCCGCACTCGTCCATCGGGATACAGACGATGTCGGGCTGGTATGCCGAAAACGCCTGGAGCGCGCCGAGGTACGTGGGGCCCTCGCAGATGATGGTGTCGCCCGGATCGATGAAGATCTTGGCGAGCAGGTCGAGCGCCTGCTGTGCGCCGGCGGTCACCACGACATCATCCGGGCGCAGCCTGACGCCGACCTCGGCCATCAGATCGATGACGACCTGGCGCACCGCCGGTCTGCCCTCCGAGGAACCGTACTGCAGCGCCTCGGGTCCCGACTCGCGAAGCGCCGCGGTCGCGGCCCTCACGACGTCGTCGGTCGGCACCCGGCTGATCTCGGGCATGCCGCCTGAAAACGAGATCATGTCGGGGCGCGTGGCCGCGGCGAACAGGTCGCGTACAGCGCTCGAACGCACGTCGGCCATGCGGGCCGAGTAACGCCCGCTCCACTTGTCGAACACCACTCTGGCGGTACCCATTCGCTGCTCCTTCGGGCCGTGAGCCCCGGACAACAGAAAACGACCCTGCCGACAGGGCGAGGGTCGTCGCGGTACCACCTGTCTTCGTCCGGCGCTCGAGTGCGTCCGCCGGACCTCGTCTCTCCGGATATCGGCCGAAGCACCGCCCGCTTCCTCCCGCTCTCAGGAGCGGGACTGACGGGGGACCTGCGGAGGGGTGGCCGGGCGAATGATGCCCTCTTCCCTCACGTCCACCTGCGATCTTCGCCCCACCTCAGGCGGGGTTGCAGGCAACCTTAGCACCGCACTTCCGCTGCGGTCAATCGGCTCGACCGTCAGGCCGGGAGACCCCGTAGAGCCCTCAGGCGCTCCGTCGCATGCTCGACGTCCGGCGCATCTCCGCCCTCGAGCATGTAGCGCACGAGCGTGTCGGCCGCCTTGATGGCGCCGAGACACACGAGGTCGTCGTCGTATTCGAGCGAGACCCGGAACACGCCCTTCCCATCGCGCCGGAAGTCCCACGCGGTTTCTCCGCGCAGGTCACGGGGCGATCCCGCACAGGCCATGAGCTCAAGGATGACGTGCTCGAGCAGATGCGGGACCTCGGTATCGGCCAACTCCTCGGGGAAGGAGCGTCCCGCGCCATTCAGGCATGCGTGCGAGACGAGACCGGGCAGGAGCTCGAGTGCGCGCTCGGCTACCCCGTCACCGGGAGTGGTGCTCACCGATTCGGTGTGCTCGACCATCACGATGACATCCACACGATCCGGACACACCGTGATGCTCTGCACGCGCATGATCGCCCCCAGACGTCGTGCCCGACTCGCGATCAGCCTCGCCGCGATCCGAGATAGTACGCGATCGATATCGCCGCAACGACCGCAACCACGCCCACGACCACGACCGTGGTGGCACGTTCTGCCGCGATGTGCCGCGCCTCCACCTCGGCCATGTCGCGGATGTGGACAGCCTTGCGCTTCAGGTCCTCGACGGTGATGGGTGCGGCAGGCTCGGTCATTTCTGCATCGACCTCACTTTGATCACGATGAACACGACGGAGAGCAGAACGTAGACGCCACCGATGAGCAGCAACGCGCCGGGATGGGTCAGCCAGGAGGCGAGCAACAGGTAGAGCGCGACGGCGATGAAGATGAGTCCGACCACGAGCAGGCAACCCGCGGCGGTCGCGGACACCAGTGTGAGTCCCAGCTTCTGAATCGGAAGCACGATCTTCTCGCGGACGACCGCCTCGGCTTCCTGGCGCACCCAGTCAGATGCCGTCTGGAGCAGGTCGGCAACGGCTTCTATGATGCTCTCGACACCTGTCTTCGATCCCGGGGACCTCTGATCGGACGGTGCCATCGTTTCCTCCTCGGGTCCGGAACATGCCACTTGCGAAGATACCCCAAAGCGCCGCCGATGCCCCGACAGTAGCAGCGGCGCCGCCCTCTCGGGACGGCGCCGCTCGTTGCATAGAGCGCTCTTGCGGGCGGTTCCAGGTCTAGAGGATCCGGTACTTGACCGTCCCTACGCCGGAGAACCCGAGAGCCGCCGCGGTACCGGGTCCGAGATCGAAGACCCGGCCGGCGATGTGCGGTCCGCGGTCCTGAACGACCGCGGTGCATGTGCGTCCCTTGTACGAGAACTCGATCTTGGTACCGAAGGGGAGGCTGCGGTGGGCGACGACCATGCTCGACGGAGTGAGTTTCCCGCCACCAGCCATCGTGTTGCCGTAGAAACCAGGGCCGTACCACGAGACTTTCGCGCTCTTCCAGCCAGCGGTGTCGGCCGTCGACGCCGTAGATGTCACAGGCGTCTGCCGCTTCGGGGCAGCAGGCTTGGGTACGGGTTTCGGCTTGATGGCCGTCGGCTTGCGAACACCCGAGGTCTTCGCCTCTGCCGCACCGAGACCGGACGGCTGCCGGAGATCCTCGGCTTTGGGCTGCTCAGCGGCCGGCGGCAGGACACTGCCGCTCAGGCTGCCGGCTACGCCGACTTCAGCCACCTGCGCCGACGCGACAGTGGCCGGAACGATCCCGGCTCCGACGAGAAGCGTCACCGCAACGGCAACGCCGGTTGTGGCGGTTGCGACCGTATTGAGGCCGAAGCCCCGCTTACTCTCTACCTTCACACTGTCCTCCATGTACGGGTACAGGACAGGCGGCAGCCCGGGACATACGACGACAGTCGATCAGGGGGGAGAGAAGAAGCATGCCGTCGCGCTCCCGGCCACGCGGATCGGACGTTCCCGCCGCCTTGGCCACTCAAGCACGAACTCTGCTATTCATGGTGGTGGACCGTTATCCTCCGGTGCCGCGCACCCTTGCACGACACCCGCTGGTTCGATCGCCCGGAGTCCCGCGCCTCGCCGGTCCAGCACGGCGGCCCTTCGGCACGCACGCACACGCGGCACGGACTCCACTTTCCAGCCAACGGGGAGAGACTCTAGCACACCCCGTGCCGTATGGGAACCACTTCGTTAGCGCGCGAGCTTACTGCCCCGGCGTCACCGTCGTCTCGACCCCGGCGCCCGACAGACGTCCCAGGACATCGCCGAGCTCTCCGATGAGGCGCCCGTAGGCGGCCCAGTCACCCGCACGCTGCGCCTCGAGGGCACGCTCGTAGAGCTCCAGCGCGGCCGCGGGATCAGCCGTGACCCCGTCGTCGGTCACCGGCACCTCCGCCTCCCCGAACACGCGCAGGAGCGCGGCGGCGAGATCGGTCTCCATGGCGACGGTGTCGCCGTACGCCACGATCACGCGTGTCAGCTGTGGCATGGCCGTCTGCTCGGCCTGCAGGTAGAGCGGCTGGATGTAGACGATCGCCTCCTCGATAGGAATCACGAGCAGGTTGCCGAAGATGACGCCACTGCCACGCTGGCTCCACAGCGTGAGTTGCTGCGAGATGACCGGATCCTGGTTGATGCGGGCAGACACCTGCTCCGGTCCGAGCACGAGCCGCTGCTTGGGCAGCGTATACACGACGCGGGCTCCGTAGTCATCCGGATCGGACTTGGCAGCCATCCAGCCGATCATGTTCGCCTTGGTGCGCGGCGTGAACGGCAGCATCAGCATGAAGTCCTCGCGGTCCTCCTCGGGGAGCTCCATCAGCACGTAGAACGGATCCATCGGGACCCCGCCGCCCTCGGTTCCCTCGCCGGGCAGCGCCCACTGGTCCTCCTTGTTGTAGAAGACCTTCGGGTCAAGCATGTGGTACGTCTTGTAGACCTCGGCCTGGAGCATGAACAGATCGGCCGGGTAGCGCAGGTGCGCACGAACGCTCTCCGGCATCTCAGACGCGTCGGTGAGCAGATCAGGGAAGACCTGGCTCCACGCCTCCAGCAGCGGATCGTCCGGATCGAACGCATAGAGCGTGGTCGTGCCGTCGTACGCATCCACCGTCATCTTCACCGAGTTGCGGATGTAGCTCACCCCACCGTAACGTTCCGAGTAGGGATAGCGGTCTGAGACCGTGTATCCGTCGAGGATCCACACGATCCGGTCGTCGATGATCGCGGGATACGGGTCCCCATCGAAGGTGAGCCACGGCGCAAGCGCCTCGGCACGCTCGGTGATCGAGCGGCGGAACAGCACCTGGCTGTCCGGCCGGATGTACCGGCTGAACACGATCTGCGGAGCCGAGAACCGCAGCGCGAACGCGGCGCGGCGCAGCGGTCCCCCGACCTCGATCCCGCCGCGACCGGCATAGTTCGTCTCGGCGTTCTCGGAGCCCACCGGGTAGTCGAACTCGGGCAGTTCGGTATCGGCGATGACGTAGTTGCCCACCTGCTCACCGAAGTAGATGGCCGGCTGGGCGACCTCGAGGTCGGTGCCGGACTCGGGCGGGATGTCCTTCACGATGAAGAGCGGGTAGCCCTGTCCGCTCGTCTCGTTCACGGGGCTCACCACGATCCCGTAGCCGTGCGTGTAGACGAGATGCTGGTTGACCCATGTCTGTGCCTGGTCCGCCAGCCGGGCGACGTTCATCTCGCGGACCGACACGAGAACCTGCCGACGAACGCCGTCGACCGTGTAGCGATCCACGTCCACGTCGTTGAAGTCGTAGTAGGGCCTGATACCTTGCAGCTGGCGGTACGTCTGCGCGACGATCGTGGGATCCCACACACGCACGTTCTCGATCGTCTGGGTGTTGGCGGTGAGGTTCTCGGCGGTGAGGTTCTCCTCGGCCGGGAATGCCCTGACCTCGATGTCATCGAGGCCGAAGGCCGCACGTGTGGCCGCGATGTTCCGCTCGATGTACGGTGACTCGGCCTCTACCTCGTTGGGGGAGACCCGGAACTGCTGGACGAGCCCCGGGTACACGCTGCCGACGAGGATGGCCGCGCCGACCCACGCGCCGACCGCGACCGCCGGAAGCCTCCAGCCGCGGATGCGGATGTTGACGAGCAGCGCGATGCCCGAAAGCAGCGCGATAGCGATCAGGATCGTGTACGCGGGGATCTGAGCGTTGACGTCGGTGAACGACGCGCCCACGACCTGTCCGCGCGGCGAGTAGACGAGTTCGAAGATGCTGAGCCAGTAGCCGAGCGCCTGCACGACGATGATGAAGCCGCCGATGACCGACAGGTGGGCCTTCACGTGGGGATCGAAGCCCCGCCAGCGGTCCCATGGCCTGATCGATCCGTTGAATACGTGCAGCACGGCGCTGGCAATGAGTGTGAAGATGAGAGTCCCTGTGAGCCAGGTCTGCACCAGCCGAAGCGCAGGTAGCGTGAAGAAGTAGAATCCGATGTCCCGGCCGAACTGCGGATCGGTCGCGCCGAAGAGCCCGCCTGCGGTGGCGAGAGCGAACACCTCCCACGACTCGGCCATGGCCGCGCCCGCTACAAGGGCCGCCACGCCGCTCGCAACGAGCAGGGCCGTCCCCGCGATCCGGCCGACCGCATCGCGCACCCGATCGATGGCCACCTCCACGGGAAGGCCCGTGGTGCCCGCGGGTCGCAGCACTCGCACCGGCGTCATCTTCCGGGCGACGGTCAGGTTGCCGAGCAGGACGGCGAAGAAGACGAGCCCGAAGGCGACGCCGGTCCCCCACTGCCAGGCGAGCGTGCGCCAGAACACACCGGTCTGTCCGACCTCGCCATACCACAGCGCGTCGGTGTAGAACTCGGCGATCGCGCCCGAAGCGACGAGTAGCACGACGAGTGCGATCGCGGCGATGGTCGTGGGGCGTACCTTGCGGCGTGACTGATCCATTGTGCCTCCCGGCAGTAGGTTCTCACGTCATGATGGTACCCGCCGGAAGCACAACGCCCTAAAGGAAGTCGGCGATGTCCACGTTCAGGCCGGCGGGATCGAGGCAGCGGAGCGCCGAACGCCCGCCGCTGTCGGCGGTGATGCTGAGGTCGAGATCGACCGGCTCGATCATCGCTCCCGATCTATCCGCGATGATGCGCACGACCGGCCGGGCCGGGTCCGACGGACTCGGGCTTACCACGATCGCGGCCTCGCCCGTGCTCAGAAGCACCACCGAGCGCGGCGGGAAGTAGCCGAGCAGGTCGACGAAGAGGCGCACAAGCGTCGGGTCGAGCGCGGTCCCGGCGTTGCGGACGACAACGCCCATCGCCTCGTCTTGCATGCGCGGTGCGCTGTACGGGCGCTGCGAGGTCATAGCGTCGTAGGCGTCGGCCACCGCGACGATGCGGCTCGAGATGTGCTGCGCACGCTTGGGCTCGCGCTGCGGGTAGCCCGTCAGGTCGTACCGCATATGGTGCTCGAGAACACACACGATCGATGCCCGGTCCAAACCGTTCGTAAGCGCGGTCATCTCGGCGCCGTGCACCGGATGGTGCCGGATATCCGCCCACTCGTCGCTGGTGAGCGGGCCCTCCTTGTTGAGCGTGGCCAGGTCGACGGACATCTTGCCGATATCGTGCAGCAGGGCGCCAACCCCGAGTGAGGACAGGAAGCGGTAGTCACGGGTGAGTTTGGAGCCCAGTGCCAGCGAGAGGATCGCGACGTTGACCGAGTGGAAGAACGTGTACTCGTCGAAGCTCTTGAGGCCCGAGAGTTCGAGCATCGCAAAACGGTTACGTAGGATGTTGTCCACGAGACTGCGCACCGTGCTCTTCACGTGGCCGGCGCTGATCACGTGATTGGAGCGGATCAGGCGCTCGAGCTCGCGGAGCAGATCGACAGCGCCGGTATACGTCGCCTTCGCGACCTGATCGGCATCTCCCTCCGAGACGGTCACGTCGTCACGGACGATGCTTACGGTGCTCACCACGATGTGCGGCACGTTGGCGCGCTCCACAAGCGCCGACACGCCACCCTCGACAGACGCCACATCCTCGGCGCGCGCACCGAGGACAGGGCCGAATCGCTCGATCTCGGCGAGCGTCACATCACGCAGGAACGTGATGCTTCCGGCCCCGATCGCACTGATGTCACGGATCAGCTGGTCGAACAGGACACTGTCCTCGGCAAGCACCTGGCTGCCCAGCAGGACCTCTTCCTCGAAGAACGTCAGCGGCACGTCGGTGCCCTCGGCATGGTAGAGCGCGAGGACATCATGGAGCTCGCCTGCGGCCTCGCCCATCGCGGGGTGTCCCGGCGGGTAGAGGCGACACGCGCGACGGAGACTGTACAGCCTCGTGAGCAGCTCTCGCGCACGCGCCAACTGCTTGGACGAGAACGTCTGCGTCCCGGACATGTCCTTCACTTCGGCGGTGATGCGCTCGATGTCGGACCCCGCGGCGGCACCTTCCCTGTCACTGTGCGGCGCCCTGACCCCGGACTGCTCCCCGGGGATGATGGGGTGCTCGTCGCTCATGCTCCACCTCCCGCCTTCAGAGCACGGTGCAACCCCGCAAGCGCCGTCTCGGCAGCAGTGCGCAGTTCGCGCGACCTGCCGGTCCGAATGATGCCACGCTGACGGATGATGTCGTTGAGCACCGCCTCGGCCTCGGGCCTGCCGAGTCGGCCGAGCGCCTCGATAGCTTCGATCCGGGCGCCCACTTCACGGTTGCCGCGACCCTCGCCGCGCGCCACCTGCGAGAGCGCCGCGAGGGCCCCGCCCGTGCCGAGCGTACCGAGCAGCCGCGCCGCGAGGCCGACGTTCTGGGCGTCCTCGTCGGCGAGCGCCGCGATGAGCATCTCGCCTGCAAGGCGGTCGCGTATCCCGGCAACGGCCCTGATCGTCTCACGACGCACGCAGGAGTCGCTGTGGCGCAGCGTGCGCGCGAGGTGAGACACCGCGTCGGGACGGCGCGTCGAGCCCAGAATGGCGACGACGTTGCGCACGAAGTACCACCGGGGATCCGCCACACGCGCACCGAGGGTGCCGATGTGCTTGGGTGCTATAGACGAGATCAGGTCAACGAGCGCCTTGCGGGCTGCCATGTCCGGCTCGTCGGCCAGCACCTCGAGCAGCGGGCTGATCGTGTGCTCGCCGAGCGTGTTGAGCAGCCGTTTGCACGCCTCGTGCTCGGCCGTGCCGGCGTCGTGCCGCCTGAGCGCGGCTGTCAGCTCTCGCATGTGCCGTGGTCGAGCCATCGTGACAAGTGCGTCGTGCACGCGTTCGTGCTGCGCGGGTTCGAGCGTCTCGTCGTCTTGGAGCGCGGCAAACGCACCGGCGGCATCGGCCGCATCCTCGTACTCGCCCCACTCCAGCAGAAGGCCGAGTCCGTCCTCCACGATCGCCATGAGGGACGTGAACATCTCGGGACGGCGCTCGATCGAGATGAGCGTGACGATGCCGAGCATGATGTCGCCGTCGGAGACGCCGGCGGCGACCTCGGCCCGCACCGCGGCGACGTCGTCGCCTTCGGCCTCGGCGGCCACGGGAGCCAGGTCGACCAGTCGCAGAATGTTCTCCACGCTCTCAATCCGCTCATCTGCGGGAGGCAACGCGCTCAGCCGCGACGGCGCTGCGTTCTCCAGAACCGTTGCGATGGTGGACTCGTCGGCACCAGCCCCGCGCATGGCGTCTTCGGCTGCGCCGAGGACCTCCTCCTTGGGCCGCAAGGTGATCACGGCGAGGTTCCGGATGGCGCGAGACAGGCCGTCCCGCGAGACCGGGTCGGGACTCATGCCCTCGACGAGCGCGTTGCACAGTTCGCTCAGCTCGAACTGTCTGAGCACGCTCGCCACCGACTCGTCGAGCCGCGCGTCGGGTAGCAACCGCTCGACGAGCACGTCGCGTCGGACGTCCGAATCGAGTGAGAGCAGACTCTCCGCGATCGATCTGAACAGCGCGGGCTGGTCCTCGGGCAACTCACCGTACGCTACGTGCGCAAGCGACACGACCCTCGCGGCGATCAGCTTGGTGAGCGGCCGACCACCGCGGCCCGACGCCGCAAGATCGCCGAGGTAGCGCGAGACCAGGCGCGGGTTCTGCGCGAACCTCACAAGGATCCGTTGGTCGCGCGGCCGTGCGCCGTAGGCCGATTCAACGAGCTCGTCGATCCGCTCGTGCGCCGGCGGCCACTCCTCATCCAGGATGGCAGAAGCGCTCTCGGCGGTCAGCTCGGTGTCCACGATCTTCGTAGAGACGAGGCTCACGCTGATCCCGTCCACCTGCAGATCCCAGAGCCGCTGTTCGAAACCACCGGAGGCCTGGATCTCCTCGGAGGACTCCTGCAAGACACGCAGGAAATCGACGATCTGCTTCGGGGTCACCGAAGCGTGGAAGCGCACGTCGGCGATCGAACGATAATAGAACTCGCGCGCGAAAGCCGCGAACACCTTCTGCCCCGGCAGTACCGGAAATGCACCGTACAGCAGTCCCTGCTTCGCTACCTGGAACTTCAACTCGGAGCGCTCCCGAAGCAGCCCGCGCAGCATGCCGATCAGAACCGCGGCATTCTCCAGCGGAATGTCGCTCGCGGCAGGATAGAGCTGCACCGCCTTGTAGGTGACGAGAAGATGCTTGACGAAGCGTTCAACGGCCTCGGGCGCCTTCTCGGGTTTGGACTCGCCTGTGTACATCGACTCTCTTCCTGCAGTGGAGCGCACGCCACCGATTATGCCGCTTACGCGCGGCCGGTGCTATCATCGCTGACCATGGACGCTCCCTTGGTGCTTCTCGCGTCGGCGTCTCCCCGACGCCGCCGGCTCATCGAATGGCTCGGGCTCGACGTCACTGTCATGTCGGTCGACACCCCCGAGGACCTCGGCGCGCCGCTCGAGCCCGGCCCGCTCGCCGCATCACTCGCCGCCGAGAAGGCGCTGGCCGCCCGGGCGGTGTCCGGTGACGGATCGCTGATTCTTGCATTCGACACCGTCGTGGTCTCTAACGGCGTTGTGCTCGGCAAACCGGCGAACGAGGCCGACGCCCGCCGCATGCTCGGCAGCCTTGCCGGCCGCACGCACGAGGTCGTGACCGGCGTGGCGCTCCTACCTGACGGCGCGACCGCTCCGGATACGTTCGCCACGACCACCCGGGTCGCGATGCGCGCGCTCGACGACGCGACGACAGACGCGTGGATCGCCCGGGGTGAGTACCTAGGGTGCGCCGGCGCCTACAACATCGAACACCATCTCGCCAGCGTAGCCGATGACGAGTGCTTCCAGAATGTCGCGGGATTGCCCCTGTGCCACCTGTACGCCGAGCTGGCCTCCGGTCGCGCCGGTACCATCCCCCGAGGACTCGTCGTGCCGATTCGTGCGTGCGACGCGGCGCTTGACCGCCGCTGCCTGCTCGGGCCGCGGGTGTGCGGAACCGGGGCCCGTATCTAGCCCACGGCCTTCACGGCCACCACGATGATGCTCTCGTCGGTATCCGCCTCTAACAGGCGCCCCGTATGGTCGCCGAGGATACGCACGTCGGCAAAGCCGGCGCTCTCGAGTTCGCGCGTGATCATCTCGGGCACCATGACGAAGTGTAGCGAGCGGCGCGACCGTACACTCCAGCCGCCGGACGGATCGTCCTCGAGCGTCGTGGGCCAGCTCTCGATCGTGTGCTCGCCTTCCCGCACGCTGGCGTCGCGAAGAAGGGTGACGAAGTCGAACAGGACGCCGTCGCCCTCCGGAGTGTAGTCGAGCAGGCGCAGGAAGAACTTGTCGCCGGCGGGTGTCTCCCTGAACACCGGCGACATCGTACGGATCCGTTGCGCGATGAGCCGGTGATGGTTGAGATAGTGCAGCACGAGCAGTCCGCCCGGAACGAGCGCTTCGGCGAAGTCGCGCAGCGCATCATGGAGCCCGCGTAGCGAGCGCACGTGCGGGAGCGCGTTGCCGGTGCAGGTGACCGCGTCCACCGGCGCGCCGACGATGCGCGCGACGTCGCCGAAGCCGCCCTCGACGATGCGGACGTCGCTTCCGAGCCGCCCGGCGTTCTCGCGCGCCAGCTCTAGCATGTCCTCGCTTGGATCGATCGCCCAGACGTCGAGCCCCCACGAGCGGTACACGATGGCGTGGCGTGCGCTGCCGGCTCCCACGTCCGCCACCGACCGCACGTCGTAGCCGGCGAAGATCCCCTCGAAGAACGGCGCTTCGCGCGCGAGACGGCGGTCCCAGTTCACGAGCTCGTCGTATTCGCGCTCGTCGTTGTGACGCGTCCAACTCATCGCCACGCCTCCTTACGCGTCGAGGCGGAATATCCGCACGGCGTTGGCACGAAGCACACGGTCGCGATCGCGGTCGGAGAGGCCGAGTTCCTCAAGCGTTCGGCGCTGCTGGAATGCGATCCACTTGCGGTACGGTCCCGTTGTGCCCGAGTCGGTGCCGAAGAGCACTCGTTCCGGCCCGAGTGCGGTTATCGCCCTGTCGAACACCTGCGCGAGCGTGTAACCGTGCGGATCGTAGTCCATCCAGTTGTTGGTGCCCGATGAATCCAGGCACACGTTCTTGCACTGATAGCCGACACGCAGCGCCTCGTGCAGGTATCCAGCGCCGAAGTGCGCGATGACGAACGTGATCTCCGGGAAGTCGCGAGCCACGGGCGAGAGGTCGGTAGGGTCCGCATAGCGCACATCGCCTTGGGGGTCGACCGTCACGCCGTAATGGACCGTGATCGCGGCACCAAGCTCGGCGGCCTTCTCGAAGAACGGACGGCATGCCGGGTCCGAGAGCCTGAAGCAGCGGTTCACCGGCAGCAGCTTCACGCCCTTGAAGCCCGCAGCCATCTCGCGCTCGAGCAGCGCCGGCGCGTCGGGCAGCCGCGGGTCGAGATTGCACAACGCCGCGACGCGTCCCCGCGAGGCGTTGATGAAGTCGCGCATGTACTGCGAGTCGGGCAGCACCGAGACCACCACCGCGCGCGCGATAGCTGCGTCATCGAGGCGCCGAGCGTACCACTCGGCCATCTTCTCCGGGCTGAAGTCTGGCAGGGCCTCCTGCCGACGGCCGAACGTGCCCTCTTCGAGCGCCTTCTTCCACCGGGGGTTCGCTTCGGGATTCTTGTCGACGAACTCGCGGAACAGCGGAAGTGCGAACAGATGGACGTGCGCGTCGATCACATCACCGGGAACGGTGCCACGCCGTTTCGCGTTGGGTTCACCACCGCTCTCGAGGCTCACCGGTCCGCGCTGGTCTCATCCACCGGCGCAGGAGGTTCGGGCGCGGGCCCGGGCGGCTCGGGAACCTGTGACTGCGGCCAGGCCGCGGGTGCCGCGGACGCAGCAGCCACGCCCTTGGGCGCCTGGGGCACGACGATCGCCATCACGATGTAGGCAGCGATAAGACCGCCGACGTCAAACAGCACGACGAGCGCGATGAACGCGAGCCGCAGCAGCGTGACATCCACGCCGAAGTAGTCCGCAAGCCCGCCGAGCACTCCCGCGAGCCACTTCTCGTCGCGGGAGCGGTAGAGCCTGGTCCCGCGCCGCGGCGCGCTGAAGCCCCTGCCCGACTGCGACCACCAGATGAGCACCACGCCGATGAGCACGATCCCGATGCCGACCCGTGCCTTGACGATGAAGTCCCACATGTAGCCGAGGGGCCACGGGACGATCCCGAGATTTCGGGCGCCCAGGAAGAAACCCGCTGCGATCAGCACGGCCCCAAGAATGACCCAGCCCGTCGAATCGTGATCGCCCGTGGGGGTCGTCTGCTGGTGCTGGTCCTCTGTCACGATGACCTCCTAGTAGTACTCGAGAGTTATGCTGCCGATACCTGACTCGACATCGATGTCCCAGTAAGCACCCGACGTCCGGAAACCGTCGCTCTCGTAGGTCCGGATGTCGCCGTCGTGGCCGCCTTTCCACTCACCGCGTGCGGTCACACCCGATAGACCCTTGCTGACAGCCACGCGGACGCTGTCGCCCTCGGGCACCCGCAGTGTCAGCGCGGAGATGCCCGCCTTGACGCGCACGTCCACGGGGCCACGGAGACCCGATGCCCCCGCCTCGCCGAGCGTGAGCCGACCCTCCGAGACCCCGGCGTCGAAGGTCACGGCTTCGACGGCCAGGTCCCTCAGGTCCACGTCGTAACTCGAGACACCCGCCTCGACCGTCAGATCCCACACGACGTCGGAGTCCAGCGTCACGTCGAGCCGCGTGTCCCCGACACCGGGCATCCACGTCCCGCTGCCCAGTCCGGCGCTCACGAGCGCGTGAGAACGGTCGATCGTCACGTCGAACTCGGGCGTGAAGGGCGAGCGCCCCGATGCGGTGGCCAGATCGTCACCAGCCATGAGCTTGAGTACTCCGACGCCACCCTTGATGACAGCCGTGCCCTCGGTGACCCGCGCGTCATGCGGAGCCTCGCCCGAGAATGTCTCGGCTGCCCCGCTCACGGGCACGAGGAACGACCACCCGGCCGTCGGCGTCATCACGAGGGCGCCGTACGCAAGCCCGGCGATCACCACAAAGCTACCGAGGGTGCGGATCCCCTCGGACTTCATGCCCTTGCCCGCGATCTCGAGACCGAGCGCTACGAGCAGCAGCGGCCAGAGGCGGAAGATGTTGAGCCACGCGTTCCAGCCGATATAGCCGAGCATCTGCCCGAGGAAGATCAGACCGATAGTGACGGTCGTGAGCCCCTCGGCGGCATCCTTGACAGACCAGCTCCCGGTCCCGGTGCCGAACATCGACCTGACGCCGAACACGACGATGATGAGTGGCCAGTAGCGCCAGATGGCGATCCCCGGCACGAACTGGTTGACGAGAAGGAGCCCGCCGAGTGCGACCAGCGCCGCCCCCCACAGCACCGCCCCGCGCCGTACGCGAGAGGCCGGTGCCGCGGCTACTGGCGGCGGTGAGACATCCGGCGTGGCGGCTGGTGGCGGCGGCCCGGTGGGCGCAGACGGCACCCCGTTGTGTTCCGTCATCACGACTCCTGTTGTTCGGGCGGGACAGCACACCCCCGCGGCGTCAGTCGGACGCCGTCGCACCCGCCCCGTCGACGCCCATCGTCCTAGATACCCGAAGTCGGGCGATCCTCCTCCGCCTGACGACATCGACCCGCACGACGAGGTCGTGGTAGAGCACCGTCTCGCCCTCGGACGGGATGTGACCGAGCTCGACGAGGACCCAGCCGGCGACGGTCTCGTACTCATCAGAGAGCGGCAGATCCCACCCGAGCGTCTCGTTAGCCTCGTGGACCGAGAGCAGGCCGTCTACGACCCACTGGTCCGGACCGAGCGAGGTGATGTACCGGCGCTCTCGATCGAACTCATCGGCGATCTCCCCTATGATCTCCTCCACGATGTCCTCGATCGTGGCCAAGCCCGCCGTACCGCCGTACTCGTCGACCACGATCGCGAGGTGGTTGTGCCCCCGCTGCATATCGTTGAGCATCGCCAGAATCGGCTTCGTCTCGGGAACGAAGACCGCCGGCCTCACGAATGCCGCAACCGGCTCGTCCATCAGGCCCTCGGAGGCCGGGCCGACCAGGTCCTTAAGCATCGCTATACCCACGATGGAATCAGCATCCTCCCCGAAGACCGGCAGTCGCGAGTACCCGGAGGTGCGGAACGTCTCGATCGCCTCACGCAACGGCGTGGAGTCCTGGAGCATCAGCATGTCGACGCGCGGGACCATGACCTCCTTGGCCACCATGTCGCCAAGCTCGAAGATCTCGTGGATCATGCGCTTCTCGTCCTCGAGCAGCGTCCCCTGCTCGGTAACGAGCAGCTTGATCTCCTCCTCGGTCACGCCGGGACGGACCGAGCCCGGCCGCACGCCGAGAAGCCGTGCAGCCGCGTCTGTGGAGTGTGCGAGAACCCAGATGAGCGGTGCGGTGAGGCGCTGAAGGAGCGTGACCGGTCCCGAGACGGCCTTGGCGACCTTCTCGGCGCTCTGCAGTCCGAGCCGCTTGGGCGCCAGCTCCCCGAACACGAGCGTCACGTACGAGATAACGAGCGTCACGAGAAACACCGCGAGCCCTGCCGCGATCGAACTCACCCACGTCACGCCCAGCGTGTCGAGCCACTCCGCCACCGGCTCCGCGAGCGTGACGGCGGCGGTGGCCGAGGCTCCGAAGCCCACCAGCGTGATGCCGACCTGGATAGCCGCCAGGAACCGCGACGGATCCTCGGTCAGCCGCAGGACGGCCCGCGCGCGGGATGAGCCGGCATCGGCTTCCATCTTGATCGCGGCGCGCCGCGCGCTCACGAGCGCGATCTCGGCGGCGGCCAGGTAGCCGTTGGCCGCGATCAAGACGATGACGAGCAGTATCTGTGCAGTGATCCCATCCATGCCGATAAGGGTAGCAGGAAGCGGGCGGTGCGGCGCGGGTGGACTGACACCGCACGTTCGCCGAGAATCGAGCACAACACTGAGCCGGGGGTGATACCTGGATGGCGCCCGATGCAGAGACGACGCGTGCGGCGGAGGCCGTGGTGCGTGCACTGACCACGGCCGCCAAGACACTGCGCCTGTATCCCGCAGCGAGCCCGATCCCCCTCCAGGCGATGCAGGCCGCATCCGAGGCCCTCGGCGGGGTGCTGGCCGCCGAGTCGTCGGTGTCCCTCATCGTCGCGCGCGACGGCTTCACGTACCGGGGCGAGCGCATCGCCACACCGGGGGCGAGCGACCTGGCCGACCTGCTCACCGCACACGAGGTCGCCGGGGTGGACCTCGTTCCCGGCTGCACCACGCACGACCTCTCCACCTTCCTTACGACCCTTCTGCGCGACCCGGCCGACGTCCGTGCGGAAGGCGGCTTCTCGGCGGTTCTGGCGCACGGCGGCGTCACCTCCGTCTCGATCTCCGAGGTCGTGCTGACCGCTGCGGCCGCCGAGATGCCGGACGACGTGGACGTGGACGCGTTCTTGCGGGAGCTCGCCACGGACGAGGCGCGGCTTGCCGCGTGGCTTGCGGCCGCCGCCTCTGGTGACCCGGCCATGCTCGCCGAGGACTGGCCGAACTCGCCCGGGCTGCGGGACCGGAGGGGGCCGCCGCGCTCGCCCGCGCACTCGGCGGGGCGTTCCTCGGACAAGAGACCGCAAGCCGTGACACGCTCGTCGGGCTTGCGCTCGACGACGCGGACGGCACACACGTTCTTCGAGAGATGCTGCATACGCTGGAGCCGCACGACTTCGCAACGTCTGTCGCTGACGGGTTGTACGCCAACAACATGCTCTCCATGTCAAACGTCCTCGCGTCGTTGCCACACCCCTCGGTGCTCGAGGCGATCATCGACGAGATCAGACCCATGCTCGCCGAAGGCGGACACAGCGACCGCGAGCTTGCGTTCCTCGGCCACATGATCGACGTGCGCGCTGCCGACGAGGCCGAGTCCGCCCTGGCCGACCGGCAACCCGACTATCGCACCGTCGCAGCGCTCAGCCGCGTGAGCGAAGACGACCTCGCGCCCGCTCGCGAGGAGTTGCGCACCTCGGATGCGACCGTTCACGCGCGCACCGTCAACACGATGGTGTCGCTCCTCGACCAGCAGCAGGACTTCGCTTTGTGGTCGAGGACGCTGATGGCGCTCGCGTCTGTCGTGCCGCGCCTGCTGACTCACGGGGATCTGGAGCTTGCCGAACGGGTGCTGACCGATCTGGCGACCCGCGAGTCACGCACGACCCACCCGTGGCCGGGCCTTGCCGACCACATGCAGCGCGCACTCGATCTGGCCACGTCGTCCGAGGCGATGCGCGCGCTCATCGGCACCGTACTCGACGACCCCGCCGCAGCCGCTCGCGCCCGGAGCATCCTCGGCCATGCAAGCGCCGCGGCGCAACAGCGACTCGTGACCGAGGCCCTCGGCGCGCGGGACCGCGACGGGCTCGCGGCAGCCGAGGCGTTGCTCGGGCGACGCCTCATCGACCTGCTGGTGAGTCGTGCATCCGAGCTGCAGTGGTTCCAGGTCGCCGAGGTGGCCCGCAGGCTCGCAGCCGAGTCAGACCCCCGTTCGCAAGAAGCGCTCTCGGCACTCGCCGCGCGGCCAGATGACCGCTCGCGCCTCGAGGTCGCGAAAGGGTTGGCCGGCACCGCGACCGCGGGCTCGGTGGAGATCCTCGCCGCGCTGGCGGGAGACCCCGTCCCGGAGATCGCCGTGACGGCGGTGCGGTCTCTCGAGCGCCTCTCGACGCCAGGAGCGGCACGGGCGCTCGGCGGGGTGTTCGACCGCATAGATGCCGATGGGAAGGACTTCCCGGTCGCCCGCGAGATCGTCGCCGCGCTGGGCCGCACCGGCTCGGATGCGGCGGTCGAGGTCCTGGAGCGCATCGCCGGCCGGCGGACGCTGATCAGGCGCGGCCACTTCACACAACTCCACAACCTTGCGACCGGCGCTCTCGCCGCGCGCCCGAAAGGGGGCGACGACCTGTGAGCGAGCAGCGCGCCATCGCGCTCGTGACCGCGCTTTCCGGCGCGCGCAAGGCGT
Source organism: Coriobacteriia bacterium (assembly GCA_034368805.1). Classification (GTDB taxonomy): domain Bacteria; phylum Actinomycetota; class Coriobacteriia; order Anaerosomatales; family Anaerosomataceae; genus UBA2272. The sequence continues at coordinate 25,262 of JAXMLJ010000107.1, forward strand.
TCAGCCTGTACCCGCCGCAGCATCCCGAGCACCGGGGGGCGCTCGAAGCACTCCTGCGTGCGGTCCTCGAGGCGACGGCCGACGGACCGTTCGCGCTCAACCTGCACCTCGGTCGCCTGTATCAGGAAAGCCGCGTGCTTCCCGCCGACTCACCGGGTCTCAGGTCGACCGCGAGTTCGCTCGAGGGGCACCGCATCGAGAGTCTCACGTTCCATCCGTCGTTCACCGAGAGCGACGCGATCGTGCTCCTCGAAGTGCTGGCTCGCAGACCGTCTCCAGACCTGGACGCCGCCACCCTGCTCGAGGAACGCGGGGTCGTCGGCGTCGTCGCCCGCCAACTGGAAGAGAGTGCTGCCGAGGAGATCGCCGAGCGCGAGGAGCGTCGTGTGCGCGACCGCGCGCTGCACCGGCGTCTGGCGGGCGCACTCAGGCAGGTGACGTCGCAGGTCGGTCCCTCGGGGTCGCCGGACATGGGTGAGGCGAGCATCGTCGTCGAGGACATCCTCAACCGGCTCATGGAGGACAACGCCGCCGTCCTCGGACTCGCAACGCTGCATGACGACGGCGAGTCCGACCTGTTCCACGCGATCTCCACGATGATCTACGCGCTCACGATAGGCCTCGGACTGGGTATACCGTCCGAGGGCCTCACGTCACTCGGGTTGTCGGCTCTGCTACACGATATCGGCAAGATGGCCTTCGACCGCAGCGACCCGGCAGAGCGAGAGCGGGCGCGCATGCTGCATCCACGCATCGGAGCGGAGATACTCGCCCGGATCCCCAACGTCGATCAGGCGGCTATGCTCGTGGCCCACGAGCACCACATGAAGCCAGGGGGTGGCGGCTGGCCCGAGACGGAGCCCGACTACGTCGCGCACCCGTACAGTCGCATGGTGGCGATCGCCGATCGCTACGACCGCCTGATCACCGTAGGTCCCAACGGCTTCGGCCTCACCCCGGATCGCGCGATCGTCCAGCTGCTCCGCGAGACGAACGACGCCCTCGACCGGACCTTCACACGTGTGTTCGTCCGGGAGATGGGCGCATTCCCCGTCGGCTGCCTCGTTCGCCTCTCGGATCTGTCGGTCGGCGTGGTGAGTGCGCCTGGTGAGGAACCGCTTCAGCCACGTGTCCGGCTCGTCTACGGCGCAGACGGACTGACGCTCGAGGAGCACAGGGACACCGATCTCGCCGGGTCGGATCTGAGCATCATGGAAGTCGTGCAGCCAGCCGATCTCGCCGAGACGGTCTCGGATCACCTCTGACGGGTTCGCGAGCCAAGAGCGCAGGTCAGGAGCCGGCGACCGGATTGATCTTGTGCAGCACGAGGGCGATGAGCGCCAGCCGACGCCCCCGGTCCTGGCAGCTGTCCACGAAACGTGCCACCGTCTCGCGCATGTCCGGTGTCGGCTTGTACCTGATGAGACCGCCTGCCTTCGCAAGTATGTGGCCCTCGCACAGGGCGTCGATCTCGGGACCGAGCTCTTCGGTGCGTCGGCCCAGACGGGACGCAAGGCCTTCAAGATCGAGAACAGCCTCCGCGTTGCGGTGGAAGAAGACAAGGATGTCCCAGGTCAGGAGCGAGCGAACGTGATCGTCCACGAACTCCATGACAGTCGGTCCCAGGACCCCTTCGAGGTCGTACAAGGCAAGCCCTTCCACGACGCCCGGCTCCTCGTGTCCACCGGGCACGACTGAGCCGAAACCACATAACCCGTGCTTCCAGTGTAAACCATCGGCGCTGGTGCAGACCACATGCGTGAGCGTGAACCTCCACCCCGCCTGGCGGTCCGGCGACATCGTGCCGTTTCACCGCACGCAGGGGTACATGGTATGTGACAGCACTTCGCCGACCGGGGAGCCACCGATGTTCACGCGCGCCATCGTCTCGACCGACCTCGGTCCCACATCCGAGGCCACCGTCTCAAGTGCCGCAGCCCTCGGCGCACTCGGCGTCCGGTACGCGGTGCTCGTGTATGTCATGGACCTCGATCGCGCGCCATCTGCCGCTGACGACGAGATGTTCGCACACCAGATCTCTTCGCTCGAATCGGCCGGGATCCGCGTGTCCGTCGAGTCCCCGCTCGGCTACGTGCCACACGCGATCGTCGATATGGCCGAGAGGCATGCCGCCGGTCTCGTAGTCATGGGAACGCGGGGGCAGGGCCTGTTCCACGTCGGCTTCTCGGGCAGTGTCAGTTCCGACGTCATCCGCCTCAGTCCTGTCCCGGTGCTGCTGATGCCGCATGCCGGCGTGACGGCGGCGGATGAAGGCGCGCATGCCTGCAGACGCATGCTGTCCTCCGTACTCGTGCCCACCGACTTCTCGCTTGCAGCAGATCGGACGTTCGAACTGACGTGCGCGCTCGCACCCGCGCGCATCGAGCGCCTCACGATCGTCCACGTGATCCAGTCGACGTTCGAGGCGCTCCGAGGAGGCGCCGAGAGCGCCGCACGGGAACGGCTGTGCGCCCTGCAGAAACGAGCGCGCGACGCTGGCGTTTGGAAGGTCGACATCGAGGTGGTGGTAGGCGATCCCACCGGGGTCGTCGCGCAACTGGCGGCGTCCGGCACACACAGCATGATCGCACTCGCCCCCCGATGCCTTGACGCGATCGATCAGCAGTTCGGGTCGGTCACCAATGCGGTGATCCGGGAGAGCACGATCCCCCTCCTGCTGACCCCGGCGCGCCGCGGCACGTAGCGTCAGGTGCGCGGGAACACGTAGAGCATGACCGCGAGAAAGTGCAGCACCGTCCCCGCGAGCACCCACAGATGCCACACGGCGTGCATGAACCTCACCCGCTTGAGAACGTAGAACACCGTACCGACGGAGTACGCAAGCCCACCGCCGACAAGCAGCCAGACCCCGCCGGGTTCCAGATTGGCTGTAAGCGGTCGGATCGCCGCGAGCGCAAGCCACCCCATACCGAGGTAGACGACCGCGGAGACCCATTTCGGCCGGTAGACCCAAAACGCCTCGAGCGAGATGCCGACCAGGGCGAGCGACCAGACGATACCGAACAGCAACCAGCCGCCCTCGTCGCGGATGGTCACGAGCGTGAAGGGTGTGTACGTCCCCGCGATAAGCAGGTAGATCCCGGCGTGATCTATCACCTTGAACACGTGACGCGCCCGGGGGTGTCTGATTGCGTGGTAGAGGGTCGAGGCCATGTAGAGCAGGAACATCGTTACGCCATAGACGATCGCGCTCGCGAGATGCCACACGTTGCCCCACAGAGCGGCTATTCCGACCAGTACGACGAGTGCGGCGACGCTGAGCGCCGCGCCCACCCCGTGAGTGACCGCGTTGGCGATCTCCTCACCGAGGGAGTAGTGACACTGCGCAGGTTGCGGCTCCGTTTTGGAGCCCGACCGAATGATGCTCATCACGACTCCAGGAGTAGGAATCTTGCCTCGGGACTCGGCGCCCACGATGCTTAACTCTACCGTTATCCCCCCGTGTCTACTACCCGCCGATGACCACGGATCGCCGACCTACCCCGTCAGGTTCGCTCAGGCTTGCCATTGTTCGTGATTTCGGCGCATCGGAGTGGCATACTCTTGCCGACATCGATACTCACTCACGAACTTCCGAGGCAACGAGGATCGGTACAGGCGTCAGGCGTTTGCGGGGGCGCGTCTGCGCGCACGGGGATCGGCGAGCACCACGGGAGGCGTCACTGATGCGCGAAGTGACTTCTGCCGACGACGACGCGCGCACCTCGCACCGGAAACTCACGCTACCGAGCGCACTACTCGTCGCTGGCACGATAGCGTTCGTGTCCGTCCTTATCCTCTCAACGGGCCGGCTTTCGCCTGCCTGGATGCTCTATCTTCTGCCGGTCATCCTTGCCTCGCTGCTTGCAGATGTCCCGGGGGGAATCGTCGCGGCGGCTCTATCCGCGACCATGGTCGTCCTCGTGGCACCCCCATCGGAGTTCTCTGCCCAGTGGCCGGAGCTGCTTACCGGGCTCTCGGCCTTCGTTGTGTGCGGAATCGTCGTCGGCATCCAGGCGAGACGTCAACGTACGCACGCCCGGGCACTCGAACACGTCTCGACACAAGATCCGGTCACCGGGGTGCGCAAGGCCGAGTCGTTCTACGCGCGGCTCAACGAGGAGATGCGACGTTCGGACCGGTATGGCAACGACGTCGGTGTGGTGCTCGCGCGGGTCGAGGACATCGACGAGTTCTCCCGCACCTTCGGACGCTACAAGACGGACCTCATGCTCGAGCACCTCGCCGACATCGTGCGTCTGAGCGCCAGGGACACGGACATCGTGGGCCGCGTGGGGCCCGAGACCTTCGCCCTCGCCGTCCCGCACGCGGACCCCGCAGCCGCCGAGAAGGTCGCGCGTCGCGTAGCGGATGCGGCGGCGGCGGCGGAGTTCGAGGGTGACGCGCTCGAGCCGGCCACCCGCTGTCGCGTCTCCGTGACCTCGGTCAGCTATCCCGCCGACGCCGGCGACGTGTCCGGACTCGTGTCCACAGCCTCTGCCCGGCTCGCTACCGAGGCTGAGGGCGTGCGGGAGGCTCGATCTCCCGAACCCGGCGAGGTGATCGCATGAGACGCCTGCTGTCCTTTGCCGTTCTGTTCGCGTTCTGGCTCGTGATCACGGGCTCGGTCCGACCCTTCGACCTTGCAGTCGGTATCGCGCTCGCGTTCGCAGTCAGCCGATGGGCCGATCGCGTTCTGTGGGCCGACGAACCCGAGCCCCTCTCGATCCACGCATGGCTCAGACTGCCGGGCTACCTGGCGTATCTCGTCAAGGAGATCGTCGTCGCGGCCATCTACGTGGCCGAGCGCGTGCTCGACCCACGGATGAGCATCGCGCCGACACTTCACACGCACCGAGCCGTATTCACTCGCGACAGCGCGCGGGTCGCATTCGCCAACTCGATCACACTCACGCCGGGGACGATCACCCTCGACGTCGACGGCGACACGTATATCATCCACTGCCTGCACGAGTCCTTCACCGATGCGATCTCGAGCGGCGACCTGGAGCGACGGGTCTCGCGCGCCTTCGACGACCAGGGGTCACTATGACGACCTTTCTCTGGGGACTCACCGTGTTCCTGATGATAAACGCGACCCTCTGCCTTGTACGGGCGTACCTTGGCCCGACGCCGCCGGACCGACTCCTGGCCGTCAACGTGATGGGCACCAAGACGCTCGTCGCTCTATCGCTGCTCGCCTTCGTGTTCGATCGCACGCTGTTCGTCGATGTCGCCCTCGTGTACGGATTGCTCAACTTCGTCGTCACTCTGGCCGCGAGCAGGCTCATCGAGACCGGCCGTCTCGAGGGTGATGCAACATGACGTGGCTTCTCGGAATCCGCGACGCAGTCGTCGTCGTTCTCGGCGGCATTGGCGCCTTCTTCTTCCTGGTGGGAACACTCGGCATGCTCCGCTTCCCTGATTTCTACGCCCGGACCCACGCCGCGACCAAGTGCGACACCGTCGGCGCGGGCGCGGTGCTGCTCGCACTCGTCCTGCTCCGGGGTCCGGATCCCGACTCACTCAAGCTCCTGCTCCTCGCGGCGCTCGTGCTGCTCTCGAGTCCGACGGCCGCGCATGCGCTTGCCCGGGCGGCGTTCCGCACGGGGCACGAACCGTGGTACGGCCCCGGGAGGGAGTCGTGAGCCGGGCGTTCGATATCGTCCTCCTGCTTCTGCTGATCGGATGTGCGCTCGCGGTCGTCCGGCTCAAGGACCTGCTTGCGGCCGCCATCGTCTTCTCCAGCTACAGCCTGCTCATGTGCCTGCTCTGGCTGCACCGCGGCGCCCCGGATGTCGCAATGACCGAGGCCGCTGTGGGAGCCGGGGTCACCACGGTCCTGTTCCTGACCACGGTCAGCAGGACCACGAGGAAGGAGCGATGATGATGCGCCGCGCGCTTGTCATCTTCGTCCTCGTCGCAGTGGCGATCCCGCTCATGCTGGCGATGGCCGAGCTCCCCCGGCATGGTTCGCCCGATGCGCCGCCGCAGACGCACGTCGCCCCCTACTACCTCGAGCACGGACCCGAGGAGGCCGGCGCCGAGAACATCGTCACCGCCGTTATCCTCAACTACCGCGGCCTTGACACACAGGGTGAGGTCACGGTCATCTTCACGGCGATGGCCGCGGTGGTCGCCGTGCTCGTTGCGGGAGGCGCGGGCGTGCCCGCGGACAGGGCCGCCGCACCCGCGACGACCCCTGTGAGCCTGATCGTCCGCTTCATCGTGCGCGTCTTAGCGCCGTTCATCGTGCTCTTCTCCGTCTACGTCATCCTGAACGGCCACGTCACCCCGGGCGGCGGCTTCCAGGGCGGCACGATACTCGGCGCGCTGCTCATCGCCCTCACACTCATCATGAGCGAGTCCGACGCACGGGCGCTGCTGCCACAACGGCCCGAGCGGCTGCTGCAGGCGGCGGCCCCGCTGACGTTCTTCGCTGTCGGGATGATCGGTCTCCTGCTGACAGGCGACTACCTTGCGTATCCCCACTCCGGACCTACGATCTGGATCGCCACGCTCATGCTGACCGTCGTGGAGATCGGTATCGGCATTGGTGGCGCGATGGTCGTCGCCACCATCTTCCGGACGATGGGAGCCGACCGATGATCGCCGCGTTGTGGCACAACCTCGACTACGCGGCCTCGGTGATCCTTTTCTGCATCGGCCTGTATGCGGTGATCACTAAGGAGAACCTCATCAAGAAGTTCATGGGCCTGAACATCATGGAGACCGCCGTCTTCGCGTTCATCGTGGCCATCGGGGTAGTCGACGGCGGCGAAGCGCCGATCATGGGTCCGGGTGTCGAGCCGCCGTTCATCAACCCGCTGCCGCAGGCTCTCATCCTCACCGGCATCGTCGTGGCACTGAGCACCACCGCACTCGCCTTGAGTCTCATCATCCGCATCTGGAGGCAGTGCGGCACCATCGAGGCCAACGAGCTCAGGGAGGTCGAGTGAGTTGACTCCCTGGCCGCCGCTGCTCGCGCTTCTGATCGTGGTCCCGCTCACCGGCGCAGTCATCACGCCTGTGGTAGGCCGCACGCGCGCCGTCCGATCGGCCAACTGGTCACTCGGCGTGATGCTCGCGACGAGCGTCATCGCGCTCGTGCTGGTCGTTCAGGTGGCTCGAGCCGGTCCGTTCTCCTATGTCGTTGGTGGGTGGCTAGCACCGTACGGCATCGAACTCCGGTTCGATGAGTTCGGCGCCGTGATAGCCGTCATCTGCCTCCTGGGTACGCTCGCGATGGTGTTCTCCCGCAGGTATGCGGCCCGGGCGATGGCCGAGCAGCGCATTCCCTACTACTACGCCCTGTTGCTGCTCAACCTCACTGGCATGATCGGGTTCGCGGTCACCGGAGACCTGTTCAACCTGTTCGTCTTCATGGAGATCTTGTCGCTATCCGGCTACGCACTCGTGGCGGTGAGCGGTGAGAAGATCGCCGAGATGGCGGCGTTCAAGTATCTCATTATGGGCGCGATCTCCTCGCTCGTCATACTGCTCGCCATAGGGATCCTGTACGCGCTGACCGGCAGTCTCAACATGGCCGACGTGACCGAGCGTCTCGGCGGCGCCCCCGCCGCCCCGCTCGCGGTGGCGTTTGGGGCGCTCACGCTCGGGTTCATGGTCAAGGCGGCCGCGTTCCCGCTCCACATCTGGCTGCCCGACGCCCACGCCATCGCGCCGAGCCCCGTCTCGGCGATCCTCTCGGGTCTCGTGGTCAAGGTGGGCATCATCGGGATGCTCAGGGTGTATCAGATCGCGTACGGCTCCGGTGCGGTCGATATGCGCACCTTGAACCACGTGCTCATGTGGCTCGGCGCCCTCTCGATCGTTATGGGGGCGTTCTTCGCGGTGTTCCAGGACGACATCAAGATGATGCTCGCTTACTCGACCATCTCGAATATCGGCTACATCATCCTGGGCCTCGGTCTCGCGTCGAGTTACGGGATGATCGGCGCAAGCGTGCACGTCTTCAACCACGCGATCATCAAGGCCACGCTGTTCCTCGGTGCCGGCGCACTGATCTTCCAGACAGGCAAGCGCACGCTCACCGACCTGGCAGGCGTCGGACATGCGATGCCGTGGACTGTCGCGGCCATCTCGGTGGGCGCGATCTCGATCGTCGGCATCCCGCCGACTGCCGGCTTCGTGTGTAAGTGGTATATCGCGCTCGGCGCCGTGCAGGCCGGCCATCCGTTCTTCGCGTTCGCGCTCGTCTTCGGCGCTCTGTTCATCTTCATCTACTACATCCGAATGGTGAACGCATTCTACTTCCGGCAGCCGCGCGACCCCGCGATCCTGGAGGTCACCGAGGCGCCAGCCAGCATGCTCGTGCCCGTGCTCATTCTCGCGAGTCTGTGTCTGATCATGGGCGTCATGGGAAGCGTGCCCCTGAGTTTCATCGAGCCGGCGGTACACCGGCTGTTGCTGCCGCTAGGAGGTGGATAGGCCCGTGGAGGTCGTAGATGCCAGAGCGGCGCTTGCCCCTGCTATCTCTCTTGTCTGCGCGGCGCTCGTGTTCGCCTCGGCTGACAACACGTTCTGGCGGCGATTCTTCAGCATCGCGGCTGCGTTGGCCAAGCTCGTCATCGTTATGTCGATGCTGCCGGGCAGTCTCCGGGGTGTCGTCTACACGTTCAAACTGGTGGAGTTCACTGAAGGCGTCGGTCTCGCATTCAGGGCCGACGCCCTCGGCATGTTCTTCTCCGTGGTGTCCTCCACCCTGTGGCTCATCACCACCATCTACGCGATCGGCTACATGGAGCGCGAACCGAACAGACGGCGCTTCTTCGGCTTCTTCGCGCTGTGCGTATCCACCACCGTCGGTGTCGCCTTTGCCGAGAACCTCCTGACCATGTTCCTGTTCTACGAGTCGCTCACCATCTGCACCTACCCGCTCGTGATCCACGATGAGACACCCGAGGCGATGAAGGCGGGCCGGAAGTACCTCATCTACACGCTCACCGGCGGAGCGCTCGTGCTGCTCGGCTCGATCGTGACCTACCAACTCGCCGGGACGATGACACTGTCCCAACCGGGCATTCTTCCGCTGGAGGCGGGACGCACGACGCTGACGGTCCTGTTCGTCGCCCTGATCGCCGGGTTCGGCGTGAAGGCCGCGATCATGCCGCTGCACGGGTGGCTCCCCTCGGCTATGGTCGCCCCAACGCCCGTGAGCGCGCTGCTGCACGCAGTAGCCGTTGTCAAGGTCGGCGCTTTCGGTATTCTGCGCATAATCTACAACATCTTCGGCGTTGCGCTGCTGAGAGAACTCGGTATCTGCACGTGGCTCGCGGGACTCGCGGCATTCACGATACTCGCCGCCTCGGTGGTGGCGATCTTCCAGGACAACCTGAAGCGACGGCTCGCGTTCTCGACCATCAGTCAGCTCTCGTACATCGTGCTGGGGGCCGCGCTTCTCACTCCGCTCGCCGCCACCGCCGCGATCGTGCATATCGCCAACCAGGCGTTCGCGAAGATCACGATGTTCTTCGTGGCCGGTTCGATCCAACGCGCGACAGGGAAGACGACCGTGCACGAGCTTGCGGGTATCGGATTCCGCATGCCCTACACCATGGCGGCCTTCACCATCGCCGCCCTGAGCTTCATCGGCGTACCGCTGTTCGCCGGCTTCGTGACCAAGTGGTACCTGTCGCTCGGTGCGCTCGAGGATGGGGCGTGGTGGTACGCGCTCGTGATGCTCGCAAGCGCGCTGCTCAACGCCGCCTACTGGCTGCCGGTTGTCTACACCGCGTTCTTCAAGACCGCGCCCACGGCGGAGGTCGAGGTGCATGAGGCTCACTGGACGATGCTTGGGCCGACGCTCGTGTGCGCGGTGTTCGTGATCATCCTCGGCGCCACCGTCTCTGTGCCGGGTATGCCGTTCGCGCTGGCGTCTGCCGCCGTGAAGTTCGTCTTCGGGATGTAGGGGTGGTCTGACATGGAGACCGAAGTGACCCGCTCGTTCCTGCCGCTTGCAGCGTTCCTGTTGCCGCTTGCCGGTGCGGTGCTCACTATGCCGCTGCGCCGGATCTCGGCGCGCGTCCGCGACATCACGCTGCTCGCACTCACCGCACTTGCTGCCTCCGTCGCCGTATGGCTGGCGGCACGCGTCGCCGGAGGGGCGGTCTACGAGATCTACATCCTGCAGCTCACGCCCGACATCTGGATGTATCTGCGCGTCGACGCGCTCGGCGCGCTGTTCGGCGCCACGGTGGCCGTACTGTGGATGCTCGCGCTCGTCTACTCATGGGGGTACATGGCCGAGGGCCATCGCCTCGGCCGGTACTACAGCTTCTTCATGCTGTCCCTGGCGTGGACGATGGGGGTAGCCTACTCGGGCAACCTGCTCACGTTCCTGATCTTCTACGAGCTGTTCAGCATCCTCACCTACCCGCTCGTCGTACACGAACAGACGCCTGAGGCCATGGCCGCGGGCACCAAGTACATAATCTACATCCTCGTCGGCGGTAGCCTCGTCCTGCTCGCGATCGTCCTCACGTACTTCGCCGCCGGAGACCAGACACTCACGACGGGAGGCATCCTCTCCGCCGAGATCGGGCAGCAGCGCCTGTTCGCGATCTTCTGGTGCTACATTGCGGGTTTCGGCGTCAAGGCGGCGCTCGTCCCGCTCCACGGCTGGGTCCCTGATGCGCACCCGGCCGCGCCGGCCCCGTTCTCCGCCGTGCTCTCCGGCGTCATGGTGGCAGCGGGAAGCTTCGGCATCATGCGCGTGCTGTTCCAGGTCTTCGGCGTGGAGCTCCTCCGCGAGATGGGCGTGATGAGCATGATCACGATCCTCGCAGGCTTCACGGTGCTCTTCGCCGCGGTGCTCGCCGTCAACCAGGACAACCTCAAGCGGCGACTCGCATACTCCACGATCAGCCAGATGGCGTACGTGGTGCTCGGCGTCTCGCTGCTCGGCTTTGACTCCACGATCGGGGCCATCATCCACGTGACGAACCACGCCTTCATGAAGGGCGGGCTCTTCCTCTGCGCCGGCCTGTTCATCCGCCGGCTCGGCGTGCATCGCGTAAGCCAGCTCGACGGCGCGGCCAAGCGGATGCCCATCACTGCAGCCGGTTTCGCGATCGCCGCCCTCGGCATGATCGGCACCCCGCCGCTCTCCGGCTTCGTGAGCAAGTGGTACCTGGGGCTCGGCATGCTCGAGACCGGGAACCCGCTGCTGCTCGTCGTCCTGCTCGGCGGGGCGCTTCTGGCGGCTGTCTACCTGTTACCGATCGTGTACCGGATGTACTTCCGCGAACCGGTGCTGACCGCCGACGACAAGATCACCGCCGAGGGGCGCGAGGCACCGGCATCGATGCTCGTGCCGCTTGTCATTGTGACGCTCCTGACGATCGCTCTCGGACTCAGCGCGTCACTTCCGGGGATGCCGGTGTCGCTTGCACGGATGGCTGCCGAGACGTTCTTCCACTAAGGAGGACCGATGGACGGCGCGCATGTAGCGTCCGAGGTCGTTCATACCGCAGCCGAGGTGGCTCACGTCACCGCGAGCCCCCTCCCCGTGCTGCTGGTTCTCGTCCCGCTGCTTGGCGCCGCGCTGGTCTACCCGCTCGGCAGACGGTGGCCGAAGGTCCGCGACGCGTGGGTGGTCGTCATCGCTGCACTGACACTCCTCGGTGCGACGGGGCTCATCCCACTCATCGCCGAACACCACCGCGTCGAGAGCGTCGTGCACATGCTCATCGGCACGCTCTCGTTCAGCGTCGACTCGTTCTCGATGCTCTTTGCCGTCTTCACGTCGTTCATATGGCTTGCGTCCACGCTGTACTCGCTGGACTACCTCAAGCACGAGCAGAAGCACGACCGCTACCACACGACGAGTCTGGTCGTGCTCGCGGCCATGCTCGGCGTGGTCCTCGCCGGCGACCTGATCACGCTCTACCTGTGCTTCGAGGCGCTCGGGCTCGTTGCGTTCCTGTTCGTCATCCACACCGAGACCGACGATGCCAAGAAAGCGTCGATCAAGTACTTCTGGATGACGGTGGTAGGCGGCTTCGCGCTCATCGGCGGCATCTTCCTCACGTTCGCACTCGGCGGCACCGGCGCGATCGGGCCACTTCCCGCGGGACACGGGGATGAGCTCATCAGGTGGGCCGCGGCCATCATGCTCATCCTGGGTTTCGGGGTGAAGGCGGGCATGGTACCCGTGCATGTGTGGCTCCCCGACGCACACCCGGTCGCGCCGTCCCCCGCCAGTGCACTGCTCTCGGGCGTCATGATCAAGGCAGGCGCGTACGGCATCTTCCGCGTGGTGACGGGCATCTTCAGGCCCGAGGTGGCCGAGACGATCGAAGAGTCCCTCTGGCACTTCTCCGAGCAGCTCGGGCTGGCAGTGCTGTGGATCGGTATCGCTACGATGGCGATCGGCGTGTTCCTCGCGCTCCAGCAGTCCAACGCCAAGCGCATGCTTGCCTACCACAGCGTGAGCCAGATGGGATTCATTCTCGCCGGCATCGGCGCGGCGGGCTACCTGGGCTCGCACGGGGCTATGGGCGTGGCAGGCGGCCTGTTCCACGTCGTGAACCACGCGCTGTTCAAGGCGTGCCTCTTCCTTGGCGTAGGCGCGGTCTACTTCCGAACGCACTCGCTCGACATGTACCACTTAGGCGGGCTCTGGAAGAAGATGCCGCTCACGTTCCTGTTCACGCTCATCGCGGCCATGGGCATCACCGGCGTCCCGCTCCTGAACGGCTTCGTGAGTAAGTGCCTCATCCACCACGCCATCGTCGAGGCGTGGGAGTACCGCCACCTGGCATCCCTCGGTATCGCTGAGAAGATCTACATCGTGACGTGCGGCGGTACGGCGGCCTCCTTCATCAAGCTCATCGGTCTGGTCTTCCTCGGCAAACCGAAAGTCGAATACGGTCCCGAAGTCAAAGACGCGCCCAAGCGCATGCTCGTGGCCATGGCGGCGCTCTCCGTCGCGATCATCACGCTCGGCCTGCGCCCGCAGATCCTGCTCAAGGGCGTCTTCCAGCCGGGCCTGCATACGTGGGGCCTTCACGGCGACCTGCTCGACTACTACCTCGAGCACTACTTCCTGTCGCCTCCCGACCTTATGAGCGTCGTGGTTGCGTTCGCCCTGGGCTTCACGATCTTCTTCGTCGGCATGAGATTCGGCCTGTTCCACCTGCACGGGCCGAAGTGGCTCTCCATCGACTGGTGGTACCGGCGGCTCGCACGCGGTCTGATCGCATCCTGCGTCTCAACGGACCGCGCGTACGAGGCCGTGCGAAGCGCCACCTCACGCTTCATGCGACGAACGCTTTCCGAGTACGGCGGCATGGCCATCCGCGTAGGCCGACGGCGGCGGTTGCTCGTCGCCACCCTGCTCACCGGCGCGCCCGGTGCACGCGACCAGCACTTCATCCAGCATGCGTATGTGACCCTCGAGCGTGAGCGGCAAGACGCAGTCCGGCGTGCTGTGGCACAGACGATCGAGAAGCTGCACTCCCCTGGCGACGAGACGGCCGTCGTTGATGAAACCGCCTACCTCGATGCGGTCCGCGATATCGCGGGCTACATGGCGCAACGGCTGATGACCGAGCGAATGGGCGTCCTGTCCGACCTCACCCGCACCGGGGACCTTCAGGCGGCCCGGGCGCCCTTCGAGGCCGTCCGCTCCGAGCTCACCCGGGTCTACCGGCCGATCGCCGAGACCGCTATCGCCAACGCCCCGCGCCGTATGCGCGGAGAGAGCGTCACTCGGGAGGTTGCAGCGGCGGTCAACGCCATTCTCAGCAACGAGCGGTTCGACCTGCTCATAGCCTCGGCGATCCCGCAGGCACGTCAGGCACTCGGCCAGGCCCTCGAGATCGGCGCATCGGTGCGCCACGGTCTCCCCCCCCGCTCGGCGATCCAGGCTGCCCGGGCCGACGGCTTGAGCGCGCTGGAGCGGGCGGCTGCCTGGTCCATCGAGATGCTCGCCCTCGTCGTTGACGCGCTCACCCGGGAGCGGACCGGCCGCCTCATGGATCGGCCGATCGACGAGACGACGGTACTTGGGACACGCCTCGGCATCCAACGCTACGCGCGAGACATCGGCCTGAACGTCACGGTACTCCTCGTGCTCCTCCTCGCGTTCATCGGTGCGCTCGCGCTGCGCTGAGCGCCTGCGGCCACACCCGGCGACGCCATGCTACGCTTCACACACGCGCGTCGGAAGGCGGGGTCATGTGCGAGTTCTGCGTACAGCATGGTGACGGTCAGACGTGGTATCTGGAAGCCGCAAACTACGCTGCGGACCTCTCGCGCGACCTCGAGCGACGAGAGTACATGATCGACTTCGTTCGCGGCTTCGACACCCGCATGCGCCGCAACGTCAAGCTCCTCGACGCGCTGAGCGTTGCGCCCAGGCCCGTGCGTGCGGCGTTCCATTCGATCGCGGGCAAGCGGCAGATGCAGGACCATTTCGGGCAGCCGGTCCCCCTTGAAGAGTGCGCGCGCATCTTCGACTTCGCCACCTCCATCGTCCAACTCCCCTGCGTGTGCCGGCACCTTGCCGGGAAGCCCGCGCAAGGCTACTGTCTCGCGGTCACCGTGACGCCGATCGACGACGTGCTGTCCGAGGCGTTCGCGGACTACCTGCAGGGCCCTGACGTGTCCGCCCTGCAGCACCTCAGCCGCACCGAAGCGCTCGGCGTGCTCGAACGCGCAGAGCGCGAAGGGTTGATGCACTCCGTGTGGACGTTCAAGACCCCGTTCATCGCGGCGATCTGCAACTGTGATCTCGCGAGCGGCTGCATGGCCATGAAGACGACGCTCGAATGGGGCCACAGAACGATGTGGCACGGAGAGTACGTCGCGGTCGTCGATGAGACCGCTTGCAGCGGCTGCGGCGCATGCATCGAGCGATGTCCGTTCTCGGCAGCGGCGCTCGACACCCGCGGGGTGGCCGTGATCGACCCGCTGGCGTGCTTCGGGTGCGGGATCTGCCGCTCGGCCTGTCCGGTGGATGCGATCGCGCTCGAGGACCGCGCAGCCGAGGGCGTCCCGTCAGCTGGTGACCATCGGGTCTTCTGACGCGGAAGTGGGGCACCGACCCTGGCCGACCCTGACTCTCAACGCTCGCCGGATCCTGCAGGGAGGGCGCCCCACTGACAGTGCACCTGGACCGCTAGCGAATCGTGTACCCGCCGTCGATGAGCAGGTCCGCGCCGTTGATCATGTCGGCACCGTCGGAGGCAAGGAACACCGCGGCTGCGGCGATCTCCTCGGGGATGGCGAACCGCTCGGTGGGGATAAGTCTCATCATCGCGTCACCCTTAGGGCCCGACCACGCCTTCTTGCCGAGCTCGGTCAGCACGACCGTCGGCGAGATGCTGTTCACGATGACGCCGCGCCCCGCCCACTCAGAGGCGAGCACCTTGGTGAGGCCGATCACGCCGAACTTGGAGGCGCAGTACGCCGCGTGTTCGTGGAGCGCGACCGAACCGGCCTGCGAGGCGAGGTTGATGATCTTGCCGCGCCCGGCCGCGAGCATGACTCGCCCGACCGCCTGCGACATCACGAACGTGCCGCCCAGGTTGACCTTCATGGTGAGGTTCCAGGCGTCCATGCTCAGGTCCTCAGCCGGCGCGAGCGCGACAATGCCGGCGCTGTTGACGAGGATGTCGATTCGCCCGTGCGCCGCCACGATGCCGTCCACGGCGGCCTTCACCGAGTCCGGATCCGAGACGTCGCACCCGAACGCGAGCACGCCTTCGCCGAGTGCTGCGGCCTCGGCCTGCGCCTCCTCGAGCTTCAGGTCGACAATCACGACCTTGGCGCCCTTCTCGTGGAACGCCTCCACGATGGCCTTGCCGATACCGGACGCACCGCCGGTCACGACCGCGACGCGATCGGTCAGCGGGAACGTGTAGTCGATCTTCTCCGGTGCTGTGGACACGACTGCCCCCTCCTCTACGAATCGCCCTTCAGGCTGTCCTCGTACTCGCTGATGATGGCCACCTTGGCTGCCGATGGCGAGCCGTCATCGAACTCGTAGCCCAGCCACTCCTTGGCAAGCCGGCGCGCCAACTCGATGCCCACGACACGCTGACCCATGCACAGGACCTGCGCGTTGTTGCTCAGGACCGACCGCTCCACCGAGTAGCTGTCGTGCGCGGTCACCGCGCGGATGCCGGGCACCTTGTCGGCCGCGATCGCCATGCCGAGACCGGTGCCGCAGACGAGCAGCCCGCGGTCGGCCTTGCCTTCGACCACGTGCGTCGCCACCACGATCGCGGTGGACGGATAGTACGGGAGTGTCTCGCCAGCGCCAACACCGACGTCGATGACCTCGGTCACGCGGTCGTCGGCGAGGAAGTCCGCCTTGATCTTCTCCTTGTAGTCGTAACCGGCGTCATCACTGCCGATCGCGATCCTCCACTTGGACATAGCCTCCACACTCCCTCTGTCTCACCGGTGCGACCCGACGTCTGAACGCCGACGCCGGGGCCGCCTGTCTACCGCAGCGCCTTACCGATAGCCGTCATTGAAAGCGCGAACGAGGTCGCACCAGCATCGGGTGTCCCGACGCTCTTATCCGCCAGCGGCCGCGCACGGCCGAGCTTGGGCCGAAGCGGCGCGGTGTCCACTGCGGCCTGCGTCGCCACGGCGGCCGCCCTGTCCCACGCATCGGCCAGGCCGTCGCCCGCATCGAGTGCAGCGACAAGCGCATCGACGAAGGGAATCATCGCGTCGAGCATGGTCTTGTCGCCGAGTTCAGCCTTGCCCATCGACCTGATGGTCTCCACCCCGGCGCGGACGGCCTCCGCGACGTCATGTGCACTGACCTCCTCGGCCTCGTCGCCAAGGCTCGCGCCTACCGCCACGATCGCGTTACCCCATAGCACGCCCGAGGTGCCGCCCGCTTTGCTCGCCCATGCGTCGCCGGCGGCCTTGAGCAGCGCACCCGCACCGCCTCCGCGCTCGTCGATGGACTTGGCCGCCGTTGACGCCGCCATGGTGCCCTTCACCATGCCGCGCCCGTGGTCACCGTCGCCGGCCACCGCGTCGATCCGGCCGAGCTCGTCCTCCGCGTCGAGCATGGCGTCCCGCATCGCGTTAAGCGCGGCGTAAGCGCGGACCGCCGCCCGCCGCGAGGCCTCGCTCGCCGACAGCGGACCGGTGTCCTCAGTCTGGAGGGCACCGAGATCGATCTCACGACGTTTGGCGGGGCCGCTCGATACGCTGCCCTTCTTGAATGCCGGCGTGTCGGCCGGAGCGCGCCAGAAGTGCTCCAGCTCCTCGTCGAGTGCCATGAGGGTGAGCGAGCAGCCGGCCATGTCGAGGCTGGTGACGAGCTCGCCGGCCTCCGGGTCCACGAGCGTGTAGCCGAGCTCCTCGAGGTATGCAGAGACCGTCTTCCACATGACGAAGAGTTCCTCGTACTTCGTCGCGCCGAGGCCGTTCAGGATGACCGCAACGCGCTTGCCTTCGATCTCGGGCAGCTCCTCGACAACGCCGTCGACGAGCGTCTTGGCGAGCTCGGCCGCCGACGGCAGGTCCATGTCGCGGATGCCCGGCTCGCCATGAATCCCGAGTCCGAGGCCCATCGTGCCGTCTTCGACGATGAACAGCGGCTTGTGGGCGCCCGGCAGTGTGCATCCCGAGAGACCGACGCCGAGCGTGCGCGTGTAGTCGTTGGCGCGGCTGGCTACTCTGAGCACCTCGTCGAGGCTGTAGCCCGCGTCTGCGGCGGCTCCCGCTACCTTGAAGACAGTGAAGTCGCCGGCGATGCCGCGGCGCTTCTCGAGAGTCTCCTTCGGAGCGCTCGCAAGATCGTCGGTCACGTACAACGCTATGCAACGCTCGCCTTCGGCATTCAGGCGGTCAGTGGCCTTGTTGAAGTTGAGGACGTCACCCGCGTAGTTGCCGGTGATGTAGAGGATGCCGCCGCCAACGGACGCGGCCTTGGCGACGTTGTAGGCGTCGTCGGTCGAGGGCGAGGTGAAGATGTTGCCCACCACGGCTCCGTCTGCAAAGCCCTCGCCGACCACGCCGCAGAACGCGGGGTAGTGTCCCGAGCCGCCGCCGACGATGACGACGACCTTGCCCTCCTTGGGCTCGGCGGCACGGACGACACCGCCGGGAACGAGCGTGACGTACTTCGAGTAGAGCGTCGTGAAGCCCGCAAGCATGTCCTCCATGAAGGTCGCGGGATCGTTCCATAGGTGCGTCATGAACTGAACCTCCTCCGTCAGAAACGACAGCACGACGTGAAGGGAGCGCGTTGGAGGTCATCCCGCAAACGTGCGGCTCCCCCAGCAGGCACGTCCGCGTCGATCAGAAGAGGCCGGTGGGGCCGGCACGCGGCCGGCCCCACCTCTCACTCAAAGGTACTAGAGCTCCTCGTTGGAGATGTCTCCGGATGCGAGGTTCTTGGCCATCAGCTCGGGAAGGGTCTCCAGGAAGGCGTCCTTCTCGGTGACGACGTTCTTGATGAACTGGTCGACGTTGTCCGGGGTGATCTCGGGCATCAGGTACCAGTAGTTCTTCTCGTACTCCTCGCCGTTGATGACCTTGAGGGCCACAGCGAGACCGGCGGCCAGCTCGACACGACCGTGCTGCAGGTTTGAGCCGATGAAGTCACCGCTCTCAACCGCACGCAGACCGTCCTCGATTCCGTCGATGCCGACGACGGGAACCGACATGCCGGCTTCCTTCAGCGCCTGGACGGCGCCAAGGCCCATGTCGTCGTTCTCCGCGACGATACCGTCGATATCATCGCCGAAGCTGGAGATCCAATTCTTGACCTTGTTGACGGCCTCTTCACGCGCCCAGTTGGCGGTGTCCATCGCGAGAACCTCGATGTTGGGGTAGTTCGCGAGAACGTTGTTGATGCCCTCGGTGCGGTCAAGCTCAGGCGACGAACCGAGCGGGCCCTGCAGGATGACGATCTTGCCCTCGCCACCGAGTGCGTCGGCCATCATCTGCATCTCCTGCTCGCCGGCCTTGACGTCATCCGGAAGCACGGCTGCGGTGATGAGCTCTTCGTTCGAGAGCGTTGTGTTGACCGCGAGCACCGGGATACCGGCATCGCTGGCAGCCTGAAGCTGCGGCTGCAGCGAGTCGGCCTGGACCGGAACGATGATGATCGCGTCGACACCCTGGTTGATCAGCGACTCGACCTGGCTGGCCTGAGTGGCCACGTCGTTGTTCGCCGAGTTCCAGAGCAGTTCGATGTCGTTCGCCTCGGCGAACGCCTCCATGCCCTCGCGGCCCTGGGTGATGAACGAGGACATGTTGTACACGGTGACGCCTACGCGCACCTTGTCACCGGTGTCACCGCCAGCGCACCCCGCGAGACCCATCGCGAGTACGAGCGCAACGACGACGACACCTGCCAACCACTTGCGGCTCATTGACTCACCCTCCTTCTTGCTGTCGACCGATACCGAGGACCGGCACCGGATGTTCGCCTAGCCACTCGAACGCTTGGCGGCCACCATATCGACGGCCACGGCTGACACGATGAGGATGCCGCTGATGACCGTCTGCCAATACGCAGGGACCACGAGGATGTCGAGGCCGTTGTTGAGCGTCTGGATCAGGAACAGACCAAGCATCGTCCCCCAGACTGTTCCCCTTCCGCCCGTGAGACTAGCACCGCCGATCACGACGGCAGCAATTGCACCGAGCTCGTAGCCCTTGCCGAGATAGGGTGCCGCGGAGATAACGCGGGAGGACAGGATGACGCCCGACATGCCGGCGAGGGCGCCGCTGATCGCGTAGACGCTCGTCAAGATGCCGCGGACGTTGACACCGGCTACCTCGGCAGCGGTGCGGTTGCCGCCCACCGCGTAGATGCGCATACCGAACGAGGTGCGCGTCATGATCACACCGAGGACGATGAACCCGGCGATCATCACGAGCACGGGAACCTGCACACCCAGGAACCTCGTGTTCGCAATCAATCCCCACTCGACCGGCAGGCCGTTGATGGGCGCGCCGCGACCGATCGCATAGGCCAGACCCGAAGCCACACTCAACATGCCGAGCGTGGCGACGAACGGAGCGACGTTGATGTAGGCCACCACCACACCGCTCACGAGTCCAGCAAGCAGACCGACCACGACTCCCGCGATGACGCCGAGGACCATGCGCTCCGGGTGGTCGACGATGATCGCGGCACTTGTCATCGCACTGAGCGCGACGATGCTACCGACGGACAGGTCGATGCCGCCGGTGAGGATGACCAGCGTCTGCCCCAGAGCGATCAGCGCGAACGGCGCGGCGGCGATGAGGATCGTCCGCATGTTGGCCGTGGTGGCGAACTGCGGCCTGACGATGGTGAAATAGACGGCCACCGCGATGACGACGAGCGCCATCAGGTTCCTGAGGAGCAGATTCGTCATGCGCTGCTTGTCGAACTGCAGCAGCTTCTTCCCGCCCGGTTCGCCTGCCTTCACAGGAACCTCAGCCATCGTGGTCTCCCCGCTCCTCTTAGTCCAACGATCCTATCCAGGCCACCCGCGAACCAACCCGACCCGGGTACCACTAGCCGGTGCACACCACCTGCTCTCCAAAGACGTCCAGCGTCTGCCCGCTCGCCAGGCGGAATATCTGCTCCTGGGCATCCGAGAGGTCGAGTGCCTCCCGATCGAGCTCGCCCACGATCTTGCCTGCCCTCACTACCAGGACGCGGTGGCTCAGCCCAATGAGCTCGGGCATGTCTGAGCTGACGAACACCACGGCCAGGCCGTAGCTCGCCAGATCTCGGATGATCCGGTAGATCTCGCCGCGCGCCCCGACGTCCACGCCCCGAGTGGGCTCGTCGAGCAGCAGCACGCAGCCTTCCTGCGTGAGCCAGCGGGCGAGCACGACCTTCTGCTGGTTGCCGCCTGAAAGCGTCCCCACGAGCTGCCCCAGACCGCGGCACTTGAGATTCACTGAGGCGGTCGCCTTCTCCACTGCGTTCCTGCGGACGAGCGGCCTGATCCAGCCGCCAAGCGTGAACGACCGCAGGTGCGGCAGGCTGCCGTTGTCGAGCACTGACCGCGAGGGCACCAGCCCGGCGCCCTTGCGGTCCTCGGGCACGAACGCCACGCCTCTGCGAATCGTCGCGTCGATGCGATTACGCTCGAGCGGCTCGCCGTCGATGGTGATGGTGCCGTCATACGAGCGACGGACACCGAAGACGGCTTCGATCATCTCGGTGCGTCCGCCGCCAACCAGACCACCAATCCCGAGTATCTCGCCCTGGCGCACTTCGAAGCTGACACTGGGTCCGCCGCGAATCACCTGAAGATCGCGGACCTCAAGGCGCACGGGACCTGTCGATATCGTCTGCCCCGGGAACAGCGCCTCCATGTCCCGACCCACCATCGCATGCACGATCGTGGCCTCGTCGGCGCCGGCGATGTCCGACTCGAACACGAGGTGACCATCGCGGAGCACCGCGACAGAGTCCGCCAGTTCCTGGATCTCGGCCATGCGATGCGTGGTGTACATCATCGCAACGCCCTGCTCGCGCAGGCGGTGAACGACAGAGTACAGGCGTCCAACCTCATGGTCCGGGATGGCCGATGTGGGCTCGTCGAGCAGCAGAACCCGGGCGCCCCACGTCGTCGCCTTGGCGATCTCCACGATCTGCACGAGGGCGACCGAGAGGCGGTTCATCTGCCAACGAGAATCAATGTCGAGTTCGAACACGTCGAGCATCTCGCGCGCCTGCTTGGCCATCTCTGGCCGGTCGAGCACACCCGCCCTGTTGCGGATCTCGCGGCCGACGAAGATGTTTTCGTAGATGGTGAGATCCGGATACGGCGCGAGCTCCTGGGGGACGATCGCGACGCCGAGTCGGCGCGCACTGATCGGATCGTGCTGCGTGAGCTGGGTGCCGTAAACGTGCACTTCGCCGCTGTCAGGGCGCACCTGGCCCGAGACGATCTTGAGGAGGGTCGACTTCCCGGCCCCGTTCTCGCCGGCAAGTGCCATGACGTGTCCCGCGGGAACCGTGAGAGAAGCCGAATGAAGGACTGTGACGCCACCGTAAGACTTGCTCACTCCCCGAACGGTGAGCGCCGGCGCCTCACTCATGTGCCCAGCCACCCTTCCTGCACAAGTCCCACGTTAGAGAACCACGCTATGTCTTGATTGTAAAGAAGCCTGAGAGTCGCGAAGATCCGGGTTCTCAGTCAGGTCTATACCCCCGGAACGAAGCGCGCCACGTCGGGCGACGGGAGCGTTTCCCACGAGCCCTCCACGCCGTACGATGCCACCGCCAGTTCCGCGTGCAGCATCGCGATCCCACAGTCAAGGCGCTTCGAGATGCGCGGCGTGTCCTTGCCATCGAAGGAGATGACGAGCGCGGCGTCCTCGAATCGGAGCCGCCATGGCTGCCGGTTCATCGCCGAAGGTGCCGGAACGACCGCCTCGGCGGCGTCACGCGCCCACTCCGGCCACGATCCACTTCCCGGGGCGATCTCCTCCACGCTCATCCGTCGCTGCGGTCGCCCGCCCTTGAACAACACCCGCTCCTTGAGCGTGACGGCGTCGTGTGCGCGCCCGACGGGCGAGACGCCGAAGACGCGCTCGGCAGACGACGCCCCCGCCGACCGTGCCGCGTGCACCGAGCTGAACATCCCTCCGACCCAACACGTGTCCAGGCCGCGCGCGGTGGCCTCGAGCATCAGAGCCTCGCCGGTGTAACCAACGGTCTGGGGAGGCGTGTCCGCACGCCCGAGAAAGACGAATGCCGAAGGAGCGCCTGAGACCCCACCGTACGCACCGACGATGCCGACGAACATGTTGGACGATGCTTCTCTGACGAACCCCACGCGGGCACCGGCAAACGGACGGAAGCGCTCGGCGAGAACCTCGAGCGCATCGAGATCGGCGGGATCCGGCCGCGTCTCGTCGTAGCTGCGACGGGATCGACGTCGATCGATAGCCGCGTGCCAACGTACGGCCTGCGCGAGTGTCAGGCCGCTACCCTGCGTCATCTGCCGGTGCCCGTCCTGGCGTATCCGCAGGCTCGACGACGCACCGATCCGGGAGCCGAAGTGTGAATACCGACCCGTGTCCGGGTACGCTCTCGACCTCGATCGTCGCTCCAAGCGCATCGGCGATGCGGCGGCTCGCCGGCAGGCCGATGCCCGCTGCGGGTTCGTGCATCTCGGGACCTTCGAACAGCGACTCGAGACGCTCAGGATCGATGCCCCGGCCGGTGTCCGACACCGTGATCGTGCTCTGTCCTTCTTCGGAGTGACCTACCGTGACGCTGACCTCTCCGCGCTCGGTGTACTTGATCGCGTTCGAGAGCAAGTTGAGCAGGACCTTCTGCACCTTGTAGCGATCCGTCTCCACGTCGATCGGCCGGACGTCCGCCGCCATCGCGATCCGAAGACCCTTGTCCGCGGCGAACGAGCTGAGACCGAACACGACCGATTCGACCAACTCCACGAGGTCGAACGCCTCGGGTTCGCACCTGAGATCCCCATCATCGTCGCGCTGGCTCTCGATCAGACTGTTCACGAATGCCGACAGCCGCCTGCCCGCCTCGAGCACCATCGCGGTCTGCCGTCGCTGCTCGTCGGTGAGTTCACCGGCCATACCACCAAGCATCAGTTCCGAGAATCCCGTGATGGTCTGCAAAGAGGTGCGGACCTCCTGGGTCAGGCTCGCGAAGATCATGTCCCGTGCAACCGACGCATGCTGGAGCTCGGCGTTGGCGCGCAGAAGGTCCTGCGTGCGCTGGCTCACGATCTGCTCGAGGCTCCGCTGGTGCCGTTCGATCTGGGCCTCCATGCGGAGACGCTCCGTGACATCGGTGAGCATCGAATACAGCAGTCGCCTGCCCCCGACCATGATCGAGCCCGTGCTCACCTCGACGTCGCGTGCCGAGCCGTCGGCAGTCCTGTGTTTTCCCGCAAACCGTACGCGCGTTCCGTCGACGGCACGTTCCAGCTCGGCCTGGACCGTATCGGCCGGCAGGGCGTCGACCTGCAACACGCTCATGGTCACGAGATCCTCGCGGTTGTACCCGTAGAATGCGCATGCCGCAGGATTGGCATCGATGATCTGGGTCGTGACCGGCTCGATCAGCAGGATCGGCACGGAAGAACCCTGGAAGACGGCCCCGTATCGCTGCTCGCTCTCCTTGAGCTCCCGTTCGGCCACAAGGCGCGTCAGGATCTCGGCGGCGCGCGTACTCATGATGCTCAGCGTGGCGCAGGCGCCGGCGATGTCTGATGGCGGCTCGCGCCAGAGTCCGACGAGCATACCCAGACGGCGACCGTCGCTGCCGGGTAACGCAACGCCGATGTAGACTCCGAAGCCCTTGTCGGCCAGCCATGAGTTTCCCGTGAGGCTCTCCGCCGCGCCTGCGGCCACACAGACGAAACGTCTTCCCTTGAGCGGCCTGGCAAGGACGCCCGCGAGTGTCGCCGCGGACTCAGGTGATGGCTGGGCGTTGCCGTGTGGCTCCCAAGCCGCCAGGAGCGATGCCTCCTCGGGGTCGTCCGGGTCCGTCTCGGCCATACACATGTAGTCCGCACCCACCAGCGTGCCGAGTCTCGCAACGATCTCATCGAGTGCCTGGTACGACTCCTCATCGGACATCGTGCGAAGTCCCTCGTAGGCCGAGCCGCGGCGATCGCCCGGCGTGACCGTGACGAAGACGATGGCACCGCCGAGTGAGCCTCCCGGCCCCCTGAACGGTATGACGGTGAGCGTGGTGTCTGTGGCCTGACCGTCGGGCGTGCGGAGCCGGACGCGGATATCGAACGTCGGGTCGGCTTCTTCGCTACGCGCCGCCACGATGGTCCACAGATCCGTGCCATCGTGAGCCAGAACGCGCGGGGTCTCACCTTCGCCCGACGCGCAAAGCCAGCCTGCTGAGCGACTGCATGCGAGCAGCTCTCCGTCGGGACCGAAGATGAAGGTCGGGAGCGGCTGCGCGTCGGCGATCGCGACCACCAGCGGCCTGGCCCCCGTGAGCATGAGAGGCGCGGTCTGCCCCCGCCGCTCCTGCGAATGACGGCCCTCGGCTTCCACGACCCTCCTCATCCGTGACTCTCAACAGTAAGACGATAGCACGGCTGACCCGGGAGGCTATCGGCGTGCCGAGCCTCGCGCGCCTCGCGCGCCTCGCGCGTTGACGAGTGTGACGCCGACGATCGCCACCGCACCTCCGACGAGCGAGACTGGGGATGGCGCTTCTCGGATCCACACCCAAGCGATCCCGATGGCAAGCACCGGAGACAGGTAGAGGAACGACGACAGGAGTGAGGCCGGCATGCGCGCCAACGCGTACGACCACGCAAGGTACGCAAGCGCCGCCGGGAAGACGCCAAGATACACGACGGCCGCCGTTTCACTCCAGCTGGCGGCAGGGATCTGCCGGAGCAGGGACGGCGCCCACACGAACATCGGGACGGTTCCCGACCAGATGACGTATGTGGTGAACTCGAGCGGCCGATACCGGGTGAGCAGCGGCTTGGACACGACGAAGTACGCCGCCGTAACCACAGCCGACACGAGAATGAGCAGCGCTCCGGGCTCGAAGTGCAGACCGCCAGTCCCTTCGCCGAGTGTGATCAGCGCCACGCCCGCGAACGACACGCCGATGCCGGTCCATCCGCGGAGCGTCAGGCGCTCGCCGAGGAACGCAACGGCCATCAGCGCCGTGAACACCGGCCCCGACGCGATGATCAGGCTCGCGGCGCCCGCACTCACCGTGAGTTCGCCGAAGTTGAGCGCCACGTGATAGATGGTGATGCCGAATGCGCCCGCGAGCGCTATGCGGGGCAGATCCCGGGCATCGGGCAGCCGCATCCTCGTCAAGACCGCATAGCCGCCCAAGACGATGGAGGCGACGCCGAACCGCAGGAGGGCGAGCTCTCCGGGGCCGTAGCCACGGAGCCCGGCCTTGATGCCCGCGAACGCGGAGGCCCACAAGACGAGCGTGACGGCGATGGCAAGCGCGGTCTTGAGGTCGACGGTGCGCCTCACGTCGGCGCGCTCACTCGAACTTCAACAGCTTGATGCCCGCGCCGAGCGACACGGCCGCGAAGCCGAGGAGGACTGTCGTGGGCAGAAGCGCCGCATCGAGGCCCTGGTTGCGTGCAACGACGTCGGCAAGACCCATCACGGCCCAGCCGGCCGGGGTGAGTTTCGCGATGGCCTGCATGAAGGGCGGGACGACCTCGATCGGCCAGAGACAGCCACCGAGCATCGCGAGACCGGTCGAGATGAGCGGGCTCAAGCCGCTCAGCTGGTCGCGCGTCCGCACGAGTGCGGTGACGAGCACTGCAAGTCCGGTCCCCGCAAGAATATACGCGCCGAGGACAAGTCCGGTGGCGACCGGGTCGCGGCCCCACGGAACGCCGAAGACGAGCGCCCCGACGGCGACGAGTATGAGTGCCTGCACGGATGCCGCCATGACGATGCCGAGTACCTTGCCACCCAGCAGCGTCCCCCTCGCAAGCGGCGCGACGAGCAGCCGCCGAAGCGTGCCCTGCTCGCGCTCCTCGAGAATACCGCCCGCACTACCGAAGGTCATGAACAGGATGAACCAGACCGTGAACCCGATCGAACTGAGCGTGGCGCCCTCGGCCATGACCGAGTCTCCACGGACATCGGAGGCCACGACCGTCTGGCCTTCGGCATAGACCGGCGGCTTCGGGTCCCACTTCGCGTTCGCGGTCTCGTAGACCTCGTCGAAGCCCACCGAACCCGGCGGCGCCATGCGCACGACCACCTCGGCAGTCTGCACGTTTCCCGACATCCGCATCGCGATGCCCTGAACGACCGGGATGACGGCGTACGCGCTCTCCGAGGTGGGATCGCGCAGGACCTGGATGACGGTGCCCTCGCCCTTCAGCCCCGCCTCGAATCCGTCCGGCACGAGCACCGCGACCCCGTCGCTGCCGGAGGCTATCAGATCCTCGGCCTGCGAGCGGGACACCGCGCTCGTCTCGAACGACTCCTCCACGTCGAGCAGCGTACCCACCTGCGCAGAGTAGACGGAGTCGTCATCGTCGACGAAGAGCACCCGCATCGCCTCGCCCTCGCCACCGGAGAAGGCAGAGCCGAAGAGCATCGTGAGCGCGAGCGGCAGGACGATGACCCCGACGAGTTCACCCGGGTTGCGCAGGAGCTGCAACCCGTTCAGCCACGCGAGAGCGAACATCTTACGCATCATTCGTGCCTCAGCCGCCACACGCCGAACGCAAAGAGCGTCGCGGCGATGACGAGGAGCCAGGCAACGTTCATAAGTACGTCCGACGCGGTCCCGCCGCGCATCAAGTCGAGGAATCCGCCGACAGCCCAGTAGACCGGCGAGATTACCTGAACGGGAAGCAGGAACTTCGGCAGTTGCTCGGTGGGGACCATCGACCCGCCGGTCGCTGCGAACAGCATGATCGCAGCCGGGGCGATGCCGCCGATGGCGCGCTCGGTCTTCCCGAGCGCCGCCAGCGTCATCGCCAGTCCCGCTCCCGCGAGAGCCTCGGCAAGGCCGAGTGACAGGACACCCACAAGGTCCGTGCCCCAGTCGACGCCAAAGAGCATCCGCGTGCCCACAAGCAGCACCAGGAACTGCCCGACGCCGATCATGAGTACCGCGATGGCCTTGCCCCCGACGATGGCGATCGTGGTGGCGGGAGTCGACATCATGCGGGCGAACGTCTGCTCACGGCGCTCCTTCACGAACGAGAATGCGCCAAACATGCTGCCGAACAGGAGGAACATCGCCGTCATTCCGGCAGCGTAGTACGAGATCATCGAGACGCGTTTCTCAACGTCCGCCTCGACCTCGCGAACGGTGACCGCATCGAACACCATCTCGGGCGCTGATGGTTGCGCCTCACCCGGCGTCGCTGCGGGCGGTGCCCCGCCCGCCAGAGCGAAGTACTCACCGAGCGTCTCGCCTACGATGATCTGCGCCGACGCGTTCGAGACACCTGCGCGAACAACGCCTGCCCAGATGCCTGCGGCGATCTTGGAGCCCGGATCCTGCAGTACCTCGAGTCCGACCGGCGTGCCGGCTGCGATCTTCTCGGTGAGGTCGCGCGGGATGATCAGCGCGGCCGTGAGGTCACCGCGCTCGACATCGGTGCGGACACTCTCGGCATCGTCCCGGACGTCGATGTTGAACAGCTCGTCGATCTCCGCCGAGGATGTGAGACCCTCGACGAAGTGAACACCGGTCTCACCGGCGTCCTCATTGACGATCGCAACGTCGACGTCGAGCGAGTCGCCCTCGCCGATGCTACCGAGCGCCGAGCCGAGGATGAAGATGAGCCCGAGCGGCATCGCGAGCATGACGAGCAGCGCCGCGCGGTCACGCGTGATGATCGTGGCGTCCTTGCGGGCGATGGTGAGCAGCGTGCGCACGTCAGTCTCGCAGACTCTTGCCGGTGAGGTGCAGGAAGACGCTCTCGAGGTTCGGCTCGGTCACCGAGACCGAGGTGACGTGCGCACCCTCGGACTCGAGTGTCGCGACAAGCTTGCCCAGAATGGCGCCGGAACTCGGCGTGAGCACCGCCAGTGCCCCGTCGGTCTGGTCCGCCTGTCGCACGCCGGGGATAGCACGCACCTGCTCGAGCACGGACTCGCTCACGTCGGTGACGGCAACGCTCACGACGTCCATACCACCCACGACGTCGCGCAGCTCGTTCAGCGTCCCTATCGCGATGATCCTGCCGTGGTCCATGATGGCGATGCGATCGCAGAGGTACTCGACCTCTTCCATGTAGTGACTCGTGTACAGCACCGTCATCCCCGAGGCGTTCAGCTTCTTGACCGTCTCCAGGATGTGGTTCCTGCTCTGCGGATCGATGCCGACGGTCGGCTCGTCCATCAGCAGAACCTTCGGCGTGTGCAATACGCCCGCCGCGATGTTGATGCGCCGCTTCATGCCGCCCGAGTACGTCTCGATCCGCTCTCTGGCGCGCTCCTCGAGGCCGGCGAGTTCGAGCGCTGCGTCGACCGCACGCTTGAGTTCGGCCCCGCCGAGCCCGTACATCCTGCCCCAGAAGGCGAGGTTCTCGGCGGCGGTGAGCGTGGGATAGAGCGCGACCTCCTGCGGCACGACCCCGAGCGAGGCCTTGACCGCACGCGCTTCGGTCCCCGCGCTGTGACCGTCGACGACGATACTCCCCGCATCGGGATCCAGCAGGCAGGAGATCATCGAGATGGTCGTGGTCTTCCCCGCGCCATTGGGACCGAGCAGGCCGAATATCTCGCCTTGCTCGAGAGCGAACGACACCCCTGCCACCGCGGCGACGTCTCCGAACCGTTTCTCGAGATCGGTGACTTCGACGATCACGCCCATGATCCCCTCCGAGTTCGACCGGGCGCCCGCGCACCCGAAGGCCAGCTCGCTCCACGTAGCGTAGCGTACCGTACCGTACAGAAGAGTCGGCCAGCCACCCGTACGGTGACCGGCCGACTTTGGTGACGTGGTGGACGAGATCGGATTCGAACCGACAACCCCCTGCGTGCAAAGCAGGTGCGCTCCCGTTGCGCCACTCGCCCGTTGGACCGCACGATCAGGCGGCCTGCGACGGACAGTATAGCATCCCGTACGGCCTGAAGAACGGCACCGGCAAGCCCACCCGGACGCATGAGGAAAGGGCAGGCACCCGAGGCGCCCGCCCTCATACTCGCAATCACCGGGACGGCCGTCGCACCGCCCGAGGCGCCCTTCCAAAGGGCCATCCTGAGAAGCTCTTGGCCGATCGAGTTGGTGCCCTGTCGGCCGCACCTCTACAGATTCCAGAGGCTTATGCCCGGTACCCCGCGGGTCACGTGATCAGTGCACGTACGGAATAGACTGCACGGACAATACTCGTTCAACGAACAACGGACATTGCACGAACGGTGTACTTCACGCACGTACCCCGTGGGACCCTTCATCGACCGTCCCGGTGGTGAACCCTGCATCGTCACTGTTCACTCGATAGGGTCACCCACTCTCCAGTTGAGAACCTTCAGGGCGCTCGCGCACCCTCACTGGAGTTCGTACCCGGCACGCACGGTTTCTACCTGCGGGGACTACTTGAGTGCGTCGAGCGCATCTCGCAAGACAGCCTCTTCCTGCGCACCCACGATCATTTGACCCACCGAGCCATCGGCGTTCAGGAACACGAACGTGGGAACGAACTGTGCGTTGTACTTTGTCATGAGAGCCTGGCCCTCGGGATCCGTGTCCACATTGACCAGCCGGAACTCGACGATTCCCTCGTACTCTGTCTTGAGCCTGTCGACCACAGGCGCCACATCGCGGCAGCTAGGTCACCAGTCGGTGTAGA
Source organism: Coriobacteriia bacterium (assembly GCA_034368805.1). Taxonomy (GTDB): domain Bacteria; phylum Actinomycetota; class Coriobacteriia; order Anaerosomatales; family Anaerosomataceae; genus UBA2272. Next base: position 55,534 of record JAXMLJ010000107.1, read on the forward strand.
ACTCGTACGCGACCGGGAGCGAACCCGTCTGACCACCGGCGTCCGCCGGCGACTCGCTTATGGGAGGCGCTCCCCCGGCGAGTTCGCCGTTCCACGCGATGATGCCCGCCGACAGGTCGTAGACCCGCTCGAAGCCGAGCGTGCGCAGGATCTGCGCGGCCTCGGCGCTACGCTCGCCCGTGGCGCAGTACACCACGATCGGCTCGGCCGGATCCCAGGACGCTGCAGCCGCAGAGAGCCCCATCATCGGGACGTTCTCAGCACCAGGGATGTACCCGGCCCCATACTCTCCGGCCGTACGTACGTCGACGATACGCGCTGCGTCAGCCTGTAAATCCACCAGTCGTCCGTTGTCGACGACGCCGGATTCGGCAGAGCACGCGGAAAGCGCGAATCCTGCCGCTATGACCACCGCAGCCAGGAGTGACGCCGACCGTCTGAAACGACCCATATGACCTCCGATCCGATAACCATCGGATTCAAGATACCCATTGGGGTATGCCTCTAGCAAGCTACATGCCGCATTCTCGCGACGCCTGATCAGGCGAACGTGTCACAATACGGGCAAGCGAACCGGGCCGCCGGCACGAAGGGTGTGAGGGGAGATCGTGAGATCCGTCACGGCGACAGACGAGGTCGTGCTGCCTGCTGCTGCCGTGCCGCTGCGCGGCGGACTCCTCGGTGCGGACCGGCTCGCCGCTTCGGCTCGTGCTCTCGCGCGCGATCAGAAGTGGACGTGCGCGACGCGCGAGTCTCGTACACCTCTGCTCGATCTCCTCGCGATCGCCGAACGGGAGCTGGCCACCGTGTACCGAAGGCTGGCAGCGGACGTCCACGAGAACATCCCGGTCTCTCCCGCCGCCGAATGGCTGCTGGACAACTACTATCTCATCGAGGAGCAGATCCGGCTCGTACGCGACGATCTCCCCGCACACTACGGAGCGGAGCTCCCCCGGCTCTCGACCGGTGACTACCGGTTGCTGCCGCGCGTCTTCGAGATGATGGTCACCCTCGTCTCACACACCGACTCGCGTATAGACCAGACGAGCCTCGAGTCGTTCACGATGGCGTACCAAGACGCCTCACCGCTGACCATCGGCGAGGTCTGGGCCGTCCCGATCATGCTACGGATCACCCTCGTGGAGAACCTGCGGCGCCTCGCCCTCCGGGTCCTCGACGCGCATCAGTCGGTCGTTGCCGGAGACCGCTTCGCCGACCGACTGCTTGCTGCGGGGGACGACGGGCCCGAAGCGGTCGCTGCGCGCATCACCGAGCTCGATCTCGCCCATGCCGAGGCGCCGGCGCCGTTCATCGTGCGACTGTCGCAGCGCCTCGCCGGTCAGGACGTCGCTCTCGCGCCGCTTGCCGACTGGCTCGAGACGACGCTCGCCGCTCGCGGCGTGACCCTTGAGCAGGTGACCCTTGCCGCACATCAGGAACAGGCGGCCGATCAGGTATCGGTGGCCAACGCGATAACGAGCGTCCGCTTCCTCGACGCGCTCGAGTGGCGGGACTTCTTCGAGCATACGAGCCTCGTCGAACACGTCTTGCGGGAGGACCCCGCCGGCACGTACGCCAGGATGGACTTCCGGAGCCGCGACCGCTACCGGCACGCGATCGAGTCGATCGCCCGGCGCTGCCCCCTCGACGAGATCGGCATTGCCGAAGCCGCGATGAGCCACGCACTCGACGCGCTCGCCAAGGACCCGGCCGACGCAGTGCGCGGTCATGTCGGTCACTACCTCATCAGCTCGGGGCGCTACGCCTTCGAGCAAGCGATCGGCTATCGCCCGCATCTAAAGGAGCGCCTGTATCGCGGTCCGCTCGCGGCGCGCGGCCTCGTCTTCTGGGGCCTGTTCGCGCTCGTCACCGTCGCTCTCGCCGCAGGCGTCAGCTTGTTCGCATGGGACGTCTCGGGAAGCGTTGGCGTCTCGGTGGTCCTGGCGCTGCTGGCGCTGCTGCCGGTCTCGGACGTTGCGCTCACCATCGTCAACCGGGTCTCGGCGTGGCTCTGGCCGGCACGGACGCTCCCCAAGATCGACTACCGCAAGCCCGTGTCCCCCGCGCACCGCACGATGGTGGTCTACACGGCGCTGCTGACCTCTCCACAGTCCGCGCAACATGTGATCGACAACATGGAGATCGGCTACCTGGCAAACACCGACCCCAACATCCGGTTCGGCATCCTGGCCGACCTGCGGGGCGCAGCCGAGCAGAGACTGCCTGGAGATGCGGCCGTCATAGAGGCAGCCCGACACGGCATCGCGGTTCTCAACCATCGATACGGACGACTTGGCAGTCGTCCGTTCAGTCTTTTCGTCCGTGGTCGCACCTACAGCGAGGCCGACCGGACCTGGATGGGCTGGGAGCGCAAGCGCGGTGCGCTGACCGAGTTCTGCCGGCTGCTTCGGGGAGCGACAGACACCTCGTTCGAGGTCGTCGATGGGGATGCGGCCGGGTTCCACGGTATGACGTTCCTCGTGACGCTTGACACCGATACCGTGCTGCCGCGCGACGGCGCGCGCAAACTGATCTCGACGATCGCCCACCCGCTGAACAGGGCCGAGCTCGACCCTGGCACACGAACCGTCAGGCGCGGATACGGCCTTGTGCAGCCACGCGTGGCGATGTCGCTCGAGGGCTCGACAGACAGCCTCTTCGCGTGGGTCTACTCGGGCGTCACCGGCATCGATCCGTACGCAGGCGCCGTCTCGGACACCTACCAGGACGTCTTCGGCGAGGGCTCGTTCACCGGCAAAGGGATATTCGAGATCGACATCTTCAACGCCGCACTCGACGAGCGCTTCCCGGAAAACACGCTGCTCTCTCACGACCTGCTCGAGGGATCGTACCTTCGTACCGCGCTCGCGTCGGACGTGGAGGTCCTCGACGACCAGCCCGCGAGCTACATCTCGCACTGCGCGCGACTCCACCGATGGGTCCGTGGTGACTGGCAGACGATCCCGTGGCTCCTGCCGCGAGTCCCGGTGGTGGGCGGGACCGAACGAACCCCGCTCACTGGTCTGCATCGCTGGAAGATCGCCGACAACCTCCGGCGGAGCCTCTCGGCGCCTGTCATGATGCTCTTCGCGACGGCCGGCTTCATGCTCCTGCCTCATGCAGGCTGGGCGTGGCTCGGCATCCTGTTCGGGCTGCTCTTCTTCCCGCTGTACTTCCAGTTCGCCGACTCCGTGGTCTTCCGCAGGCCTCCCGCCGACACGCGCTCGGACACCACCACCTTCGTCTCCGACCTCAAGCGCGACGTCCTCCGCAACGTTCTCAACGTCGCAGTGCTGCCTCACCAGGCGTACCTCATGACCGACGCGATCGTCCGGGCGTGCTGGCGCATCGCCATAAGCCACCGAAACCTCCTCGAGTGGGAGACCGCTGCCGAGGCCGAGCGCCGCCTCGGCACGACCGACCTTGGCGCGTTCGTCAAGCGGATGTGGCCCGCGACTGCGATCACCGCACTCCTCGCGGCTCCTGTAGCACTCGGCGCCGCCGGACCCCGGGCGCTGCTTTCGGCGGCTCCCTTGTTCGCGGTGTGGCTGACCGCACCGCTGGCGGCGTGGCGTGCGAGCCGCCCGACACCCGAGCCGGAGTCGGGCGTGGTACCGGCCGATGTAGCGGCGATGCGTCGCATCGCCCGCAAGACCTGGCGGTTCTTCGAGACGTTCGTGACCGCTGAGTCAAACCGCCTTGCGCCGGACAACTTCCAGGAGGAGCCGAAGGGCGAGGTCGCCCATCGCACCTCCCCCACGAACATGGGGCTTCAACTCATCTCGTACATGACCGCGCACGACCTGGGCTATGTGACCGTGGCCGGACTCGTCGGGCACGTATCGCGCACACTACACACGATGGCGGGCATGGAGCGCTTCCGCGGGCACTTCTACAATTGGTACGACACTCTCACGCTACAGCCGCTGCGTCCGACATACGTCTCCACAGTCGACTCGGGCAACCTCGCGGGGCATCTGCTCACGCTCCGGGTCGGACTTCTTGAGGCCTCGGAGCGCGAGTTGCTCGGTCCTCAGACGCTCGACGGCATCGCGGATACCGCGCGCCTTGCGCTCGAGGGACTCCAACGCGCGCGCCGGGCGCCACACGACGGCCCCGCCCTCTCGCAGGCGCACACCGCGCTCGAGGAGATCGTCCGACGCATCAGCCTGGACAGTCCTCCGGAAAACCTCGGCGAGTGGCTGGCCGCGCTCGAGGGTCTGTCGGCACTGGCCGATGCCCTCCCTGCCTCGCTCAAGACGCCCGACGGGGAGCCTCCCGGAGAACCCGCGCACGCAACGGCGGGCGCCGCGCTCGATGACCTCCGGGCGGCCATAGCTGCGCCGCTCGGCCTCATCGCGGATCTTGCGCCCTGGGCACGCGACGTGCTCGCCGCGGCCGGCACCCACGCGGGTCGGCCCGACGGCGCCCTCGCGCCGCTCATCGGCCATGTGCCGAGTCTCGTCGGGCTCGCCGAGGGGCTTGCCGGGGCGCTCGCACACCTCGATGAGATGGCATCCGGAGATGGCCCGGACGCCGGGTGGGCGGAACGTGTGGCCGATGGCATCCGACGCAGCCGGACGCCCGCCGCGGCGCTGCTCGCAGAGCTCCGCCTTGCGGCCGACATCGCCCGGGAGATGTGGGAGCACACAGACTTCGCGATGCTCTACGACGAGCGCCGCATGCTCTTCTCCATCGGCTTCAACGCAGCCGAGGGTCGTCTGGACGACTCGTACTACGACATGCTCGCAAGCGAGTGCCGTCTGGCGAGCTTCCTGGCCGTCGCCAAAGGAGACGTGGGGCAGGAGCACTGGTTCCGCCTCGGACGCGCGATCACGCGTGCCGCCGGCGGTACCGCGCTTGTCAGTTGGAGCGCGAGCATGTTCGAGTACCTCATGCCGCTGCTCGTGATGAAGAGCTGGCCGGACACGCTGCTTCACCGCACGTACGTAAGCGTCGTGCGGAGGCAGATCCAGTATGGTCGTCAGCGAGGTGTGCCGTGGGGCGTCTCCGAGTCGGCGTTCAACGCCAAAGACGTGGAGCTCACCTACCAGTACCAGGCATTCGGGGTACCCGGACTCGGTCTGAAACGCGGCCTCTCGGCCGACGTCGTCATCGCCCCGTATGCCACCGTACTCGCGCTCATGGTCGCGCCGCGCGATGCACTCGACAACCTGGCCGAGATCGCGCGCCAGGGCGGTGAGGGCCGCTACGGATACTACGAGGCCATCGACTACACGCCGGGGCGTGTGCCGGCCGGGCGCGAGCGCGCGATCGTCAAGGCGTACATGGCGCACCACCAGGGAATGAGCCTTGTCGCACTTGGCAACATGCTTACGGACTTCCGCATGCAGGAGCGCTTCCACGCCGATCCGCTCGTCGCCTCGGCCGAGTTGCTGCTCCAGGAGCGCGTGCCGCGGCGCATCCAGCTCGCAACGCCACGCGTGGAGGAGGTCGAGTTCGTGAGATCGGTGCGCGAGGTGCCGCCGCCGGTCACACGCGCATACCCCCTCGCCGACACTCCGGTGCCGGCCACACACTTCCTCTCGAACGGCACCTACTCGGTCATGGTCACCAACGGCGGCGGCGGCTACAGCCGCTGGAAGGATCGCACCGTCACCCGTTACCGAGAGGATCTCACCCGCGACTGCTGGGGCACGTTCCTGTACCTCAAGGACGTCGAAAGCGGCCGAGTGTGGTCGGCGGCGTTCCAGCCGACGCTCGCCGAGCCGGACGACTATCACGTCACCTTCTCGGCGGACAAGGCCGACTTCCGCCGGTACGACGGCGAGGTGGAGACCCACACCGAGGTGATCGTCTCCCCGGAAGACGACGTCGAAGTACGCCGTCTGACGGTCACGAACCACGGCACTGCACCGCTCGCCCTTGAGGTGACGTCGTACCTCGAGGTGAACCTCGCACCGCTGGGGGCGGATCACGCGCACAAGGCGTACAGCAACCTGTTCGTGCAGACCGAGGCGATCGACGAGTACCACGCGCTGCTGTTCACACGGCGACCCCGCTCGGACGACGAGCCACGGTACTGGGGACTGCACATGCTGGCGTGCGAGAGCATCGGGTCGTGCTCGTGGTCGTACGAGACCGACCGGGCCGCCTTCCTCGGCAGATTGCGCACGCCGGTCGACGCCAGTGCGATTCACGGCGACGGACGCCTGACGCAGACGACCGGAGCGGTCCTCGATCCGATGTGCTCGATCAGGCAACCCCTCGTGATCGAGGCCGGGCAGAGCGCCCACCTTGCCTACGTGACCGGTGCCGCGAAATCGCGCGAAGAAGTGATGGCCCTCGCGGAGAAGTACTCGGACATCGCCAACGCGCAGCGCGCGGCCGACCTTGCGTGGTCGACAAGCCAGATCGAACTGCGAGACCTCGGGATAACGCCCGAGGAGTCGGTCACGTTCCTCAGGCTCGCGTCGCGCCTGCTGCTCACCGACCCGCACTCGCGACTCAAGGTGATGACCGACGTGGAGAACCGACTGCCGGCCTCCGGGCTGTGGCCGATCGGAATCTCGGGAGACGACCCGATCCTCCTCGTGAAGATCGAGCGCCTCGAAGAGGCGCCCCTCGTGCGGCAGACGCTACTCGCGCACCAGTACTGGCGCAGCAAGGGCTTCGTCTGCGACCTCGTGATCCTGAACATCAAACCGAGCGCGTACTCCTCGGAACTCGACGGTCGCCTGCGGATGCTCATGCGGACGGGCCACGCACTCCAACTCGCCGACCGACCGGGCGGCGTGCACCTGCGCAACGCGGACCACATGCAGCCCGACGTACTCAACCTGCTCACGAGCATGGCCCGCGTCGTCATCACCGGCGACAGCGGCCCGATCACGCTCCAGCTCAACCAGCGCGCGCAGCACCCCGATCTACCCGACCCGTTCGTGCCGACGCACGATGCGATGACGTATCCGGACGTCCCGCGCGTGCGGCCCGAGCTCCTCTACGACAACGGACTCGGCGGCTTCGACCCCGTCACCGGCGAATACGTCATCGTGCTCGAAGGAGGGCGTACCACGCCGGCGCCCTGGGTCAACGTGATCGCCACGCCGCACTTCGGCACGCTCGTATCCGAGGCGGGCATCGGCTGCACGTGGGCCGAGAACAGCCACGAGAACCGTATCACCACGTGGAACAACGACCCGGTCTCGGACGGCACGGGCGAATGCATCTACGTCCGCGATGAGGCGACCGGGCAGTTCTGGAGTCCGACGCCGCTTCCCGTTCACGACGACGGCACGTACATCGTGCGTCACGGTAAGGGCTACTCTCGCTTCGAGCACGACAGTCACGGCATCGGCCACGAGCTCGACTGGTTCGTGGCCGCCGAAGATCCGGTCAGGATCGCACGCCTTAGGCTCACGAACACCGGCACGGAAGCCCGGCGCCTCTCGGTCACCCATAACGTGGAATGGAGCCTCGGCGACTCGCGCAGCAAGGCGCAGCAGCGTGTCGTGACGTGGTGGGACGAGAGCGCCGGGGTGCTCATGGCGCACAGTTGGTTCAACATGGACTTCCCCGGGCGTCCGGCGTTTCTAGCTTCCGATGGGGAGCTGCACTCGTTCACAGCAAGCCGCACCGAGTTCATCGGCCGAAACGGCACACCGACTGCTCCGGCGGCGATGCGTCGTCGCGGCCTCGGTGGGCAGACCGGCCGGTTCCACGACAACTGTGGCGCGCTGATGAGGATCGTCGAGCTCCAGCCCGGCGAAAGCAGAGAACTCGTCTTCCTGCTCGGCCAGACCGAGACCGTGGAGGCGGCACACGCCGTCGTCGACCGCCTGAGACAGCCGGGCGCTGCCGGCGCGGAACTCGAGTCGGTCAAGGGAGCCTGGCGGGAGTTGCTCACGACGGTGGAGGTGCAGACCCCCGACCGGGCGCTCGACCTCATGGTCAACGGGCAGGCGCTCTATCAGTCACTCGCCTGCCGCGTCTGGGGTCGCACCGCCACCTATCAGTCGTCCGGCGCCTACGGCTTCCGCGACCAGCTGCAAGACTGTCTTGCGTTGATCGATATCCGCCCGGATCTCGTGCGCGAGCACATCATCGAGGCGTCACGACACCAGTTCCCCGAGGGGGATGTTCTGCACTGGTGGCAGCCGATCAGTGGCCGGGGCGTCCGCACGCACATCAGCGACGACCGGCACTGGCTGCCGTTCGTCACCGCGGAGTACGTGCGTGCCACCGGCGATACGAGCGTGCTCGATGTGGAGACCCCGTACCTCGAGGGCCCCCCGATCCCCGACGGGCGCGAGGACCTCTACCTCCAGCCGAACCCCTCCCTGACCGTTGCCACCCTCTACGACCACTGTCTCGGCGCGCTCGACCATGCCCCCTTAGGCGAACGCGGGCTGCCCCTTATGGGCGGTGGCGACTGGAACGACGGCATGAACCGCGTAGGCATCGGCGGTCACGGGGAGAGCGTGTGGATGGCGTGGTTCCTCGATGTCGTCATGCGGTCGTTCGCCGGGATCTGTGACCAAAGGGGCGACGCGGCGCGCGCGATCTCACTGCGCGAGCGAGCCGCGGCGCTCGTGGCCGCCATCGAGCGGTCCGGTTGGGACGGCTCCTGGTACCGACGCGCGTACTTCGATGACGGCACGCCTCTCGGCTCTTCGGAGTCAGCCGAGTGCCGGATAGACGCGATCGCGCAGGCGTGGTCCGTCCTGTCCGGCCAGGGCGATCCCGAGCGGGCGCGGCGCGCCATGGAGTCGGTGGAAGAGCAGCTCGTGCGCTGGGACGACGGTCTCATCAAGCTGCTGACGCCGCCGTTCGACCTGCTCGAGCACGATCCCGGATACATCAAGGGATACGTACCGGGCGTGCGCGAGAACGGCGGGCAGTACACGCATGCGGCGCTGTGGGTCGCCCTCGCCTACGCTCGACTCGGCGACGGCGACGAAGCCCACTCCCTGCTGAGCCTCATCAATCCGATACGACACGCACTGGACGCTGCGGCTGTGGAGCGCTATCACGTGGAGCCATACGTGGTCGCCGCTGACGTCTACGCGGTCGAGCCGCACGTCGGTCGCGGCGGCTGGACCTGGTACACCGGCTCGGCGGCGTGGTTCTACCGGGTGGCTGTGCGCGAGCTACTGGGCCTGCGCACCGAATCGGACGGCGACGGCCGTTGGCTCATCATCGATCCGTGCGTGCCAAAGACGTGGACCTCGTTCCGGCTCACGTATCGTTCGGGCGACACGCGCTACGATATCGCGGTCGAGAACCCCCGCGGCGCTAACCGGGGTGTCGCGCATGTCACGCTCGATGGCACACGGGTCGACGACTGCCACATCCCGCTGCTCGCCGACGGTGCGACCCATGAGGTCACCGTTTCGATGATCGGCGGCTGAGCGGCCGACGCGGTCACAGGAGGGGAATGGCTCTGAGCTCCGTGACGACCCCGGCACTCACCGCCGCCGTCCCGCCAAAGACGCGGACAGGGCCCCCGGCCCCGATGTGATCCCGGATGTACGCCCCCGCCTCGGCTGAGAGCGACGTCGGTGCGGTGAGGATCATGACCCCGCCGTGTGCCCCGGCAGCCGCGCCGCCAGAAAGCGCGTCGGGGTAGTCGACCCCCGTCGCGACGCCGGCGTACACGCCGTCAGCCCAACCCTCCGAATGCGCCCGGTCGGCCACGAGCGCGGCCGTCGAGTACCGCGTGTCGCCACCGATGCGCAGCACGGTCACGCCCGAGACAGCCCCGACCTGCCCGGCAACGATGGTATCGACGGCGGCGACCCCGCCGGCGATCACGATGGCGCCGGGCGAGAGTCTGTCGAGGGCGATCTCGGTGGCCCGCGGAAGCGCATCCGGACGCGTGAGCAGGACCGGGTACCCTCGCTGATGCGCGAGCGGGGCGACTGCGAGAGCGTCGGCGAAATCGTCGCCCCGGACGATGAACGTCACTGCCGGCGAGGGCCCCGTCACGACCGCCATCTGCGCCGCAACAGCGGCCGCCGTCTCGTAGCGGTCCGCGCCCGCAACGCGCTCGACCTCGATGCCCGCTGCGTCCAGTTCGGCCTTGACCGAGTCTCCGATCGCCCGAATGCCCCCGACGAGCACGACGCGCCCCGTCCCGAGTCGCTCGAGCTCGCTGACGACTCCCGGCGGGAGCGCGTTCGGCCGCGTCAGCAGTACGGGGGCGTCAAGCACTCCGGCCAGTCCGCATGCGGCGAGCGCATCGGGAAAGTCCTGGCCGCTTGCCATGACCACGACCGGGCCTGCTCCGTTGGCAAACGCGCTCCCGGACGCCGCGACCGCCGTTCCGTAGCGGTCGACACCGTTGATACGTTGCACGTCCGCCGTGCCCCAGACGCGAAACTCGACGGTCTGCGTCGCCTCCTCGTGACCGAGCAGGTCGACCGACTTGAACGCGAGTTCGTGGTCACCGATGACCGTCGTCTTGATGACCGTACCTGTTCGTGATGGGGCCCCGTCGAGCGACCACACCGTAGTGGCGACACCGATCCCGCGGTCGGCCGCCGCCAGCGTGATCATCGCCGATCCACCATAGTAGGCAGACCGGGCGTCGCTTGTCGTGACCGGCGGCAACGTGTCGGTGACAGACACCGTGACCGATCGCGTCGCCTCGCGGTTGCCCGCAAGGTCGACCGCCGCGTACTGGAGTGTGTGCTCGCCGGGATACGTCAGTTCGATCCGGTCACCGACACCGGTGGTCGTGCCGTCGAGCGTCCACGCGACGCGATCCACCCCGAGACCCACATCGTCGGCATCGATAGCGATCTCGACACCCTCGGGAGGTGCGACACGTGTCGTGCACGTGCTCTCCGGGGGGGTGCTGTCGGCAAGCATCAGGTCGATGGCCGAACGTGCCTGCACGAGGCCATCGCCGTAGTAGTCGTCCCGGCCCTGAGAGCCGAGATCGGTCGCCGTGGACCCGATAAGGAACCTAAGCGCCTCGGGCGACAGGTGTGGCCGCTCGCCGAGGAGGAGCGCGGCGACACCCGCCACGTGCGGCGTGGCCATCGAGGTACCGTATTTGGTGCCGTAACCGTCGTACCTGACCGTGGAATAGACCGCGGCGTCGGACGTTCCGCCGGGCGCAACGATGTCCATTGCAGAACCGTAGTTCGAGTACGTCGTGCGCACGTCGGCCGCATCGGTCGCTCCGACGCACATGGTTTCAGGGTAGGCGGCCGGGTAGAGCACGGCACCACCCTCGTTGCCCGCCGCCGCAACCACCAACACTCCCGCCGAGCGCGCACGGGCCACGGCTGCCGCAACCGTCAGGCTCCCGATCGACCCGCCGACGCTCACGCTGACGACGTCGGCGCCCGCGTCAACGGCGTAGTCGATCCCCTCGGCGAGCACCGCCGAGCTCCCCGAACCACGGCTGTCGAGCACTTTGACCGGAAGGATCCGTGCGCCCGGGGCCATCCCTGCGATGCCGCGACCGTTGTCGGTCACAGCTGCGGCGATACCGGCACAGTGCGTGCCATGCCCGTTGTCGTCGTCAGGTTTGCCGTCCTGGTTCACAAAGTCCCAGCCCGCGACGTCATCGACGAAGCCGTTGTCGTCATCGTCGATGCTGTTTCCCGGAATCTCGCCGGGGTTGATCCACATGTGAGCCGCGAGATCCTCGTGGTCGAGAGCGACACCGGTGTCCACCACGGCCACGAGCACATCGTTCCCGCGTGTGAGCTCCCAGGCGCTCTCGGCCTGGATGCGCCGCGGAGCCCACTGCGTTCCGTCGGCGAAAGCGGGGTCATTGGGTGTACCCGCCGTCCACAGAGCTTTGACGGGATGGTCGGGCTCGGCATAGGCGACTCCCGGTATCGCCGAGAGCGTCCGCGCGAGCGCCTCCGCACTCACCCCGGCCGGTGCGTCCAGCACGAGGCCGCGCTCGCCGTACAGTCGTCGTGCTTCGCCGAGTCCCCATCCGGCCAGGCGAGCACGGACGCGGCCCTCGTCGCGGACATCGGTCCACGCGACGATCACGCGTCCGGGGCCCGTTTCGACGGCCTGAGGCGACGCGACCCCCGGCATGGGGATGGCCACGGTGATCGCGGCCGCAAGAACGCACGCGACCACAGCCCGGGCCATCCTGAGCGACCGCATCATCCCGAGTCCCGCCCCATCCAGCGGCGGTGCATGAATCGCATGACGCGCCGGTCGCCGAGCAGACGTCGAGCGGCAAGGAGCGGCCGCGCATAGGCGGCAACCGGGTAGCGAAGCCTGTCCGAGGAGTCTGTGATCGCGACCCAGACCTCTCCGGCCGCGTCGGCAGGGCTCGTCCGGTTGGTCACTCCCCGGCTGAAGGCGTTCATCGCCGTCAGGAACGGCGCGTACGGCCCCGTCGGCTCGGCGCGCTCCTCCATCGCCCGGTAGATCGGCGTGTCGACGTACCCGGGCTCAACGGCTTTGACCCTGATGCCGAACGGCTTGAGTTCGTGCCAGAGACCTTCGCTGAAGCCCTCGAGCGCGTGCTTGGAGGCGTTGTACGTGGTGAAGAAGGGAAAGACCATTCGGCCACCGAGCGAGGTGACGTTGACGATGGTACCGCTGCCGCGCGTGCGCATCGCTGGCAGGAACGCACGCGTGAGCTCGACGGGCGCGAACGTGTTCACCTGGAAGATATCGCGAGTGGCCTGGGGGTCGGCTTCCTCAACGGGTGAGTACATGGTGTACCCGGCGTTGTTGACCAACACGTCCGGCGGCAGACCGTTCTCGGCCATGAACCGCCGGGCGAGCGCCTCGAGCGCGCGCGAGAACCGCAGGTCGAGGCGGTAGAGCGTGACCTCGGCGGGAAGATCGTAGGTTTCGGGGTGCTGGTTATCACGCACCGTCCCGAAGACGCGCCACCCCTCGCCGTGCGCCTTGATGGCAAGCGCATGTCCGAGCCCGGAACTGACACCGGTGATGAGAATCGATGGCACGCGCGGGGCCTTTCGCGACGGAGTCTACGACTTCCTCTACTGGATATACTATGCCCTGGGACCGGGTTCTGCCCGACCGATCGCCAAAGGAGACCTCGTGAAGCTCGCCGTTGTGGGTTCCGGCATCTCGGGCATGTCCGCCGCGTGGCTGCTCTCGCGTGAACACGAGGTCGATGTGCTTGAGGCCGAGCATCGGCTCGGCGGGCACACGCACACCGTGGATGTCTCGCTCGACGGACAGGCGCTTGCTGCGGACACCGGCTTCATGGTTTTCAACCACCGCACCTACCCGAATCTCATCCGTCTGTTCGAGCATCTCGGTATCGAAGAGCAGGACGCCGACATGTCGTTCTCGGTTCAGCACCTCGCCGACGACCTCGAGTGGCGCGGCGATCTGGCGGGACTCTTCGCTCAGCCGCGTAACCTGGCTCGACCGGCGTTCTGGGGCATGCTCGCCGACGTGCTGAAGCTCTCCCGCTCGTCAGAGAGCCTGCTCGCCGACCCGACCATAGACTCGATGAGCCTCGGCGAGCTTCTCGCGCGCGAGGGGTACGGCAGCGCGTTCACCGACTGGTATCTCGTGCCGATGGGCGCCGCGATCTGGTCGACCCCCGCCGGAGGCATGCTCGAGTTCCCTGCCGGGACGTTTCTGCGCTTCTGCAACAACCACGGACTGCTTCACGTCACCGGCAAGCCGCTGTGGAAGAGCGTACCGGGCGGTGCCCGGCGCTACACGCTCGCGCTGGCCGAGCGCGTGAGCGGGCGCGTTCGGACCTCGGCCGAGGTGGCGCGCGTGGAGCGCTTCGACGACCGGGTGGAGTTGCGCCTGAGAACCGGCGAAACCCTCTCCTACGACGGTGTGGTCCTGGCCAGCCACGCCGACCAGTCGCTCGCGATGCTGGCCGACCCGGACGAAGACGAGACCCGCGTGCTCTCGGCGTTCGGCTACGAACAGAACGACACCGTGCTGCACACCGACGCATCTCAGCTACCGCGAAACCGACGCGCCTGGGCGGCGTGGAACTACGTCTCGGACGGCCACGGAGATGCGCCGGTGGCGGTGCACTACCAGCTGAACGTGCTGCAGCAACACCGTGTCCCCACGCGTCTGCTCGTCTCGCTCAATAGCATGCGCCCGATCGACGAGTCGAGGATCGTCAAGCGCTTTGGAAGCGCCCACCCGCAGTTCACAGCCGCGGCGATCGCGGCGCAGAAGGACATCGGCCTCATCCAGGGCGCCCGGCGCACCTGGTACGCAGGTGCATGGCAACGTTACGGCTTCCACGAGGACGGCTGCGTCTCGGGACTGCGCGTGGCCGGACTCCTCGGTATCGCCCCGCCGTGGGGCCGGGTGCTCGACCCGGCGATGGACGGGAGCCGCTCATGAACAGCCGCCTGTACGAGGGCAGCGTCATGCACGCGCGGTCGCGCCCGGCAAAGAACTCGTTCCGCTACCGGATCTGGTTCGCATACCTGGATCTTGCGGAGCTCGAAGACCTGGGACGTACGGTCAGCGGCTTCGGACACGACGCTCGCGCATGGGCCGTCTTCCGGAACCGCGACCATGGCCCGCGCGACGGTTCCCCCCTCCGTGCCTGGATCGACCGAGTGCTTGCGCAGGCGGGCATCGACCTGGCCGGCGGAGTCGTGCGCATACTCACGATGCTGCGCGGTGGGCCGTTCGGCTTCTATCCGGTCTCGTTCTGGTACTGCTTCGGAGCCGACGGCACGCTGCGCGCGGTGCTGGCCGAGGTACAGAACACCTTCGGCGGGCATCACAACTACCTGCTGCATGAAGAGGGCGGCGCGATGGAGTTCGGCGAGGATCTGTTCGCGCCCAAGCTCTTCCACGTCTCGCCGTTCATGCCGATGGACGCGCGCTACCGCTTCCGGTTCACCATGCCCGGCGAGACACTCTCGGCGTCCATCCATGAGGATATCGAGGGAGCCCCGACATTCGTGGCGGGCATCAACCTGACCGAACACCCCTTCGATGACGTCACGCTCTCACGCCTCAACCGCACGTACATCTCGATGCCGCTGCGCGCCTGGCTGCTTATCCACTTCCAGGCGATCAGACTTGCCGCGAAACGGGTGGGCTTCTTCAGCGACCCGGGCGCCCCCGACGAGGAGACGACCATTGACCCGCAACGCGTACTCAGAGACGGCGCGGACTGATCTCCGCGGCCTCGGACTGTTCGGCCGGGGCGTCGCGCTCGCGCTCAGACGCGCGCCATACGGATCGCTTGAAGTCGTGTGGTCCGACGGTCGGCGACTCAGGTTCGAGGGCGCTCACGACGGGCCGAGCGCCACTATCCTGATCCGCGACCCGGCGAGCGTGCGCCGGATGGCTCTCGGTGGGAGCATCGGCCTGGCCGAGGGATACATGCGCGGAGCGTGGGACACGCCCGACCTGACCGCGCTGCTCGAATTCGCCGCGCTCAACCTCGACGCCGCGCGCGAGGTCGGCGGCCGCGTGACGGCGCCGCTCAACCCGGTCAACCGCGCGATCCACGCGCTTCGCGCGAACACGCCGCGGGGCAGTAGACGCAACATCGGTCACCACTACGACCTGGGTAACGACTTCTATGCCCTGTGGCTCGACCCGGACATGACGTACTCGTGCGCGGCTTTCGACGGCACCGCGTGCGACCTGAAGACCGCCCAGCGACGCAAGTGGGACCGGCTGCTCGACCTTCTCGAAGCCCGACCAGGACAACACCTGCTCGAGATCGGCTGTGGCTGGGGTGGCTTCGCGATTTACGCCGCCAAGACGCGGGGGCTGCGCGTTACCGGAATCACCATCTCCGACGAGCAGCTGACCTGGGCGCGTCGGCGCGTGGCCGAAGAAGGGCTCGAGAGCGTCGTGGATATCCGGCATCAGGACTATCGCGCCCTCGCCGAGTGCTTCGACCACGTCGCCTCCATCGAGATGTTCGAAGCCGTCGGCATGCGCTACTGGCCGGCGTTCTTTGGCGCGGTTCGCGACGCACTCGTACGGGGCGGGCGCGCAGCGATGCAGGTCATCACCATCGAGGATCACCGCCTCGAGGACTACGCCGCCAAGCCGGACTTCATCCAGCGCTACATCTTCCCGGGAGGCATGTTGCCGAGCCCCGAGCGATTCGCATCCGTTGCCGCGACAGCCGGTCTCGCCTGTGGCGAGCCGACGTTCTTCGGCCAGGACTACGCACTCACCCTGCACGCCTGGGAGGAGCGCTTCATGGACACGATCCAGCAGGTGCGCGCCCTCGGCTTCGATGAACGCTTCGAACGCATGTGGCGGTTCTATCTCTCATACTGCCAGGCCGGGTTCCGCACCGGCAGCATCAACGTGATGCAACTGTCGCTCAAGCGCGCATAGGAACGGCGGGTCCCGACAGCTGAACACACCCGTGGGTATATCAGAGTATGCCGCCAAACCACGGGAGGGTCGGCGATGTACGTTTTGCTCGGGGTCTTGCGTTCACTGAAAGCCCGCCTGTGCTCCGAGCGTCGGCCACCCGAAGTCCGATCAGATCGAATCGTGAGCTGACCGACCATGTGCCCGACGGACGAGGCCCACCGACAACCTCGGCTCGTGGCGACGCCGCGCCTGTCCGGCACCGATATGAGGAGGCACCGTGGAACCACTCACCCTCGAACGACTGATCGCACTCGCGCAGGCACACGGCGACACGCGGGTCTCGCTGTTCATGCCGACACGGCGCTTTGGACCCGGCAGCCAGGAGGAGGACACCACCCGGCTCAGGAACCTCATCCGCACCGCCGAGGAGCAGCTCACGGCCCGGGGCCTCAAGGCCGCGCAGATCGATGCGCTGTTGGGACCGGTACGTAAGCTCAGCGACGACAGGCCGTTTTGGCTTCGCTCTGCCGAGGGACTGGCTGTGCTCACCGGCCCGGAGGGTATCGAGGCGTTCCAGGTGCCTGTGGCCTTCGAAGAGCTCGCCTTGGCCGGCGACCGCTACTACCTGCGTCCGCTCCTCCGGGCCCTGGACGCACGCAGAACGTTCTGGCTACTCGCGCTGAGCCAGAAGCGCGTCCGGCTGCTGACAGGTGACGGGTATGCTATGGCCGAAGTACCTACCGAGGGCATACCGGCGAGCCTTGCCGACGCGCTTCGCTGGGATGACTACGAGAAGAGCTCGCTCCAGTTCCATACCGGGACCTCGAGCTCAGGCGGCAAGCGTCCGGCCGTCTTCCACGGTACAGGCGAGACGGACGTCAAGGACGAGATCGTGCGATACTTCCGGGGCATCGACCGCGGTATCCACGAACTGCTCAAAGGAAGCGACGCTCCGCTCGTACTCGCCGGCGTCGACTATCTCCTGCCTCTGTACCGGGACGTCAGCTCGTACCCGCATCTGACGTCCGAGACGATTCCGGGCAACCCCGACGGACTTGGCGACACGGAGCTCCACGAACGCGCATGGGCGATCGCAGGTGCGGTGTTTGACACCGAGCGTGCGGATGCGGCCGACCGAGCCCTCGAGCTGTGGGCATCGACGCGGGTCACCCCCGACCCCGAGGCGATCGCCGTGGCCGCCCATCACGGACGCGTCGACACGTTGCTCGTGGCAGACGGCGTCCACTGGTGGGGTATGCTCGATCCGGTCGCCGGCAAGCTCACACTGCACGCCGACGCGGTCAACGGCGACGAGGATGTGCTCGATCGCACCGCTTTCGAGACGCTGTCGAGCGGGGGCTCGGTCATCTCCCTGGCTGCCTCCGAGATGCCGCACGAGAAGGACGCCGTGGCGATCCTTCGGTACTAGAACGCACACGTTGCCAGCAAGAGATGCGAAGACCCCGGACGAGTGTCCGGGGTCTTCGGTGTCGTATGGTGGTGGGCCCAGGTGGACTCGAACCACCGACCTCACGGTTATCAGCCGTGCGCTCTAGCCAGCTGAGCTATGGGCCCTCGCTGCGAACAGCCTCGATACCATAGCCTACGCTCGGAACCAGCGTCAAGAACGCTAGCCCGCGCAGACCGACACGGTCAGAGAGCGTCTGCGCGGACCGTCGAACTCGCACAGGAACACACCCTGCCAGGTGCCGAGCCCGAGCTGGCCCTCGGTGATCGGGATCTCCACCGAGGCGCCCACGATCGCCGCCTTCACGTGTGCGTCGGAGTTCCCCTCGGCGTGCCGCCAGGGACCGGCAGCCGGGACGAGCGCCGCAAGTCCGGCAAGGATGTCAGCCGGGACATCCGGGTCCGCCGCCTCGTTCACAGTGACCGCGGCTGTCGTGTGGGGGCAGAACAGGAGCACCCGACCCTGCACCACGCCGCTATGCTCGACCACTTCCCGGATCTCGCGCGTGACGTCGACCATCTGCTCGCGCCGCTGCGTGTGCACCTCGAAGCGCATCGTGCCGCCCTCCCGATAGCCCTCTCCCTGCATCGATGGTAGCGCATGCGCCGCGGCACGGCATCATGCGTGCTAGTCTTGAACGGTCCCCGGTCGGGAGGAGGCACGTGATGATGCAGGTACGCGTGGCCGGCCTCAGCCTGGACGCCACGACCCAGCAGCCCGTGCTCCTGCTCGTACCGAGCGGTGACATCGAAGGCGAGGGACCGCGGCGCGCGTTGCCCATCTGGATCGGCCACCCGGAGGCGACCGCGATACTTCTCGCCGTGCAGGGTGTGGAGCCGCCCCGGCCGATGACCCACGACCTGCTCACGTCGGCCATCGAGAGCACCGGGCACGTCGTGTCACGTGTGGAGGTCACCCGGCTGGAGGAAGGCACGTTCTTCGCGGCTCTCGTCCTGCGCGGCGAAGAACGCGAGATCGCCGTCGACGCGCGCCCTTCGGACTCGATCGCCATCGCGGTGCGCTGCGGATGCCCGATCTATGTCGAGGAGAGCATATTTGCCGAGGCCGCCGTCGAGATCACCGAGGTCGACGAGGAGGCCGAGGTTGAGCGTTTCCGCGACTTCCTCGACCACGTCGACCCGAGCGACTTCATGTCGTAGACCGCGGCTTCACTCGTACCGCAGCGCCACGATCGGATCGAGCTGGCTCGCCTTCCACGCCGGGTACACCCCGAAGAACACCCCGACCGCGAACGCGAAGAGGAAGGACATCGCCACTGCCCACGGCGTGACGTTCGTGGGCACGGGGGTCGTCTGCGCGATCAGCTCTGCGCCGCCCCAGCCCAGCACGATGCCGAACACCCCACCGAGCACCGAGAGCGCTACCGCCTCGATGACGAACTGCGACAGGATGTCGTACGTACGCGCGCCCACCGCCTTACGGATGCCGATCTCCCGCGTGCGCTCGCTCACGCTCACGAGCATGATGTTCATGATGCCGATGCCGCCCACGAGGAGCGATATCCCGGCAATGCCGGCGAGCATGTATGTAAGCGTACCGAGCAGGTCGGACAGGATCCCGAGCGTCTGCTCTTGCGAGAAGACCGTGAACTCGTCGCCGAAGGATGGCAGGAGCGCCCGGCGGATGTCGCGCCGCACGACCTCGATCTCATCGGCATCGGCAGCCTTCACCACGATCGTACTCACGTAGTTGAGGTTGAACAGACGCTGCGCGGTAGTGATCGGGATGTACACCTGGCTGTCCTGGTCGCCGCCCAGGCCACCGCCGAGCGACTGGTAGTAGCCGATGACCGTGAACCGTTGGCCATTCAGTGTGACCTGCTTGCCGAGGGGGTCTTGATTGGGGAACAGTTCGCGGGCCACGCGGTCACCGAGCGCCACCACACGCGACGCGGCCTGCACCTCGCCGCGGCGGTAGTGCCGCCCGCCGGCGAGGTCGGACGTGAACACCTCGGTACCTTGCTCGTTACCCGCCGCAGCGACGACACGCATCGAGCGATTGCCTGCCTTGATCGTCGCACCGGCCTGGAGCACCGGCACGACGGCGCTCGCGCCCTCCACACGGCGGGCGATCGTCTCGGCGTCATCAAGGGTGAACCGCCGCCCGGGAGGCGCTCCGCCGCCGCCCATACCTCCCTCGTACTGGCCCGGCACGACGAAGAGCAGATTCGAACCGAGGCCCTCGAGTGAGCCCGTCACCTCGTCCTGCACCCCCGTGCCGATCCCGACGAGCAGGATGACGGCCGCCACGCCGATGATGACACCGAGCATGGTGAGCAAGCTGCGGGCCTTGTTGGCCGCGAGTGCGCGGAGCGCGATCCGGAAGCTCTCGGGCAGGTTCATCCGGTCGCCCCCTCGGGGGGCAGCAGGGCCATCTCGTCGGCGGCCATGATGCGGTCAGCAACCGGACCGTCCTCGCTCACCCGGCCGTCGAACATGTGGACGGCACGCTCGGCGTGTCGGGCCACCCGGTCGTCATGTGTGACGAGGACGACGGTGATGCCCTGCTCGTTGAGCTCCTGTAGCACGGCCATGACCTCGATACCCGAGCGGGAGTCGAGGTTGCCGGTAGGCTCGTCGGCGAGCACGATGCTCGGGTCATTGACGAGCGCCCGGGCGATGGCGACCCGCTGCTGCTGCCCGCCGGAGAGTTGGCTCGGGAAGTGCCCGAGCCGGTTGGCGAGCCCCACGCGCTCGAGGGCTTCTCGCGCGCGGCGCGACCGCTCGGACCCGCCGACTCCACCGTAGACGAGCGGCAGCTCGACATTGGCGAGCGCACTCGTGCGCGAGAGCAGGTTGAACGCCTGGAAGACAAAGCCGATATGGCGGTTGCGCAGACTCGCAAGCTCATTGGGCGCGAGGCTGCTCACATCCTGGCCCTCCAAGATGACCTCGCCGGAAGATGGCCGATCGAGTAGGCCGACGATGTGCATGAGCGTCGACTTGCCCGAGCCCGAGGGCCCCATGATCGCGACCATCTCGCCCTGTCGGATCTCCAGGTCGACGCTTCTCAGCGCGTTGACCTCGACACCATCGAGGTAGTAGCACTTCGACACATCGCGCGTCTCGAGCACGACGCGTGCTAGGCGGGTGTCCCCCATCGGCTAGTCCGTCCTGACGCGCGCGCCGTCGACCAGCTCGGACACGTCGCTCACGACCACCTGATCGCCCTCGGCCAGGCCGGAGCGAACCTCAACGAGCGTGTCGGTCAGTCGGCCGATCTCGATCTCGACCCGGGTGACCACGCCGTCTCTCACGACGTACACGTAGTTGGCACTGCGGTCCTCGAGGAGCGCCTCAACCGGCATCGTGATGACGTCTTCGATGGTCTCGACGCGGATCTCGACCGATCCGTTCATGCCGATAAGGACGGATCTGTCGGGGTTGGCGATCCGCAGGATGACGGGGAATGCCGTGCCGGCCGTCGGCGTGAGCACCGACTGGAGCTCTACGCGCTCAACCACTGTCTCGAACTCGTCGTCGGGCAACCCGTCGAGCGCTATGGCTGCCTCCATACCCTCAGAGACGCGCGTGATATCAGCCTCGTCCACCTGTGCGGTGAACGTGAGTTCCGAGAAGTCCACGATCGAGAACGGGGCGGACGCCGGGCTGACCGAGGAGCCCACGGCCGGCTTGCCGGCAGCGACACCAGTGAGCGGGTTGGTCACGGCACTGAAGATCACCACCCCATCCACCGGAGCTACGATCGTCGCCGAGTCGAGCGTCTCCGCGACGAGATCACGGGCCCTTGCGGCGGCGGTGATGGCCGCATCGGCGGCTTCGAGAGCCGATGCGACGCTCGAGGCCTTCGCGAGAGCGTCGCGCTGGGCGACCGCCCCGAGATAGGCCGCGTACGCCTGGTCGCGCGCGACCTTCGCCGCGGCCACCGCAGCCGTGTTATCCGACGCCGCTGTCAGTGCGGCAAGTCCCTGCCGGGCGCCGAGAAGGTTCGCGGCTGCCTGGTCGCGCGCGAGCGCGAGGGCCGCGAGTCCCGTCTCGAGCGCCGGATCGCGCGGCTCGGGAGCCGGCAGGTAGACGGTTTCGTGGAAGGTTTCGTAGGCCGAGCCAGCAGCCTCGGCGGCGGCACCGGCAAGGGCGACGGCCGCTTGCGCCTGCGCGATCTCGGTCGCAGCTGGCGCACCGAGTCCCGCCTGGACCGCCTTGTAACGCAGGTCGGCCACCTCGTACGCGGACCGGGCCGCCTCGACGGCTGCGTCCGCCGCGCTCCGGTCTCCGGCCCCGGGCACCGCCTTGGCCGCAGCATCACGCTGCGCAAGCGTCCCGGCGTAGGCGGCCTGGGCCTGCGCCAACTGCGCCTCGATCGGTCCGCTATCCATCGTGGCGATCACCTGACCGGCGCGGACACGCTGTCCGTCGGTGACCTCGAGAGTGGCGATCGTCCCCGCCGTCGGCGGATAGAGGTCGATTTGGTCCTCGGCCGCGATCTTGCCCGACGCACTCACGGTGACCGAAAGGTCGCCTCTCGTCACGTCGGCCACGGCCACCTCGGCAGCCCGCGACCCCGCGTAGACGAACGCCGCTGCCGCTCCACCCACCGCGAGCACGGCGATGACGCCTGCGATCACTTTGCCTTTCGACACCCTGGCCTCCCTGGGTCCGACGGGTACTCTCTCTAGGTGCGAACGGCTCTCGCCGGAGCCTCCGGGAGCCCAAGAAGGGCCGGCAGACTGCCGATGTCGTCGATCACCGCGTCGGGTCCCGCCTGCTCTATCCGCTCCTTGTCGGCGACGCCCCACGTGGCGCCCACCGCTATCGCACCGGCGCCCCTGGCGGCCGCGATGTCGGCCGGACTGTCGCCCACGTAGACGCATCTCCCGGGCTCCACCCCGATCTCGGCTGCCGCACGCAGTACCGGGGTCGGGTCGGGCTTGTGCACCGTCGTGTCGTCGGCCGTGACGACCACCGCGAAGAACCTGCCGAGATCGAACAGGTCAAGCGCGCGCCATGCCATCCTGCCGCTCTTCGAGGTGACGATCCCCATCGGCAGCCCGCTGGCCGCCACGGACTCGAGCGCCTGCAGCGTGTTGGGGTACAACCGCGCCATCTCGTCATGGGTCGCATGATTGAACGCCCGGTACGACGCGAGTAGGCGCTCGGCCGTGTCCTCGTCGTCCGTGAAGAAGCGCATCTGCCGGGCGAGCGGCACCCCTACGTGGTGCATCAGTACGTCGTCGGGCAGCGCTTCGCCGAGCACGTCGGCGGTCGCGTGCCGGAACGACGCGAGAATGTGCGGAATGGTGTCTACGACGGTGCCGTCCAGGTCGAACAGCACCGCCTCGAGTGTGCCGAGGCGCTTCGTGACGCGCGCGGAGACGTTCACCGGGTCACTCTTCGTCGTCGAAGTCCTCGCTGACGAGATCCTCGGCCTCCACTTCGCGCTCGCTCATGCCCGGCACCCGATCGGCCGCCTCCTCGATGAGCGCCTGCTGGCCCTCGACGGTCACGGCGCGCTTCTTCTTCTTGGCGACCACCCGCGCGATCGCCGAGACGCGGTCGGCCTCGCAGACGTTCATGACCTTCACACCCTGCGTGGACCTGCCGAGCATACTGATGTCCTCGGCCTTCACCCGGATGACGACGCCGTCTTCCGAGATGAGCATGAGCTCGTGGCCCGGCATGACGATCTTCATGCCCGCGAGCCGGCCTTTCTTGGCGGTCACCTGGATCGTCTTGACGCCCATGCCGCCACGTCTCTGGATCGGATACTGGTCGACGGGCGTACGCTTCCCGTATCCGCGCTCGGTCACCACGAACAGCTCGGAACCCGGAGGTGCGATCTCCATGCCGAGCACGCGATCGTCTCCCTTGACGTTCATCCCTCGCACACCCATGGTGTCGCGGCCCATCGGACGGGCGTCGCTCTCATCCCACAGGATGGCCTTGCCCTCGGCCGAGACCATCATCGCGCGCTCACCGTCACGCACGCGACGCACCGAGATGAGTTCGTCGTCATCACGGAGGTTGATGGCGATGATGCCGTCGCGACGACTGCGGTCGTACGCCTGGATCGCCGTCTTCTTGACCATGCCGTGCGCGGTCGCAAACAGCAGGTAGTCGTGTTCCGGAAAGTCGCGGGTGGTGATGACGGCAGCGATCCGCTCGTCCTGTCCGAACGGCAGGAGGTTCACCACGGCCGTGCCGCGCGCGTGGCGCGAACCGACGGGAAGCTCGTGCACCTTGAGCCGGTACACCTTGCCGCGAGAGGAGAAGAAGAGCACGTAGTCGTGCGTGGAGCTGATGAACAGGTGCTCCACGAAGTCGCTCTCCTTGAGACTCACCCCTGAGATACCCTTGCCGCCGCGCTTCTGCTGACGGTAGGTAGCCACCGGTAGCCTCTTGACGTAGCCGGCCTTCGTGATGGTGACGACCATGTCTTCCTCGGCGATGAGATCCTCGACGTCGAGGTCGCGGGCCACGCCCGAGATCTCGGTCCGCCGCGGGTTGCCGTACTTCTCGCGGATCTCGGCCATTTCGTCCTTGATGATCTGCAGCACCAGCGCCATGTCGCCGAGGACCTTCGTGTACCAGGCGATCTTCTCGCGCAGATCGGTGAGCTCCTCCTCGATCTTGGAGCGCTCGAGACCGGTCAGGCGGCGCAGGCGCATCTCGAGGATGGCGTCGGTCTGCGCCTCGGACAGGCCGAAGCGGGCGATGAGACCGGCCTTGGCCTCGGCGTCGTCGGCGCTTCCGCGAATGATCTTGATGACTTCGTCGATGTTGTCGAGCGCGATGACGTAACCCTCGAGGATGTGTGCCCGCTCCTCGGCCTTGCGCAAGTCGTACTTCGTACGCCGGACGATGACGTCCTTCTGGTGCTCCACGTAGTGGTGAAGCATCTGCTTCAGGGGGAGCTCGCGGGGTACCCCGTCGACGAGTGCCAGCTGGATGATGCCGATCCCGGTCTCGAGTGGGGTGTGCTTGTACAGCTTGTTGAGAACGACTTGCGGGATCGCGATCTGCTTGAGTTCCACGACCACGCGCATGCCCTTGCGGTCCGACTCGTCACGCAAGTCGGAGATCTCGGGGAGCTTCTTCTCGCGCACCAGTTCGGCGATCTTGAGCACGAGTTTGGACTTGTTCACCGCATAGGGGATCTCGGTGATGATGATGCGCATGCGGCCGGTGGATGTCTGCTCGGCGTACGCCTTGCCGCGCACCTTGATCGAGCCGCGCCCGGTCTCGTAGGCCGAGAGGATGCCCTCGCGCCCCATGATCGAACCGCCCGTGGGGAAGTCGGGCCCGGGCATGTGGACCATGAGGCCCTCGGTCGTGATATCCGGGTCGTCGATGAGCGCGGTTGTGGCGTCGATCACCTCGGCTAAGTTGTGTGGCGGGATGTTCGTGGCCATACCAACCGCGATACCCGCCGAGCCGTTGACGAGCAGGTTCGGGTAGCGCGCGGGAAGCACGAGTGGCTCGGTGAGCGACTCGTCGTAGTTCGGTCCGAAGTCGACCGTCTCCTTCTCCAAGTCGCGCAGGAGTTCCATCGCCGGGCGGGCGAGGCGGGACTCCGTGTAGCGCATGGCCGCCGCCGAGTCACCGTCGACGGAGCCGAAGTTGCCGTGGCCGTCCACCAGCGGTGCGCGCATCGCGAAGTCCTGCGCCATGCGCACCATCGTGTCGTACACGGCCGAGTCGCCGTGGGGGTGGTACTTACCGATGACCTCACCGACGGTCCACGCGGACTTCTTGTACGCACGGGTGGGCGTGAGCCCTGACTCGTGCATCGCGTAAAGGATGCGCCGGTGAACGGGCTTGAGCCCGTCACGCACATCGGGAAGCGCGCGGGCGACGATGACGCTCATCGCGTATTCAAGGAACGACGAGCGAAGCTCGTCCTCGATATCGATGGGCATCACGCTTGATGCGATCAGAGGCTCAGTCACTTAACCGTCTCTCCTCGTCAGCGGTGGTACTTGCGGAACAACAGGAATGCACCAGCCAGGAAGCCGAGCCCCGCGAGGAGCACGACGAAGGACATCGTTGCCGCCAACATGGTGCTGGCAGCGTCGCTGGCGCCGACGCGCGCGAAGAGCACGGCAGCCTGCACGATCACGAACAACCCGGTGACCGCGAAGAAGCCGATCACGAGATCGATCAGCGCCTTGTTCGCTTCTGCGGGCCGGGGCTCTTCCATTCGGAGCTCGACCAGCATCGCGTCTATACGCGATTCCGGCAGCACGGGCGCGGTCTCCGCGGTCGGCTCCGGCGTCACCTCCACCGGAGGGGCGGGCGCTGCGGGCGAGGGCAGATCCTCCGCGGCCGACTCCGCCGCAACGTCCGTCGCCGGCTCCCGGGCTGCCCGCAGTGCGGCTTCGAGCTGCTGTTCGGCCTGCCGGGCCTCGCGCTCGCGCTCGAAGCGCTCGAACGCTTCCCTCTCCCAGGGAGGCGGCTCGAATCGTCGCTGTTGGTCTTCGGCGGCCATCGTCGTTCTCCATGCGCTGTCGTGTCGCTATACGTCGAGGAAGCGCACGCTCTTCGCGTGCCTCTGGATGAACAGCTTGCGCGGCTCGACCTGGTCTCCCATCAGATCGACGAAGGCCTCCTCGGCAGCAAGGGCGTCGTCGAGCGTCACCTGGAGCAACGTCCTGCGCTCGGGGTCCATCGTCGTCTCCCAGAGCTGCTCGGGGTTCATCTCACCGAGACCCTTGTAGCGCTGGAGGGAGTACTTCGTCGTCTCGGGAAGCCGGGCGAGTACTTGCTGGAGCTGCTTGTCGGTGTAGGCGTACTCGTGCTTCTTGCCATAGGTGATCTTGTAGAGCGGCGGCTGCGCGATATAGACGTATCCTGCATCGATCAACTCGCGCATGTACCGGTAGAAGAACGTGAGGATGAGGCACCGGATGTGTGCGCCGTCGACATCGGCGTCGGTCATGATGATGATCTTGTGATACCGCGCCTGCTGAAGGTCGAACTCCTCCTGGATGCTCGTGCCGAGCGCGGTGATCATCGCCTGGATCTCGATCGATGACAGCGCGCGGTTGATTCCGGCCTTCTCGACGTTCAGGATCTTCCCGCGCAACGGCAGGATGGCCTGGAAACTGCGGTCGCGCGCCTGTTTGGCCGAGCCACCGGCCGAGTCTCCTTCGACGAGGTATATCTCGGTCAGAGCGGCCTCCCGGATCGAGCAGTCGGCAAGCTTGCCGGGGAGTGTGGAGCTCTCGAGCAGGCCCTTCCGCCGTGTGAGCTCCCGGGCCTTGCGCGCGGCGGCACGTGCCTTCGCGGCCTGCGTCGACTTCAAGACGATCGATCGCGCCGGCTTCGGGTGCTCCTCCAGGTACTCGGCCAGACCGGTGGTGACGACCGACTGCACGACCGAACGCATCTCGGTGTTGCCGAGCTTGGTCTTCGTCTGCCCCTCGAACTGGGGATTCTTGAGTTTGACCGAGATGACGGCGGTGAGGCCCTCACGGATGTCCTCGCCTGAGAGGTTGTCGTCCTTCTCTTTGAGGATCCCCTGCCGGCGCGCGTAGTCGTTGATCGTACGCGTCAGCGCATTCTTGAATCCATCGAGGTGGGTTCCGCCCTCGTGCGTGTTGATGTTGTTGGCAAACGCCAGCACCGTCTCCGTGTAGCCGGTGTTCCACTGGAGCGCCACCTCAACAGCTCCCTCAGGACTCTCGGCCTCGAAGTAGATGGGGCGGGCGTGGATCGACTCCTTCTTGTCGTTCAGGTACTTGACGAAGTCCAGGATGCCGCCTGCATAGCGAAACTCCTCACGGCGTGGTTCAAGTTCGCGCTCGTCGGTAAGGACGATCTTGAGGTTCTTGTTCAGAAACGCCGTCTCCCGCATGTGGGAGGCGATGGTGTCCCACGAGTACTCGATGGTCTCGAAGATCTCATCATCGGCCCAGAAGGTGATCTTCGTACCATTGGTCTTGGACTTCCCGACCGGCTTGAGTGGCTTCGTAGCCTTGCCGCGCTCAAACGCCATCGCCCAGACCTGGCCGTCACGCCTGACCTCAACCTCGAGTCTCTTGGATAGCGCGTTGACGACACTCACGCCAACGCCATGGAGGCCGCCGGACACCTTGTAGCCGCTTCCGCCGAACTTGCCACCGGCGTGGAGGATCGTGAGGGCGACCTCTACGCCGGACTTCCGATACTTCGGTACGTTGTCGACCGGGATACCTCGTCCGTTGTCCGTAACCGAGATCGCGTTGTCGGGGTGGATGACGATGTCGATCGTCGTGCAGTGACCGGCGAGCGCCTCATCCACCGAGTTGTCGACGATCTCGTAGACGAGATGGTGCAGACCTTTAGGGCCGGTCGACCCGATGTACATACCGGGTCGCTTTCGTACCGCTTCAAGTCCTTCGAGGACCTGGATGTCTTTGCCGGAATACGAGCTTTCGGGCACGCTGACTCCTCCATCGAGACGCAGACGACAGCTGGTGGACCGGGATGCGCTACAACCACGATATGTAGTCGTTTTCCCTGCTCAAGTGTACCACAACTAGTGGTTTCGCACTCCCGGGAGAGAGCCTCTGATGGTCTCTCACAGACCATCGGTAGAGCGTGTACGGGCCCCTTTCTTCCTCTCGAGATCCTTGACCATCACCCGACGAGCGACCTCACGCAAACGAGGGTCGTGGATCACCGCGGCTACATGCGCTACCTGGTCGAGTTCGGTTGCGTCGAGAGGCTCCGGGGTAACGTCGTCGGCAACGTAGAACGCATCGGTCTCCGTCTCTGTGGTCTCCCAGTCCGCCTGATCGGAGACCTTCCGAGAGACAGTGAACCGTATCGCCTTGACCGCAGTGTGACCCAGGTGTGTGTTCAGCTCATCTGTCAGTTGATCCGACATGAGAGATAGCTGGTTGGCCCAGGCAGCGCTGTCCACATAGACGACGAACTCTCCGTTGTCCCGAAGCGCGAAACCGTACGTGTGACGGTCGATCTCGGGCCCGGCCACGTCCTTCCACGCCGATATGGCCTCTGCACCAAAGCGCCTACCTTTCGGATCGGCCCGCTTGAGGACCCTCGCCGCGACATCCCCCAACCCTTTGAGCTCCCGTCTGCGCGCCATCACTCCCCACTCCCCACCGGGATGATGAGCGCCGACCTCAACAGTGCGGGATCGAAGTACCCGGTGTTCGTCGTTGTGATGAACGTCTGTATGTCTTGTTGCATAAGCTCGGTGAGGGCAGCGCGCCGAGTGGAGTCGAGCTCCGACATCACGTCATCAAGCAGGAGTATGGGGGCCTTCCCGACCACCTCGCGGACCACCGCGACCTCCGCCCACTTCCACGCGAGTGCAATCGTGCGCTGCTGCCCCTGGCTCGCAAATGTGCGCGCATCATGCCCTTCGACCGTGAACACGATGTCATCGCGGTGTGGTCCGACGAGCGATATGCCGCGCGCGATCTCCTCTGGATGCCTGCGCTCGAGTTCTGCCCGCAGACTCTCGGCGATCTCGCCAGCGGGGATGTCTGTCCCGAGCGGGCGCTCCCCGATCCCGCACCTATCCCACATGCTCATCTCCAGCCTTTCGCCACCCGAAAGACTCCCGTACACACCGACCGCCGCTTGCATGATCCGCCTGGCGAGCCTGCGCCGATGTGCGGAGAGCTTGCTGCCAAGGACCACTAATTGCTCGGTCCATGGCTCAAGCAGCTGTCTGTCAGCCCCGTCCTTCAGCGCGGCGTTCCTCTGTCGGACCACACGGGTATACTCGCGGCGCAGCGCTCCGTACGTCACCGACAGTTGATCACCGAGAAGATCGAGTGTCGACCTGCGCCTTTCAGCGGGACCTTTGACGATCGTCAGGTCGTCGGGTGTGAATACGACGGCGGGTACGAACCGTGTCGCATCGAGTGTCCGCCTCTTCACTGAGCCGGATGACCGCCACTTCCTCGATCCGGAACTCTCTATCAGGAGTTCGACATCGGCTGCCGAGTTGGCACCCTCGGCCTTCATCGAGATCTTGGCTTCACCGGCTCCCCAGCGCACCACCTCGGACCATTGAGGGTTCCGGAAGGAACGTCCTGTCGTGATCAGTTCGAGACTCTCGATGATGTTCGTCTTGCCGGCGGCATTCGGCCCGACGAAGACCGTGAGCGCACCCCCGGGTTCGACGCGCAGCGATGGGTAGTTTCGAAAATCAGTGAGTTCTAAGTGTGTGATCCGCACGCTTGGGCGCGCTCGTTCAGCCGAGACGGACAGGCATCAACAGGTAGACGAAACCATCACCCTCTGCCGGCTTCAGTACACCCGGTTTGAGGGGGCTCGTCACCTCGATGGCTACCGTATCGCTCTCGGAGATGGCAACACCATCTAAGAGATAGCCGTGGTTGAACGCGATCTCGACATCCTCTCCTTCGGGTGTGACTTGGATATCCTCGGTCGCGTCACCAACATCCTGGGTGTTGGCTGACAGTGTCAGCGTGTGATCACTCGACGAGATCCTCACCCTGAGGGGAGTGTTGTGTTGGGCCATGAGGGACACGCGTTTGACGGCCTCCAGGAGCTCTGCCCGATCGACCACTGCCCTGGTGGTGTACTCCTTCGGGAGCAGTTGGCGGTAGTTGGGAAACGATCCTTCGATGCGCCGAGAAATGAATGTCGTATCGCCGAACGAGAAGACGACCTGGTTCTCAGAGACGCCGAGAGAGATGGTCTGCGACGATCCGACGAGCTTCGCTATGTCCTCCATGGCTTTGCCGGGAACGACGAGTTCGATGTCCCCGACAACCCCCTCAACCGCGACCTCTCGCACACACAGGCGATACGAGTCCGTCGCAACCATCTTTAGCATGCCTGAGTCGACGATCACGAGAATTCCCGTAAGGACGGGGCGGGTCTCATCCCGGCTGACCGACCGTGAAACCTGATGTACGACGTGGGAGAAGACCTCCGTGGGGAGAGTGATCGTGTCGGTGGGTTCGACTTCAGGAAACCGCGGGTAGTCTTCGGCTGATAGCGTCTTGATCGTGAAGGTCGACTGCCCGCAGGCGATTGTTGCGGTTCCGGGTTGAGATGTGTCTATCGTGACCGCCGCCTCGGGGAGGCTGCGAATGATATCAGTGAGCAGCTTGCCGGGAACGACGCTCTGTCCTGCTTCTTCAACCCGGGCGGTTGCAGATGTCTTGATCGATATTTCGAGATCCGTCGCCTGGAAGACGACCTTGTCGCCATGCGACGACAGATGGATTCCGGAGAGGATAGGCAGTGTGGTCCGTGAGGAGAGTGCTTTTGAGACAGTCGACAGGGCCTCAAGGAGGGTTCCTCTGGCGATCGAGACCTTCATACCGCGTCCTCTCTCTTATCTCTCTTTAGATATCTGACAACAGTAGCAGTAGTAATAGGGGCTGTGTACGGTGTGGATTACGCCTGTTCTCGCTGCTCACCCATCCTGTGGGTACTGTTGACGGCTTGTGGAGTGTTTGTACCGATCCATCAACACAATCCACAGATCACAAAACTGTCCACACCTCCACGTAGTTGTCCATGTACCGCTGCACATACTATGCACACGTTGTTCACGTGCGTTGTCTGATGAGATTGGTGAGCGTCTGGATCTGGTTGTAGACGTCCCTCTGTTCTTTCATCAGACGCTGGATCTTCGTGTTGGCGTGGATGACGGTCGTATGGTCTCGTCCTCCAAAGCCAGCTCCGATAGCAGGGAGGGAGAGGTCTGTGAGTTCGCGTGTGAGATACATCGCTATCTGGCGGGGGAAGACGATCGACTGTGTCCTCTTGTCGCCGATCAGCTCGTTCTTGCTGACACCATAGAACCTGCAGACCTCCTGTTGGATGGTCGTCATGGAAATGGGTTTGATCGAGCGTTCCGGGAAGATGTCCTTCAGGACACTATGGGCCAGATCGAGGCTCATTGGGTGGCGGGTGACTGAACTGAACGCGACAACCCTTAAGAGCGCACCCTCCAACTCACGGATATTGTTCGAGAAGCGGTCGGCGATCAAGGAGAAGACATCGTCGGGAACGACCAGATTGTCGGCCTCAGCTTTTCGGCGAAGGATGGCGATGCGTGTCTCGAGGTCGGGTGGCTGGATGTCTGCGATGAGACCCCAGCCAAAACGCGTCCTGAGGCGTTCTTCGATATCGCCGATCTCGGCGGGGGGTCTGTCCGAGGAGAGTACTATTTGTTTGCCGGCTTCGCGCAGAGTGTTGAACGTGTGAAAGAACTCGGTCTGAGTCCCCTCCTTGCCGGCGATGAACTGGATGTCGTCGATGAGAAGCACGTCGTTCTCGCGATACGACCGACGGAAGCCCTCCATCCGGCTCTTGTCACGATCGCCGATCGAGTTGATGAAGTCGTTGACGAACTGCTCACTGGAAACGTACTTAACCTTCATATGCGGGTAACTTGTCTGAACATAAGAACCAATGGCCTGAAGAAGGTGTGTCTTGCCGAGTCCTGCTCCTCCGTAGATGAACAGAGGATTATAGGCCGAGCCGGGTGTCTCCGCTGCCGCGAGAGCGACGTGATACGAGAACTGGTTGGATGCACCAACGACGAACGAGTCGAATGTACACTTCGGGTTCAGTTCGATCTCTGTTTGGCGGGCCCCTCGGCGCGGGGTGGTGGGGGGCACGGAATCAGTCAGTGCGGGTGGTGCAGCCTCGACAACCTCCAACACCGGCTCGATGACGATAGGAGCGCCGGCCACACTGAACTTCACAGCCATCGGAGATCCGGTGACCTGCGTGAGGGCAGACGTCAGTAAGCTTGTATAGCGCGTCTCGAGCCAGTCTCTGGCGAAATCATTCTGGACCGCGACGACCATCTCGTGATCGACGATACCCATAGGAGCCGTCTGCTCGAACCAGGTCTTGAATGTCGGGGTGTTGAGTTCTCCCCGCACAACATCGAGCGTATCCTGCCACACCTGATCCACGTCGAGAATCACGTGATCGCCGCCTTATCGTCCGAAGAGTGAGTCGAGGTAACGGATTCCACGATCCGTGAGCGCGCGCTTACCGGCCTGATCCGATGCGAGGAGGTCGAGATCCGCCAGGTGTTCAAGATCCCGGTACGCGGTCGACAGGCCCACGCCAAGCTCTCGGCGCACAACAGTGGGACCGAGAGCGCCCAACTCCATTGCGAGAGAGAGGACTTGCTTCTGCCGGAGTGTGAGGGCGACCGAGTCGATGTCGTCGGGTACCTCGGGTACCTCTTCCGCAGTCTGTGCCGGAGGTGATGACGCCCGTCGGTCCATCTGGATCGTCACCACGGTTCCCGAACCGAGGTTGTCTTCGACCTCGATAGTCCCACCCGAGAAACCGAGACACTCCCGCGCCACAGGCAGCCCCGAGCCCACACCTTTGATGACGCGCTTCATATGTTCCGTGGCTGTGGAGAATCCCGGGAGGAACACCCGGTCCTTGTCAGGAATGCCAGGACCTTGGTCGGCGAACCTGATCGTCGAGCCGTCATCGAGAATGCTCACAACCACTTCGTCGAAGCCGGCGTGAATGAAGTTCTCCACCACTTCACGGACGACCGCATAAGGAATCGTGCCGCCGGCCGCATGCGATAGCTCGTACACACGAGTAGCGAGGCTCTCGATCAAGTCCCGAGCGCCGGCTTCGGTCACCTGCTCGACCCGTGGTGGGGCGGTCAACGCGTCGTAGACGGCTACAAGCGCCGGGCCTGGGACCGGGTTGACGGTCTGCGTCTCGGCCGGAATTGTCAACGAGCCAGGGACGTGGGTGTCACTTCCCCCCCGGTAGAAAGTCTTCATTTGCGACACCCCCTTGTTGGTCCGTCCACACATTCATCCACATGCCGGTTCTGGCGAGCTGCCAGAGAAACTGCTGCTAGGCGCCGTGTCTTGAAGGCTCGCCCGTCACTTGAGACCTTGTGGCGAGACGGCTATGAACAGGTGGTTTCCTAACTGTCCACAAGTCTTTCCACACATGTGGATAGACTTTCCGCCAGCCACATCGAACACCCATCGAACACGCAGGTCGCGGGTACTTCAGGCAAGGAGACCGGTTTCCAGAGCCCGGCGGCCTGTGGGAATGTGCCAATCGCTGTGGATAGTGATTGGCACACGGCGAAAGACCGGTGAAACAAACATCCGCGAGCTGTGGACAAGATGATCACCCGACAGACATGGAGCAGCCAGGCGCTACACAAACACACGCCGTGAGCAGCAAGTTTTCAAGGAAGGACCCACAACGCGAGCGGTCCTGAAACGGAGCCGATTCTAGCAGACCGACGGGTGCTCTCACAACGAGGTGTAGGAGGTTATCCACAGCCGGGACCCGCACGAGTCCTGCGTTTTCCACACTGTCCACAGATTTCTGACTATTTTTACTCCCGCCCACGTGTCGTCGTATACACCCACTGTGCAGGAGATGCGTGCCCGATACACAGTGCGACTCGTTGACACGTCACGATGGCCGCCGCTATAATCGCCAGGCTTGTGCCCGGCTCACCGCCGGAGCGCCGATAGGAGGGACCATCGTGAAGCGTACGTACCAACCGAACAACCGAAAGCGCGCCAAGACGCACGGGTTCCGGAAGCGCATGTCCACGAAGGCGGGTCGGGCTATCCTGGCCGCGCGTCGTCGCAAGGGTCGCACGGTCTTGTGCCCGAGCGCTGCATCGTAGTGGATCTCGGCGCCGAACAGGGAGGGCGCCATGCGGACGATCACCGCGCACGCCGACATCGATCGGTTGTTCGCTAGAGGAAGCCGCACGACGCACCCGGCGCTCATCGTTCTGGCCGTCGAAACCCCTGAAGCACGCGACCCGAATGGGCGCGTGCTTTTTGTTGCGGGCAAGAAGTTGGGTTCCGCGGTGATGCGGAACCGCAGCAAGCGCGTGATGAGGGCGGCGACGAGGCGCGCGGGAGGATCTTGGCCCGGGTGGGACGTCGCACTCGTTGCGCGGCGCGGGACTCACTCGGCCGCGCCCGAGGTGATCGATGCCGCACTCGCGGCGGCTGTCCAAAGGCTCAGGCGGGATCGATGAAGAACCCGATGGCGCTCGTGGTCGTGGGTCTTATCCGCATGTACCAGCGCGCGATCTCCCCGCTGCTGCCGGCATCATGCCGCTTCTATCCGACATGCTCCAGCTATGCCGTGGCAGCGATTGCCCGGCACGGCCTCGCTCGAGGGGGGTGGATGGCCCTCAAGCGCATCGGCCGATGCCATCCATGGAATCCCGGAGGATATGATCCCGTGCCGTAGGCGGGCGCGATAGTATAGTGTAGTGACTGCAAACGACCCCCCGACACGCATCGGGAGTGGAGACGATCCCACATCCTGAAGTCGCGCCACACTGCAAGGAGGCTGGCTTTCCGTGCTCGAACCCATTGAGAAGCTACTCTTCGACGTTCTACAGATTCTGCACTCGGTGGTGGGAGACTACGGCCTTGCGATCATCGCGCTGACCGTGGTGGTTCGAATCATGCTGCTCCCCCTGACAGTCAAGCAGACCAAGTCAATGTACGAGCTTCAGCGGATCCAGCCAAAGATCAAGGAGTTGCAGGAGAAGTACAAAAAGGACAAGGAGAAGCTCCAGGAGGAGACGCTCAAGTTCTACCAAGAGAACAAAGTGAACCCGTTCGGGGGCTGTCTGCCCCTTTTGCTGCAGATGCCTATCTTCTTCGCCCTGTTCCGGATGCTTGGGACGACAGGCACCAAACCTGGTCTCTTCCCGAACTACATCGCATCACTGCCAGACGCGGCCGCCGAAGCGGCTTCCAGATTCTGGATTGTATTGCCAGATATTACCATGTCGGCCGGACAAGTGTACAGCGGAGACGGTCTCGTGGCCGCACTTCCATACCTCATCTTCGTCGTCCTGTTTGGTCTTAGTACCGTCGTGCCACAGCTCATGCAGCCCGGTGCTCAGAACCAGCAGAAGCAGATGGCGATCCTTATGGGTGGCATGATGCTGTTCTTCGGTTGGAGCGTATCGGCCGGTGTCGTACTCTACTGGGTCACTCAGGGGCTTCTAGGCTTGCTCCAGCAGGTGATCCAGACACGAATCTACAAGGCGCAGGAGGAGCAGGCATGATCCGTGAGGTGACGACGGAGGGCCCATCGGTTGCGGAAGCCATCGACGCGGCGCTCGAGGAGATGGGCGTCCAGCAGGATGCGGTGGAGTACGAGGTGCTTGAGGAGCCGGGGCGTGGCATTTTCGGCGGATCCGGGAAGAGAGCCCGTGTGAGGGTCTGGGTCAAGCCGGAGATCCTGCTGGGCCGGCCCGGTGAGGCAGCCGAGGACACCGAGTCCGATGACGAGCATCCTGAGGTTGCTGTGTCGCAGCCCCACAACAATGACGATGAGGGTGAGTTGACAGACGCGGAGCTCGACGCGATCGCGGATGTCGGCGTTCAGACGATCGGCGAAATTCTCAGTTGCGTTGGCATGGAGGCGGAGATCGATGAGTTCGAAGGAGACGAGGGTGAGATCATCCTCGATATCGTTGGAGATGACTTTGGTCTCCTGATCGGGCGGCACGGGCGTACGCTTGATGCGCTTCAGGTTCTCGTCGCGGCGATCACGAACAGGAAGACCGGACAACGGTACCCCCTCGTGGTGGATGTCTCCGGCTATCGTCACCGGCGAAGGGTGAAGATCGAGGAGATCGCACGCAGGGCAGCCGATCGTGCCGTGCGACAGCAGCGGCCGGTCTCTCTCCGGCCGATGACCAGCTTCGAGAGGCGTGTTGTGCATGTTGCGCTCCGGGACGACCGTCGAGTCACAACCGAGAGCGAGGGCGACGAGCCCCGGCGCATGGTGATCATCCACCCACAGTAGTCGGCGTGGGGAGAGAGAGCGTAAGGGGCGCCCAGTAGGCGCCCCTTACCTTTTCCATCGTCGCCGGTCGACCGTGGCGCTCTCCCAGGCCCGATCCTGATTCAGGCGGCGAACGCCGCAGCTGACGGCACACCAAAGGCTGAACGGCGCTGCCACGCCATTGTCCGGCGTGTGCGGTTGACACGCATCAGAGGCTGCGCCGGCACCAGCTACCCAGGCGGGCGGTGTCCGTTCTCACCTTTCAGGTGCGGGCCTTTCACCGATCGGGCGGATACAGATCGCAGAAGTCCGGCGCGTGCATTCATCTACGTGCCGATCGCCGTGGCGCGCGGCACGGCGCATCTCCCGGCAGGGCTTGTGACACGCAGGGTTCCGGAGGTCCGAGGACACCCGGTCGACCGCTGCTCCCGGCAGGTACCCTACTCCATGCGGACGGGTGACTGAAGTCCACGATGCGTGGGACCACGACAGTAGACCGCAGGTTCATGCTTGTGAGCTTCCGCAAGGCGCTCGTCCGTCGGCCCGCGGGGCGTCTCAGCCGGCGCTGCAATCGAAGGCGTGGCCCCAACGGCGAGACAACCGGGGTTTCACGTGAAACCCGATACGGCTTGCGGCGGGAGACCTCTTGCATGTAGTGGTGTCAAAGGGCAGAATGTTTCACGTGAAACCAACCACCGACGACATCCTCGCTCCGAGCAGCGTCATCGCTGCCGCCGAACGCGTCGAGTGCAGGTTGAATGAAGCCGAGGCGGCTTCCATCACCCGGCATGCGCTGATGATGCTTGACGCGAACAAGTATGTGAACCTCACGCGCATCACGGAGCCGGAAGCGGTCCTCCGACTACATATCATGGATTCCCTGGCCTGGCTCCAACATGTTGCGCCGGTCCATGGTCCGTTGGTTGATATCGGATCAGGTGCGGGATACCCCGGTGTGCCTCTGGCGATAGCGCTCGGTATACACACCGTGCTGTGCGAGTCCGTGCAAAAGAAGGCCAAGTACCTCCGTGATGTTCTGCTGGAGATTGATTGCTCAGCTGAGGTGTACGCCGGCCGTGCCGAGGAGCTGGCGGTCGAGCGTGGTCCCTTTGCAGAAACCGTAGTGGCGCGCGCGGTGGCGCCAGTCGCGTCTCTTGTGGAGCTTGCTGCTCCGCTACTCATGGTGGGCGGGCGGCTAATCGCACTGAAGGGCGCTCTCACGGGCGGCGAGGTCGAACTGGGCAAGAGAGCCGCGGAGTTCTGTGGGCTTGAACTAGCCGGAGCGAGTTCATATGTACTGCCGGGTGGTGATGAGATGCGGGCAACGGTGGAGTTCGTCAAAGCCCGTGGGCCCCGGATCAAGCTGCCACGTCAACCCGGGAAGGCCCAGCGGGAGCCTCTTGGCGGCCGCCAAGAGAAGAATATGGCCGACCGTGAAGAGTAGGGGTCGCCGACTGTGCTGACGCACGTCCATGGCGTATACTGACCGCTGGGAGCACTACTCGGGAGGAGGCACCAAGTGTCTGAGGGTACCGTCGGGCAGGGGGGGCATCGCGCCGGCGAGGCGTTTGTCATCGCGGTGGTGAACCAGAAAGGTGGCGTCGGTAAGAGCACGACTGCCGTCAACCTTGCGGCGACTCTCGGGGACGAGGGGAAGCGGGTCCTGCTCATAGACCTCGATCCTCAAGGCAATGCGACTTCGGGATACGGGCTCGACAAGAACCGCCGAGAGGAGTGCATCTACAACGTCCTACTCGGCGACGTCCCTATAGAGAAGCTCATTGAGCCAGTCGCCGTCGAACATGTGTTCGTCGTTCCCTCAACGATTCAGCTTGCGGGGGCCGAGATCGAGCTTGTCTCCGCTTTCAGCCGGGAGTCCAAGCTCAAACAAGTCCTTGAACCCGTCCTTGGCGACTTCGATTTCGTGATAGTCGACTGTCCACCGTCTCTCGGCCTGCTGACCATCAACGCGCTGACGGCCGCCAACGGGGTGCTCATCCCGGTTCAGTGTGAGTACTACGCGCTGGAGGGCCTGAGTAAGCTCATGGAGAGCGTGCGCCTCGTGAGAACCCACCTGAACCCGTCGCTCGGGGTGTTCGGCGTGCTCATGACCATGTTCGATCGACGCACGAGGCTGTCGCAGCAGGTGGTCGACGAAGTACGCGACTTCTTTGAGGACACCGTCTTCGCGACGCTCATCCCCCGGGGAGTCCGGCTGTCCGAGGCGCCCAGTTTCGGCATGCCGGTAACGCTCTACGACCCGCACGGACGTGGTGCGGAGGCATATCGGAATCTCGCGAAGGAAGTGATCAGCCGTGTCTAAGCGAGGTCTTGGCAAGGGGCTCTCGGCCCTAATACCGGGCGCAGGGCAGGAGGCCGGTACCGAGGTCCTTGAACTACCGATCACGTCAGTGGCGCCGAACCCGCATCAGCCGCGTACAGCCATGGACGAAACGCAGATCTCCGAACTTGCGGACTCGATCAAGAAGGTTGGTGTGTTGCAGCCGATCGTGGTGAGACCGCTCGGGAACGAGTATCAGATCATTGCCGGCGAGCGTAGGTGGCGCGCGGCACGGGAGGCGGGCCTCGAGAAGGTGCCGGTCAGGGTGATGATATGCAGCGAGACCGAGGCGCTCGCCCTCGCCCTGATCGAGAACCTGCAGCGAGAGGACTTGAATCCTGTCGAAGAAGCGCGGGGATACCGACGGCTGATCGACGAGTACCACATGACGCAGTCCGAGCTGGCAGACCGGGTTTCGAAGTCCCGTTCTGCGGTCACCAACACTCTCAGGTTACTTGACCTGCCCGAAGACATTCTGGATCTTCTCTACAACAGCCAGATCTCGGCAGGTCATGCGCGTGCGATCCTGTCCATTCCTGACGACGATCGGCGACACACACTCGCAAGGAAGTGCGTCGACGAGGGGCTGTCAGTCCGCGAGGCCGAGAGTATCGCGAAGCTCCTTGCCGCAGGGGCGAGCATTCAGGCGCAGCGCCCTTTGACACCGAAGTCGTACAAGATCGTCGCCCGGAAGTTGCGACGCCTGCTGTCGACGAACGTGCGTGTCCGGCAGACGGCGAAGAAGGGCAAGATAGAGATCGACTTCCATGACGAGACCGATTTAGAAAGAATCATGAGGCTGCTCACCGAGGGCGAGGACAGAGTGGTCTCTGAGGGGGTAGCTCATGAATAAGAGACTGGAAGATTTTGTCATCGGCATCCTCGTCGGCGGCGTTGCAGGCGTCATCATCGGCCTGTTGTTCGCACCGGACGCGGGATCGAGGACCAGGCGCCGGCTTGCCGAAGAGGCGACCCGGGTCGCAGAGGCGGCGCGCGGTGTCGCGGAGCGCGCGGAGCATGCCGTTGAGGTCCTTGGCTCGAAGATGGACCATTATCTGGGCAGAGACGAAGAGGTCGCGTGGCGCAAAGTCCACGAGATCAGGCAAGGCGTGCATCGCTACTCGGGTACGGTGGTCTCCTCCTGACGGCGAGCTCGCGTGTTCGTTCGGGTCGCGCGTCCGGCCGAACATGTCAGACCCCGGCATCACACTCGCCATCGAGGTGAGTGACTGATGGCCGTGCGCGTGATCACAGGATCGGCAAACTCGGGCAAGACCGGCGTGGCCTACGGGCGCGTTCGGGAGGTCGTGCGTGCCGGCGGGCGGGCAGTGATCCTCGTGCCGTCGATACCCGATGCGTTGCGGGTAGCCGAGGAGTTCGCTGACGACTGCCCTATCGGTCTGGCCACGGGTACGCTCGACTCATTCCTCGACGACCACTGGTATGCACGTGGAGACGGGCGATCCCTTGTCACGTCGGCAGAGCGGCTCATCCTCGTAGAGGAAGCTGTCAGAATCTGCCACTCCCGGGCATACGATCCACACCTCGTCACGCGCGGTGTAACCGGCATGCTGAGCGGACTGTGTCAGCGGGCGGCGGAGTCCCCCCGCGCACCGAGGCCCCCCGGGGAGACCGGCAGCGTAGCGGCGACGCTGGTCCGCGTGGTGAATGCTTACGCGGGCCTGTTGTCCGCTGCGGGAATGGTGGAGCGAGCAGAGGCGCATCGGATCGTCACCGATGGCCTCGAGCCATCACACGTGCCGGATGTGCTCGTGGTGAACCGGGTGATGGGGCTCACCGCGGCTCAAGAGCAGTTCGTCGTACGTGCGTCGCGCATGACCGAGGTGTTGGTATGCCTGACATACGACTCCGCGGTACCAGCAACGGTCGCTGCAGCCGGGCTCGTCTCACGGCTCGCCCGCGAGGGGACCGTAGATCACCAGCCCCCTCCCGGCACATTCACTGCGCCCGGAGAACTTGCTGTCGTTGAGCGCTACCTCGGAGGACCGGCGAGGTCGGCCGCCGTCTCGGATGGCGCCGTGATCATCTCGCAGGCGTGGGGGGAAGGTGCCGAGTCGGCTCGGATCGTGCGCGAGGTCCAGGACGCGATCGGTGACGGCATCGCGCCGGGGCGGATAGCGATCGTGTTCCGTGATCCGTCCGGCTACGTGGCTCCGCTCGGTGTGGCCCTTTCCGAGGCGGGCATCGAGGCTGAGTGGGACGGGCGTGTGCCCTTCGCTCGCTCGGGGCTTGGGCGGGCGCTACTCGTCGCCCTGCGGTTCTCGGTGGGTGAGCACGTCGAACGCATGGATCTACTGCGCACGCCCTATAGTCCGGCCTCCCACCAGGCACTTGATGCTCTTGACGCCCGCATACGGTCTTCGGGGCCCGTAGCAGCCCGTCAGTTCGAGGCTCTTGCGGGTCGCATCGAACCGGCAA
Organism: Coriobacteriia bacterium; assembly: GCA_034368805.1. GTDB lineage: Bacteria > Actinomycetota > Coriobacteriia > Anaerosomatales > Anaerosomataceae > UBA2272. The sequence continues at coordinate 96,806 of JAXMLJ010000107.1, forward strand.
CGGGGTTGTTCATTCGCGAGGTGCGACGGGCGTGCGGTTCGGTGGGAAGTACTGACGGTCGTCAGCGGTGGCATCGTCTCGTCGCTGGCATGCTCGGGAGGGCCTGGAAGGGGGAAGCGTGCGAGGATGGCCAGGCGCTACTCGACATCGGCGCCTCTCGTGTGTTCGCTGAGGCCATCGATGCCGCGGCTCTTCTCGGAGGGTCGGGCATCAGGGCGTCCGGCATCGGGGCCGCTCTTGCCGAGGCGACGATCACCGTTACGGCTCACGAGGACCCCAATCGGGTGCAGGTCATGGCCGCCGAACGCGCCCGCGGGCGTCGTTTCGACTGCGTCATCGTTGGGGGACTCAACGCCGGGGTGTTCCCGCGAGCATCACGCGACGACGTTCTCTCGGCGCCGGCGGTCTCGGCGGAACTCAGGTCGGCGGGCATCGACGTCGCGCCTCGCGGGGGAGTGGAGCAGGAGAGGTTGCTTTTCTACCTGGTGGCGACGCGTGCGTCACGGCGTCTCGTACTCAGCACTCAGCCCCACGACGCCGAGGGCGGCGCGCGGCGGCCGTCCACCTTCCTCGAGGAGGTCCTTGATCTCTACCGGCATGAAGCACCTGACGAGGGGCCGGACTCGATGCCGCCGTACCGCGTGCTTGAGGCTGAAGGGATCGCGGGTCACCGCGAGGCCCCGTTCACCCGTCGGCGAGCGCTCAGGGCCGCCTCCTCCAGTGGCGTCGCTGACGGGTGCGAGGCGGGGGACCTGCGGCGCATCGCGCGTGCACGTGGCCGCGCACACCGCACAGCGGGTGAGCTCGGGGCGACGACACGTGAAGCGCTCGCTGCGCGGGAGGTCTTCTCGGCCACCGAGATCGAGTCGTACCTGAGTTGCCCGTACCGGTGGTACGTGGAGCGGGTCGTGCGGCCCAGGGAGCTTGATGTCCGCATCGATGCGGCGGCAGCCGGCGCGCTCGCACACGCGATCATGCGCGATTTCTACGACGAATTCACTCTGCGTACCGGTGAGCCGCGCTTGATCCCCGGGCTGCTAGCCGAGGCCCGTGAGATCCATACCCGCGTGGCCAGCGCAGCCGCGGAGGGTATCCGAGCAGTCTCCGCAGCAGAAGAGATACAGGTCCGGGCCACTATCCGTCAGACATGGCACATGCTGGCAGACGATGCCGTGCTGCTGCCTGGCCTGGCGCCGGCGTACCGCGAATGGGCGTTTGGCATGGACGATGAGCCCGAGCCATTCGACGGCTTCTTCCTCAAGGGTCGGATCGACCGCATAGACGCCGACGACCGGAGTCTGGTGGTAACCGACTACAAGCTCGCCCCTGTCGACCACACCCGCACACACACGCGCTTCGCGGATGAAGGACTGGTGCAGTTGCCGCTCTATGCGGCGGTCGCCGCACGCAGGCTAGGACTGGCGGTCGCAGGAGGAGTGTATCGGTCGATGAAGGGCGGGAAGCCGCGTGGGTTCGTCGACACCGTTCTTGTGGACGGGTCGTTCGTGCGAAACGACGCGGTCGACGAGGCGGCAGCCCGACAGGTAGTTGCCGATGCGGTCGAGATGGCGCGGGAAGCCGTCGCCGATATGAGAGGCGGTCGCATCACGCCCGTGCCTCCGGAGCACGGCTGTCCAGCGTACTGCTCAGCCCGCGCATTCTGCGCCGATCGAAGGCCCGCACATGCCCGACCTTGATGCCGCGCAGCGGGCGGCCGTGGACGCGGGGCCGGTCGACCTGTTCATCAGCGCCGGGGCGGGCGCCGGCAAGACGAGCGTGCTCGCGGCACGCTTCGTGAGCGCGGTGCTCGGCGAGTCGCCCTATGCGCCGTGCGATCCGTCTCAGTTGCTCACGGTCACCTACACAGACAAGGCTGCGGTTGAGATCGCCGAGCGGATCAGGAGGGAGCTTGCCGCAGTCGGCCGCCACGATGCGGCGCGTCGCGTGGGCGAGGCTTGGATCTCGACCATCCATGGTATGTGCGCGCGATTGTTGCGCCAGTACGCGCTCGATGCCGGCATCGACCCGCGGTTCCGCGTCCTCGACCAGCCGACCGCCTCGGCGCTCGAGTCCGAAGCGTTGGATGTCGCTATCCGCGAGCTGATCGACGACAGTCCGGCGGGCGTCGCCCTCTTCGACGAGCTCGGGTTCGCGACGGTAGCTCGTGCCGTTCGGAACGTCAGCGGGAGCATTCGCGCACTCGGCCTGGCCGCCGACGCGATCGCGACGGTCTCGTCGGAGGAGGTCACGCGAAGGCTCCTGGATGCGTCTCGGGCGCTACGCGAGATCGCCTCGGCGATGGACAGGCTGCAGGAGTGTGTGACGGTGCGCAACAACGCCGCAGCGGTGCGGCGGATCGCGGAAGAGCTAACGCGCCCCCCCGGCGAATTATCCTCGCGCAGCGGGCTGCGCCGGGACGCCCGCATCGAGGGGCTCAATGAGCTCGTGGACAAAGCTCACGACCGTGTGGACGAGGCGGAGCGGTGTGTGGCGCAGCTGCGCGTGAGGCCCCTTGAGGAGGCATTCCTGGATCTCGTGTCCCGGTTCGAGCGGACGTACGACGGGATGAAGAACGATCGGAGCGTGCTCGATTTCGAGGATCTACAGGTCCTGACGGCGCGCCTGTTGGAGTCCCGGCCGGACATCGCGGCCGAGTTCCGCGGCAGGTTCGCGATGGTGATGATCGATGAGTTCCAGGACGCCAACGCGCTCCAGCTGCGGATCGCCGAGACGCTTGCCGCCGGGAATCTGTGCACGGTGGGCGATGAGAACCAATCGATCTACGCGTTCCGCCATGCAGATGTCGAGGTGTTCCGAGAGCGGGCGCGCAGCATCGAGTGTCATCACCCGCTTCACACCAACTACCGTATCGATCCGCTGCTCCTGGACGGTTTGGGGGCGGTCTTCGCACACCCGACGATGCTTGGTCCGGCGTTCGTCGCCCGCGCGTGGCCCGAATGGAGTTCTCCGGCAGCCGACGAGGGCCGCGAGTGTCCGGGTGATCCGTTCGAGGTGCGCTTCCTCGACCTCTCGGGCATCACCGGGGAGGCGCGCAAGGTGATCGAGGCCGAGTGTATCGCGGACCGCGTAGCCGAGATCGTCGACGCGGGTGTGGTGCCGGCCGATGTCGCGGTGCTGATGCAACGGCTGTCCGCCGGGCGGGCACTCGCCGTGGAGCGCGCGCTCACGGCACGAGGGATCCCTGCCGCCCTCAACTCAGGAGGCGCGTTCTTCGAGGCCGCCGAGGTGGTCGAATCACGCGCCTTGTTGAGGACCATCGACAATGTCCTTGACGACGCTGCGCTCGTGTCGGTGCTCGCGGGCAGGCTCGGCGGGTTAAGTCCGGACGCTTTGTTCAGCATCAGGCGACACGCCGACCTCCATGCCGAGGCGCACGGTCTCCGAAAGCATGACGCCCATCTGTGGCCTGTGCTCGAGACGATAGGGTCCGCGTTGGACCCAGACAACGCTGCGGCGCTGGCCCGCGTCGTCGCGGTCGTCCACGAGGCTCGCAAGCACCGGGGAGCACGCTCTCTGGAGGATACGCTCCTGGGCGCGGTCGATGCGCTCGACGTCGACCTGGTGTGCTTCGCTTCGGGTACTGCGGGTGCGCGGGCATGGAGCAACGTTCTCAAGCTGGCGCGGTGGGGCCGGGAGTACGAGTCCTCGGTGGGCGGCGGCATCGCCGGCTTCCTCGCGCATCTCGAGTCGCGCGAGGCGTACGGCGCGGATGAGCCCGAGGCGGTGATCGGTGCACAGACTTCGGCCGTTCGCATCATGAGCATCCACGCGGCCAAGGGCCTCGAGTTCCGTGCTGTGGTCGTGGGGGGGCTGTCCAAGCCGCTGCCGCCGGAGGGAATCTCGATCGCCCGCATCGAGGGGCGGCCGACCCTTGGCGTCAGGCTCAAGTGTGGTGACAAGACGGTTCACACGTGTGGCTCAGCTGCGGTGGCCGAGGTGTCGGGGCGCGCGGCGGCGGCGGAGACCATCCGACTCCTCTACGTGGCGTGCACGCGTGCCAAGGAGAGCTTGACGGTCGTTGCGGTCACGAGCCCGGAGAAAGAGGCCGACGACTCACCGGCGGGGCTCTTCCGCACGGCGGCAGGGATGGGTGGCGTCGGCGCCATCGAACAAGGATCGCGCGATCTCGGACAGGCGCGCGTGAAGATAACCCTACTGGCACCGACCGCCGAAGACCACGTGCTGCTCGCCGCGGATGCGGTCCGGCCGGGCGTGCGCCTGGAGCCCGACGAGGCCGTCACCGGTCCGGGGACGGCCGTGCCTGCAGTGTCATGTCCGCCGAGTGCCGCCAGTCGGCCTATGGGTGGAACCCCCCGACGTGTCTCGTACTCGGCGCTCAACACATACAGGGAGTGTCCATACCGCTTCTACCTGTCGGTGGTCGCGCGCTCGGCGCCGCCACCAACGGCGCGGGGAGCCGACGCGCTGGCGTTCGGCAGCGCGGTCCATGCGGTGCTCGAGCGGTGTGAGTCGGAGGACGCCGACATCGGTCCGCTGCTGGCGCCGGCGGCGACAGCAGCAGGGCTGGACACCTCGGAGATCCCGAGGCTCGAGCGTGCGGTCGGGGCTTTCCTCGGCTCGGATCTTGCCACCGAGGCGTTTGGTATGCCGCGCGTCTCGCACGAGGTGCCGATCGCGGTCCCTGTGGCCGGCACGACGCTTGGAGGAGCCATCGATCTGCTCGCATGGGACGCTGATAACGGTCTCGTGATCGACTTCAAGACCGGGGCGAGTACGCTGACCGACGCGGACGCGCGCGAGCGCTTCCGGCTCCAGGGTGAGTGCTACGCGCTGGCCGCGCTTACGGCCGGAGCGCGCTCGGTCAAGGTGGTCTTCGCCGAGTTGGAGAGGAGCCGGGAGACGGTCTTCGAGTACGCGGCGTCTGACCGTGCGGCCGTCGAATCGGCGGTCGCGGAGATCGTGGGACGGATCTCCGCACAGGAGTACGCGCCGCTCGACCGTTACGACGAGGCGCTCTGTGAGTCGTGTCCCGGTTTCGGCGGCATGTGTCCCGTCACGCGTGCCTAGCGCAGGTGCCGCTGCGCGAGCTGACCGCAGGCCGCATCGATGTCGACGCCGCGCTCCACGCGGACCGATGTCTCGATCCCGGCTGCTCGCAGGACCGCCGCCACCTCCATCGTGCGGTTCTCGGCCGGTCGTGCGGCGGCGCTCCCCATCACCGGGTTGACCGGTATCAGGTTGACGTGGCACATCCACCCTCGTGCGTACTCGACGAGCGCCTGGACCTCGGGCGGGGTGTCGTTCTCGTCGGCGATCAGCGCGAACTCGAGTGTAGGTCGCCGTCCCGTGCGCTGCGTGTAGTCGATGAGGGTCCCCTTCAGAAGACCGAGGGGCCAGCGCCGGGTTGCCGGCATGAGGCGGTCGCGTGTCTTCTGTACTGCCGAGTGGAGCGAGACCGCGAGCGTGAACTGCTCGGTTTCTCTTGCCAGGCGGTCGATGCCGGGTACGACCCCGCAGGTGGAGATCGTGAGGTGACGGGTGCCGATCCCCAGGCCGTCCTTGTGGTTCATCAGGCGCAGGCCCGCGAGGGTGGCGTCGTAGTTGTTGAGCGGTTCGCCCTGGCCCATGGCGACCGCTCCCGAGGCTCGCACCCCGAAGTCCCTCGCGACGAGCCCTACCTGCCAGGCCATCTCGCCGGGCGTGAGGTCCCGCACGAAGCCCCCGCGACCTGTGGCGCAGAACGTGCACCCCATGGCACAGCCGGCTTGGGTGCTGAAGCAGACCGTGAGCCGCCCGGCCGCCGGAATACCGACGCTCTCGACCTGTACACCGTCGGCGAGTCGCCACAGGTACTTTCGCGAACCGTCGCTCGAGTGCTGACTCTCGACCTGCGTCGGTTGAGCGAGTACGAACCGCTCGGACAGCTCGCCCCGGAGTCGGGCAGGCAGATCGGTCATCTCGTCGAACGAGGGCGCAAGACGGCCGTACAGCCACGCGAGTACCTGGCGCCCCCTGTAGGCAGGCTGTCCGAGGGACGAGAGCGCGCCGATGAGACCGTCGGAGCCAAGCGAGCTGATATCCGTGCCCGGTGCGTCAGTCACGGTCCTCCCTCGCCTCTCCGAAGCCGTCCCGGTGCTGTCGCTCGTAGCCACCCACCGAGCGGAAGTACTGCGCGATCTGCGGGTAGCCTTCCTCCTCGGCGACTCGCGCGAACTCGGGATACATCTCGGCAGATTCGTACTCTTCGCCGTCGACCGCCGCCGCCAGGTTCTCGTGGGTGGAGCCGAAGGCGCCCATGTACGCGAGGTGGCCGAGTGCGTGCGCTGTCTCCTCTGTCGCCGCGCGGTCGAACGCCGCGCGTGCCGTCTCGTTTCCCTCGAGTTCTGCGATATGGGCGAACAGGGTGTAGCGCCTGTTAGCCTGCGACTCACCCGCAAAGGCCGCCTGCAGGTTGGTGAGTGTCTGCGTACCGGCGAGATCGCCCGGTCCGTCGTACGGGAGGAAGAACGACTGCGGTGCGCCGCACACGGGGCAGCGTTCCGGTGCCGGACCGATGTGGTAGTAGCCGCACCCCTTGCACCTGTAGGTCTCCATTAGTAGCCCCTTTCATCGCGTGAGGCTGCCGCTCGGCGGCAACCTCCTCATCTTACCCGTCCGCTTGGTGCACGGGTCTGCTGAAGTCGGGGTGGGTCAGGTACGGTGGAGGTACGTGAAGCCGCGAACACGGTCTGGAGCATGGTTGTGGAGAGAGGGGTACAGATGGGCAAGAAGCCGCTCGCAGCTCTGGCGCTCGCCACCGCGATTCTGATCACGCCCGCAGCGGCCTTCGCGCTGCCGTCAATGCCGAGTTCGTTGTTCGGGCCCTCGACCGGTTGCGGATGTCATGCGGCGCTGCTCGAGCAGTGGCGTCCGTCGATGCATGCGCAGGCACTCACCGATCCCATCTACCTGGTCAAGCTCAAGGAGGCGAACGAGGCTACCGATGGTGCACTCGACGAGTTCTGCAACGCGTGCCACAGCCCGATCGCCGTCATGGCGGCCGAGCTCGATGGTCTCGATCAGTCCGGTGTCTCCGCCGTCGGCCTCGAGGGGATCACCTGTGACTTCTGTCATCAGGTGAGCGGCACCACCGAGCCTCTCGGCAACACGTCTGCCGAGGTGACCGGCGACGGGATCAAGCTGGCACAGCTCAAGGACCCGGAGGCCCCGCACCCGGCGGCGTACTCGGCGTTCCACGAGACGGCCGAGTTCTGCGGGACGTGTCACAACGTCGATCACCCCGGGAACGGCATGCACCTCGAGGCCACGTACACTGAGTGGAAGAACAGCCCGTACGCTGCCGAGGGCATCGTCTGCCAGGACTGTCACATGACGCCCGGACCCGGCGTCACGAAGCCCAACCCCGGGAAGGCTGCCGGCCCCGGCCCCGAGCGCGAGCACATCTACATCATGACCTTCGCCGGTGGTAACGTCGGCCTCGGCTACGCCGATCTGGCCGAAGAGCGACTTCAGGCCGCCGCGACCCTCGATCTGGAGGTTCCGGAGTTCGTTGCCGGTGGCGAGGTCCCCGTGACCACCACCATCACCAACGTCGGCGCGGGCCACTACCTGCCGACGGGGCTGACCGAGGTCCGGCAGATGTGGCTCGAGGTCGTCGCGACCGATGAGGGGGGCGGAGAACTCCTGCGCGCGCGCCGGGACTTCGTGAGCGTACTGAAGAACGCGGAAGGCGAGTTCCCGGTCGAGTTGTGGGATGCGGTCGGTTTCGAGAGCGATGATCGCATCCCGCCGAAGGAGTCCACCTCGAACGAGTACGCGTTCCCGATGGCAGATGGCCCCGTCACCGTCACCGCGACACTCTACTACCGCTCGTGCTCGGAGGAGATGGCGGCCAAGGCGGGAGTGGAGATTCCCACCACGACCATGGTGAGTGCGCGCTCGGTCGTGTACACATCGGCCGAGGCTGCGGCCGACGCCGAGTCGGCTGAGCTGGCTGCAGCCGCAGAGGAGCCGCCCGGCATGAATCCCTTGATCTGGGTCGCGATCGTGCTCGCGGGTGCTGTTCTCATCGGCGCCGGGTGGGGGTTCTTGCGACGGCCGGGGGCCTAGCGGCCACCGGCAGCGACAGCGGGGGAGCCCGGAGGCGCCCCCGCTCGCGTGTCGGTCCCGGAGGATCTCGTCACTCGGTCGTGAGGTCCTGCGGCTTGATGCCGATCATCATCTCGATGGTCATCTCGTCCCCATCACGCCAGATCGTGAGCGACACCTGGTCGCCGACCGACTGACGACGCACGATCAGAATGAGATCGTCCATCGAGCGGATTCGCGCATCATTCAGCGCGACGATGACGTCGCCGGTCTGCAGTCCGGCCTTCTCGGCCTCGGTGCCGGCGGTGACCTCCGCTACCCAGGCGCCCTCAGTGACAGGCAGCGCCTCCTGCTCGGCGAACGCCGGTGTGACGGTCTGGCCGAGTATGCCGAGGAAGGGCGTATCCACGCGGCCCTTCTCGATGAGTTCGCCGGCAGCGCGAACCGCGGTCTGAACGGGGATCGCGAGGCCCACGCCATCGTAGGAACCGGTGTCGCTGTAGATGGCCGAGGGAATGCCTATCAGCAGTCCCCGGCGATCGACGAGTGCGCCGCCCGAGTTGCCAGGATTGATGGCCGCGTCGGTCTGGATCGAGTCGACGTACGGGTACCGTCCGTCGCTGTCACCGATGTTGGTGAGCGGGCGATGGACGGCCGATACCACACCCGAGGTAACCGAGTGCTCGAGACCGAACGGTGAGCCGATCGCTATGGCGAGCTGCCCGACCACAAGATTCTCCGAGTCGCCGATCCCAATGGTCGGAATCGGCGCCACGACCTTGATCACGGCGATATCGCTCTCTGAGTCACCGCCGACGAGTTCGGCATCGTGGCGTTCCCCGGCTGAATCGGTCACGACGATGGTGGTGGCACCATCGACGACGTGGTTGTTCGTGATGATGTACGTCCCGCCGTCGGGAGCCTCCTGGTAGGCTACACCCGAACCCTCGCCCTGTATCGGGACGCTTGGATGGTCACTCGGCAGGGAACCGCTGTCCGCCTGCTCGCCGGTGATGTCGACATTGACGACACTCGGCAGGGCGACGGAAGCAGCCGCTGCGACGATCTCCTCGGTCTGATCGCCCACCAGCTCGATCTGTCTGCTCTCCTGAGCGGGCGC
>JAXMLJ010000108.1:0-3554 GCA_034368805.1 Coriobacteriia bacterium
CGCGTGGGCGAACTCCGCGAGCGAACGGTCCGCATCGGGCGACTCCGCGATCGAACGCGCCATCTTCGCGAACGATGCCCGGCTTGCGGCCAGATCGAGCCGGGAGAGCGCGTCGTTCAGAGCTTCGAGCTCGGCCTCACGCTGGCCCATCCGGTAGCCGAGCATGAAGGTGACCGCGCGCCTGCCGCCCTCGCCGAGACGCCGGCCGAGCGCGCCGAACTCCTCGATGAAAACGTCGGAGTCGCGCACCGGACCGAGCGCGCGCGTGATGCTGCGGGCGCGGCGGTACCAGCGGCGGAAGCCGCGGGCCGGGTACAGCGGCGCGAGCAGTCGCATGACCTCACGCAGCCTGCGGGATGCGACGCGCATGTCGTGTACGGCGTCGGCATCAGCGCCGCCACGCGCGGCCGCCTCGAGTTCGAACAGCGGCTCGGCCTTGGCGTGCAGCATCGCGGGCGCGGCCTCGGCAAGCGGGGTGAGCGCCGTCACGCCGGGTATCGCGAACTTCACTTCCACGTCCACTTGCTCTCCCCCTGCACGACGGAAGGCCCCGGGACCCGGGGCCTTCCTACCATATACCCGACACATCGGCATGCGCAGTGGGTACGCCAACGGGCAAGCAGCTAGACGGTGAACTTCTTGCCGCCCCAGCGCTCCACGATGGTGTCGTTGAAATCGTCGGTGGACTTGGCAGCGATGAGGACCGCGATCTGTAGCTCAGGCTTGTCGAGCGCGTCGGCCACGACGGGAGACTCGAAGATGACCTTCTTAGTCTCCGGGTACCAGCACAGCTTGCCGAAGATCATCTTGCAGTTCTGCTCGTTCAGATAGCTGAGCAGCGAGCCCGTGTCACCGGTGACATCGATGGCGACGTAAGCCCAGACCTTCGCGACCGAGATCTCGCCCATGACGGCGGGACCGACGAAGACGATCGCATCCTCAAAGGGCACCCAGTAGTCACCATCGTTGTCGAGCTGGTACTTGAGTCCGGCCTCATCGAGCACCGATCCGATGCGCCTGCGGACTGAATCCTTGTCTGCCATGGTCTCCCCCTCACATCGCGTGTACCGTGCACCCACGGTAACCTTATCGCCTTTGTGTGGGTTCGGTAACACCGTTCACAGAAAAGTCTGGAAGGAGCGCCGGGGGCCTGGCACAAGCCGAGACCCCCAGCGTCTCACTCGCCGCGCACGATCCCTGCCCGGCCGAACCGCTACTTCTTTCCGACCTCGATCTTGGTCGTCTTCGGCCTCGCCGCCTCAAGCGCCTTGGGCACCTGCACCTCGAGGATGCCATCGGTGTACTCGGCTGTGATCGCCGAGACATCCACGCTCTCGGGGATGGTGAGCGCGCGCTCGAAGCTCCCGTAGCAACTCTCGCACACGAGCCAGTCCTCGCCCTCCTGCCGCTCCTCCTGGAGACGCTCGCCCCGGATCGTGAGCACGCCGTCGGTCACCTCGACCTCGACTCGCTCCGGATCGATGCCCGGCAGTTCGGCGCGCACGATGATGTCATCGCCTTTGCGCTTCACATCGATCTTGGGCATCCACGCGACCGCGCCTTCCGGCCCGACCTCAGCCGCACCGAGCCGGGAGAAGATGCGATCCATGTCGCGCTGCATACGCAGCGCCTCGCCGAACGGGTCCCACCGTACGATCGCCATGATCATCGCCTCCACACATCCGTCGCCGCGAGGCGGCATAGCGTACCGCCGTGCGGCTCCACTCCTCTAGTCAACGTGTTCTATGCCACGCACGCCGATCTCATCGTCGACCACGTCGATCGTCACCGTATCGCCGTCGGCTACGCGGCCCTCGATAAGCTCACGAGCCACGCGATCGACCACCTCGCGCTGGATGAGGCGCTTCAGCGGCCGCGCACCGTACACGGGGTCGAACCCGTCGAGCGCGAGCCGCTCGGCAGCAGCCGGGGTGACCTCGAGGGTGATCTTACGGTCGGCAAGCCGCTGCCGGACGAGAGCGAGCTGCAGATCGACGATCTTCGCGAGCTGCTCCATCGACAGCGAGTGGAACACCACCACGTCGTCCACGCGGTTCAGGAACTCCGGACGGAACGTCGCGCGGAGCGCCTCGTCGAGCATCGCGCGCATCGCGGTCTCGTCGCCGCTCTTGGCGAACTCGGTGATGAACTGGCTGCCCACGTTGCTCGTCATGACCACGATGGCGTTCTTGAAGCTCACCACGCGGCCCTGTCCGTCGGTGAGACGGCCGTCGTCGAGCACCTGGAGCAGCACGTTGAACACATCCGGGTGCGCCTTCTCGATCTCGTCGAGCAGGATCACGCTGTACGGGCGGCGCCGCACCGCCTCGGTGAGCTGGCCACCTTCCTCGTAGCCGACGTAACCCGGAGGCGCGCCGATCAGGCGCTGCACGCTGAACTTCTCCATGTACTCGCTCATGTCTATGCGTACCATCGAACGCTCGTCGTCGAACAGGAACGCCGCGAGCGTCCGGGCGAGCTCGGTCTTGCCCACGCCGGTGGGGCCGAGGAACAGGAAGCTGCCGATGGGGCGATCCGGGTCCGAGAGTCCCGCGCGCGAGCGCCGGACAGCGCCAGCGACCGCTGAGACAGCCTCGTCCTGGCCGATCACGCGCTCGTGCAGATGCTCCTCGAGCGTCGCAAGCTTCTGCAACTCGCCTTGCATGAGGCGCGAGACCGGGATGCCCGTCCATGCGCCGACGACCTCGGCGATCTCGGCCTCGGTCACTTCTTCGCGGAGCATGGCCGAGCCCGCCTGCAACTCGCGCAGCCGTCCGTCGGCCTCCGTGAGTTGCGCCTCCAGCTGCGGGATGCTCCCGTAGCGGATCTCGGCCGCGCGCGACAGGTCGCCCTCGCGCTCGGCACGCTCGCCGTCGAGGCGCGCCTCGTCGAGTTCGGCCTTCAGGCGCTGAACCTCGGTGATGACCCCGCGCTCGCTCTCCCAGCGGGACTTGAGTCCCGAGAGCTCCTCGTTGATCGCGGCCATCTCAGCGCGCAGCGCATCGAGCCGCTCCGCCGAGGCGGCGTCGGTCTCCTTCTGGAGCGCCTGCTCCTCGATCTGGAGCTGGCGAAGCTGCCGGTCGAGCCGGTCGATCTCCTCGGGCATCGAATCGATCTCGATGCGGAGCCGCGACGCGGCCTCGTCGATCAGGTCGATCGCCTTGTCGGGCAGGAAGCGGTCGGCGATGTAGCGGTCCGAAAGCGTGGCAGCCGCCACGATGGCGCCGTCGGCGATGCGCACGCCGTGGTGCACCTCGTAGCGCTCCTTGAGGCCGCGGAGGATAGCGATGGTGTCCTCGAGCGTCGGCTCGCCGACGAACACCGGCTGGAAGCGTCGCTCGAGCGCCGCGTCCGTCTCGATGTGCTCACGGTACTCGTCGAGCGTTGTGGCGCCGATGGCGTGGAGCTCACCGCGGGCGAGGGCCGGCTTGAGCATGTTGCTCGCGTCCATCGATCCCTCGGCGGCGCCCGCGCCCACCAGCGTGTGAAGCTCGTCGATGAAGAGCACGAGCCGCCCCTCGGCCTGCTCGATCTCGCGGAGCACGGCCTTCAGG
>JAXMLJ010000109.1:0-20864 GCA_034368805.1 Coriobacteriia bacterium
CGAACGCCCTCGGCAAGCGCGGTGCCGAGACCTCCCGGTGCGTGGCACGTGCCGCACGGCACGGCGGCGTGTGCGGCGGATGCGTGCGCCGTCACGAACGGGCGCATCACGTGACAGGACGTGCAGCCGATGCTCGCCTGAACGGCCATACCGCTCCCGACCAGGGTCGCAAGGACCCCGACCAGGACGATCGGCAGGGCGAACGAGAGTCGCCGACGGGCGGTGGGCGAGATCCGTGAGGTGCGCCGATGAGCTCTAGTAGCCATCGCCCGCCTCATCCGCCACCGCACGTGCCACCGGGTCATCAGGGTATGCCCGTAGCATCGCGATCGCCAGGCCGTGGGCGACATCCCCACGCCCGTAGCGCACAGCGACGTCCATGGCCTCGTAGTTGACCTCGATGCCGAGGGGATATCGCTCGATCGCCGACAGGTAGGCATCGATCACGACGTCGGGCTCCCCGCCAGCACTTCCGAGCAGGCGCGCCCTCGCCAGCGCAAGATCGTAGCTCGCGGGTTCCAGGATGAGGCCGCGTTCCACGAGTGCCAGCGCCGTCGATCTCGGCCCGCCGTTGTACAGTGCCGCATCCGATGCGGCAACCCGATACGTGTCGACGAGCGGATTGAGCGCGATGGCCGTCGTCTCGAGCTTCCAGGCGTGGGCCATCTCACCGTCGAAGAACGCCCGGACGCCACGCTCGTACGCAGCGTCCGCCCACAGGTACCACGCGCACGAGAGAGCAAGCGTGAGTGAGAGTGCTGCCGTGAGTACCCGGGCAGACACGCCCCGGCTGGCGCCGGCGCCCGCGTGGACCACAGGTGCGTCAGTGCGCGCGAGTGCGATGCCCGCCAGCATGAACGCCAGGCCATCGGACTCGATCGTCGAAATGCCGAAGAGCGCCTGCCCACCCCACGCTGCCAACCCGGCACACGCGACCAAAGCGATCCCGTCGGCGGTTCTCAGACGTCTGGCGACAGTGATGAACGCAGCCCCGGCAAAGACGAGCGCTGCGAGTGCGGCGGGGATACCGGACTCGGCGGCAGTCTGAAGTACCAGGCTATGCGCCTGATCCGGACGCACGCCGAGTTCGATTCGCGCGTGCTCGGCAGGCTGATACTGCACGAACTCGAACAGGAACCGGCCGGGGCCCACTCCGGTCAGCGGGCGATCGGCGATGAGCCCGGCAGTGCCCGTCCATATCGCCACGCGCGCTGCGGCTGACCCTGTCGACAGAGCGGCGGGGTCGAGCTTGCCGAGCGACCCGCCGCCACCGAGCACCGCACCGGCCACCACGATTCCCAGCGTCCCGGCAAGCAGGAAGCGACGCACCCGGGGTCGCGCACTGATTCCCAGGACGACGCCCGCGGCGAACAGACCAACCCATGCACCGCGCGATCCGATCACGCCAAGCGCGAGTACGCCAATGGCGGCCGCGCTCCACAAGATCGCGGCCACTCGGCCGCGCTCTGCACGGGCACCCGCCGCGACAAGGGCGACCGCGATCGCCATCCACCCGCCGGCAAGCACCTGGTTGCCCATGGTCCCGGTCGGCGGACTGCCGGTCGCCAGCTGCCACGCGACCACGGCCGACTCCACCATGAGCACCGCCGCCGCAACGCGGGGGACCACCCGGGCACGCCGGGCCGCGGCCATGCCGATCGAGAAGCTCACAAGCGCGGCGGCACCGGAGATAAGGCCCTGGAAGCGCCCATGCACACCGAAGACAGCCGATGCCGGGTGAGACAGCACAGCGGACGCAACGACGAGGATCGCGGATGTCGCCAGTGCCGCCAGCGCGATCCTGGATGTCGCCGTACGGGAAGGGCCCGCCGCCCCCGCGGTCGCCACCGCCAGCCCGGCCAGCGCAATCACCAGTGCACGCCCGGGCTGATAGGGGTCGGCAAGCAGGGGCACGAGCACCAGCGGCGCCGCTACGACCGCACCGAGTGCGACACCATGGATGACGCGCGACGCCCGGTCGCTTAAGATTGATATCCGCATAACGGACTCAGACTATTGAGCGGCGGCGGTCGCGTCAACGAGTAAGTCTGAACGAACGATCCAGCCCGCGATGGGTCCTGCGCGCAACCGATGCGCCACGATCCGAGAAAGGAGCGCCGATGCGCCCCCGTTCTAGACTCCCCTCACTTCTTCCGCGCGTGGCTCTGGCCGCGGCGCTGGTCGTCGTCTTGGCCGCACTCCCGGCGTGCAACGGCGCGGCCGCCGACAAGCGGGACGTGACCGACTCGAGCAGCCTGTTCCACTTCAAGATCCCCGCGACCTGGCAGTACATGATCGAGCCGAGCGTGATCTCCGTCTACGCCGCCGATACGCTTCCCGAGGCCGGACAGCCTGCGGAGGCGCTCTCGATCGTCACTCACGTGAGCAGCGCGACCACCGACACACCCGTAGCCGAGGCGCTGGTCGCCTACGCCGGCTACCTGAGCCAGACGCGCGGCTGGACAGACGTCGAGATCGGTGAGCCCGCCGACGCACTCGTGGGCGGACGGACGGCATCAGCGATCGACATCGCGGGCACGGACGGGAACGGCCGCGCGTTCCGCGCGCACTACGTATGGGTCCGGACGAACAGCCGTGAGGTGCTCATCACCGCGATCGCGCCCCCTGACGTGTGGGGCGAGTACTCAGACGACCTCGACACGCTACTCGACGAGTGGTACTGGCACCGCGCCGAAGGCACCTCGGAAGACGCGACAGCCACACCCTGACCCGACAGCACCTCGGCCGACAGCCCCCCGGGGGTCACATCGTCCCGACGGTGCCCACCGGCACCTGGCACCGGCACGCGAGCGACTTCAGGTCGCACGGCATGCGCAGCTGCGTCACGTTCATCCCCTCGGGACGGCGGATGCGGATGACCGGGGTCAGCAGCAGCGCGCCAGAGACGCCGCCGCTGGCGAGCAGGTCGAGCGCTATCTGCACCCAGCCCGGCGAACACGCGACGAGCGCCACGCTCACACCGAGGGCCGGATCGATCTGCGGGATCTCCGTAAGGTGCTTGACCTCGATCTCTCCGACCATCACTCCGGAGTCCTCGGGCAGTTCCGAGTAGTAGGCCACCGGCTTCACGCCGTAGCGGTCGGCCGGGAAGACGACCTGGAGCGCCTCGAGCATCTTGGCGGTCCCGATCTTGACGATGGGATACTCGTCGGAGAGCCCCAGATACTTCGTGAACTCCGAGAAGAGCACTGCGGGCTCGTACCCGGCGCCCGGTCGGCCGATGTCGCCGACGAAGGATATGTCGCGACGAATCGTCTCCTCCTTGATGCCGAGCTCGGCGGCGAGGTGCCGCGAGGTGATTCGGGCCGGAGCACCGACACGGATCAGCTCCCCGAGGTAGCAGTGGTAGAGCGAGAGCCGGTAGAGCGTGGCGTCTGGCGCGTTCCGTCCGTCAGGCATCGCCGCAGGGCCTCCTCGGGTGTGCTGCCAATGGGACAATGGTAGCGCATCTTTGGGAGATGTCTAACGAATCGGACGATCTTCGTGCGCAGACTCTCGCCCGGGTGACCGAAAGCCGTTATTCCTGAGCGGGCTGCCCGGCTGAAGCATCGCCGAGCGGCGCAGGAGCCGCTGTGGTCTCGGTCGCATCGGATACCACCCATCGCCCATCGGCGAGTTCCGCCAGGAAGATCGTTACCGCCGGCCAACCGGCGAAGTCCTCACCCGGCTTCCAGACCACGGCGACCGAGGCCGTGCCGCTCTCCTCCCTGCTCACGTACGGCGGCTCCCACTCCGGAACGCGCGGCGTCCCGGTCGGTTCGCCACTCCCCTCGGCCAGTGCGGCCGCGAGTGCCGGATCGGCAAAGTAGGGTTCGTAGGCGGCCGAGTCGCGCACGTCGGCCCGGCGAAGAGCGAGTAGCTCGTCTACCACGTGTGCGGCAGGGTGCTCGTACGCCGGACCGGGCGAAGCGGCGCAGCCCGCGACGGCCAGCACGAACAGGGTCGCTGCTGCGATGGGTCTCAAACGTGGCATGCGTCCTCCATGGCCGATCGGCTGAAGTATTCGGCGTGCAGTGACGTGGTGAGCAGCGAGGTGAAGAAGAGCGAGCCGATCGCCAGCGCGAAGCCGAGCGCCAGTACGAGCGTGGCCCGACGTCCCCTGAGACCATAGAAACGTCCGCACTACGGCGCAGTGTCGCCGACGGCGGGCTCCCCGTCGAGCGAGGTCACCCGGTCCACGAGCCAGCGGTCGTCCAGGAGAACGAGATCGTAGCGCAGATGGTACACCACACCCTGCTCGGCGCGCACCGTCTCGCTCGTATCGAGACTCTCGTGCGCGTAGTCCCACGTCTCCGTGGTCGTGACGCTGGCCTGCCCCTCGGTGGGGAACACCACGTCACCGAACTCGATGGACACGAGCGTCGCGAGCATACGCACGCGACCCTCGCCGAGCGCGGCCATGAGGAAGTACTCGGTGAGCGCCTGGTCCTCCGTAGCAGTCGCGCTGAGCTCGTTCATGTCCATGGCGGCGAAGGCCCGGCCGAGCGCCTCATTGTAGGCACGGACAGTGGACTGCACCGCGGTGGCCTCGGGCGCAGCGCCCCCAGATCCGCAACCGGCGAGTCCGCCAAGCAGCAGCGCCATCAGCAGCGTCGCGACGGCCTTCCTCATCGGAAGTACACCGCGTGGAGGGAGCCGTCGATGAGCGAGGTGAAGAAGAGCGTCCCGTCGGCGAGAAGAAAGCAGGCGATGAGCAGGTATGCCGCCCTGGCGCCTTTCCAGGCGTAGAAGCGCCGCATGTGCAGGTAGAGCGCGAACGCGAGCCAGGTGACGAGCGACCACGTCTCCACAGGGTCCCACCCCCAGAAGCGACCCCAGGCGTAGTAGGCCCAGATGGCGCCCGCCAGCATGCCGATTCCCCAGAACGCGAACGCAAGGCCGCCGAACCGGTACGCGAGGGCGTCGAGCTCAGGCGGCTCGGGAACCCCTGCGAGACGACCGTCGGGCGAGCGTGCCTTGAGCAGGTACAGCACCGAGGCGCCAACCGCAGTCAGCGCGGTACCGAAAGCGAGGAAGTAGAACGCGACGTGAAGTGCCAGCCAGATCCCGCTGAACGTCGGCGGGAGCAGCTCCACCTCCGGGCCCGTGTAGAGTCCGATGCCCATCAGCAGGAGAGCCGAGGGGTAGATGAACACCGCCAGGGAGCGGGCGGCCCTGAATCGCATCGTGGTAGCCTCGAACAGTGCGACCGCCACCCATGCGTTCGCGGAGAGCACCTCGTAGCGGGACACGTATGGACCGTGGCCCACGGCCACCCATCGCGCGATGATCGCAACCGTGTGCACGGCTAGTGCGAGGTACGCGAAGCGGCGCGACCAGGGCGACAGCGCGTCCCTGCGGCCGACAACGGCGAGCACGGCCAGGGCAGCGGCGATTCCGTACAGCACGGCGGCGACCAGATGCAACCGCGGGTCGAGCATCAGCAGCTCTACCGTCATCTCTCTCTCCCCTGCAGCTCCTGCCGGAGTGTCTCGTACTCCTCGATGACACTCTCACGAAAGCGAAACGCCCGCCAGATGACAACCGTCTCGGTCTCTGACCCGGCGACGTAGACCTCGCGCGGCGCGGTCATGTAGATCAGCACACTGCCGAAGAAGATCATGAAGAACCCGGCGAACAGGACGCCGATCCCGTGATTGCGGACCACGATGATCCGTGTCCATCGCAGGGTGTCCACGAGCGTCACACTCACGGGTCCGACCATGACCGGGACGCCGACTGTGAGGGTGGCCACCTCGGAACGCTCCTCGCCGAGGGCGTGGCGGACGACGACCGCAGGCACACCGATCATGCTCACGGCGCTGTCATCCAGGGAGGAGCGCAACTGCAGTACCGCGCCCGTCTCGAGTGCGACATCGGCATGCGAGGACGTCGCCCTGTCAGGCGGCCACGGTACGTCGGCGCGAATCCGCTCGGCCACGCCGTCTCGCGCCACTTCCAGCAGGAACGTGTGGCCGACCGCCTGGTCTTGGTAGTAGACCAACCCGCCGCGGCGCACCGGACGGTTGACCTCGATCGTCACGGTCTCCTCGGCCGCGTCCTCGAAGATCACCAGGACGCTCAAGATCTGCCTCAGCTCATCGTTGGGCCAGAAGGTCGGATCCGTGGACTCCAGCGCCAGCGGAGCGTCGAGCACCAAGGGTGAGGACAGCCGGCCACCGGCCTCATACAACCACATCCCCTGCGGCTCCAGTACTTCACCGACCGCGAGATCGGCGACCGCGCGTCGCTCGGTCCCGATCACGAGAACCCCGGCCCCCAGAGCCACGACGAGACCGACGTGCAGCAGGAGTCCTCCCCATAGACCCCACGGCTGACGCAGATAGTGCCCGTGGCCGAGGACGGTCCCTGCAAAGAGATACCGGTGCGAACGCACTGCGGCGACGACCTCGGCGGGCGGGCGATCGGTGGTGAACGTGGTCTGGCTGCGCGGCACTGCATGACGGAACGTCCGTCGCCACACGATGCGCGCCTGATGAACCATCGCGGCGGCGGCGGCCACGAGCACGAGTGCCAGCACGACGGCGAAGACAGCCGAGCCGAAGATGTCGTCGAGGCCAAGCGTCGCGAGCAGGGATGCAAGTTCGGGGCTCTCCAGAGCAAGCCGCCCGGCACGCGCCGTCCCCTGCCGTGGGATCACATAGCCGAGCGCCACGAGGGACATGAGAACGAAGATGAGCGCCACTGCCACTCTGCGCGACAGCAACGCGCGAACCAGGCGTGTGACTAAGCGCTCGGAAGGTCGCGACACGGCATGCACACTACACTAGTCCCAGTTTTCGGTGGCGGCACCGCTGTGCCGGCCCGCGCAGCTTGCCTGACAGTCGGAGTCTGCGTAGGTGCTTCCATCAGCCCGCTTGGTGAACGACTGGATCGCGGCGTTTCCAGCCTTGTAGCGCGCGGGGATCGTAGTCGAATCCGCATCGACGATGAGGCGCGACACCTTGCCCCCGTGCGGAACGAGGATGTGGCACGCGGTGCATTCGCCACGGCCCGTCTGACGATGGTTGTTTCGATGGACGCTGTTGCTGGATCCCGCGGTCGTTTCGTTGAGGTTCGGGTGGCAGTTCAGGCAGAAGAGACCGGTCACCGTGCCCCCGAGCACGTACGTGCCCGGCCACGTGGTGTTCGGGCCCTTCAGCATGTATGCCGCCGCCGAGCCGTGCGGACCCTGGGCGCGCGGGGTGGCGGCGCTGTCTCCGTGACAGTCCGAGCAGTACATGGTCCGGCCCCTGCCCGCCGTCCACTGCCCCCCGAGCCGGCTGTCGGCCGGTAGACGGCTCGAACCGTTGTTCACGCCCGCATCCACCGTAGGCAGCGCCGCGAACACGGGATGGAAGGAGTCATTCTTCGGGTTGAACTCGAGCGCCACATCGGTCCACGCTGCGTCGTACCAGTCAGATCCAGGATCGGTGAGCGCGGTGTTCGCGCCGGAGTGACACTTGATGCAGATCTCGTACTCCTTGGTGGCCACCGCCGGCGTGTACGCCGCCGGCGCCGTCCACTCCGTTGCCGAGAATGTGATCGCAAGCCCGTCGGCACCGGCGATCGGTGAGGTGTCCTGGATCGCGTTGGTACCCTTGGCGTGGTTCTGCGAGTTCAGCACGCCGTTGCCGAGCACATGCGGGTTGTGGCAGTCCTCGCACTCGACGTGCTTGTTGGCCGAGATGTGCGCCTGGTCCTCTCCTGCCTGATGCTCGCCCGCGTAGCCGACGACATCATGCCTGTTGACCGAGTATCCGGCTGACGGCGTCGTGAAGTACCACTCGATGTTGCGGGCGGCCGGTCCCATGGCCTTGAAGCCATACCCGTCGTGGCCGGCGGACCCCTCGGTATGGCACGCGAAACACAGGTTCTCCTCGGTCGATGCACTCCCGGCGACCACGCTCGCGCCGAGCGCTCTGGCGATCCGGCTCTCGGTGTCCGAGAAGTGCGGCGCGATCTTGAAGGTGCCGTCCTGGCGACCGTCCAGGCCATCGGGATCCGTATGGCACTTCGTGCAGTTTGGCCAGAAGGCCGACGTCGTGTCGTACCCGACGATCGTGGCGTCGCTGATCACGTAGTCGTGCGCACCGCCCGCATAGTCGGCACCATCAACCGCGTACCCGAGACCGCCCACGGCGACCGAATGGCAACTCACGCAGATGCCGTTGGGCGTGCCGACCGTGTGGTCGGTCCGCACGGCGACGACGCCATCGATGCTCGTTCGCAGGTTAGCGCCCTTGTCCGCGTTGAACTCGTCGTGATCGACGTGGCAACTCAGACAGTAGACCGTGTCGGTGGTGTCCTCGGTGATGTAGTCGGGATACGCCGCCGTGTCGCCCCGGCGCCCGACCCTGCCCACGCTGTGACCAAACGCGGCCGGCGCTGATGCATCCCACTCCATCTCCGGTCTGAGGGTGCCGTGGCAGTCGTAGCACGACTGACCGCCGGCCGAGACGCCGTCAGGATTGGGCGAGTGGCCGGAACCATGACAGTTGCAGCCCTCGAGCGTAGTGCTCTCGTGCTGCGCGATCGAGGACGGCAGCGCGATCATGTCCTCGCGGGCGATCCCCGCCACTACCTTTGTGACCGAATCGGGCGCGGACGCCAGGGCAGCGTTGGACATGGTCCCGCTCCCACTGTCCCACCAGAACCCGTCCGAACTCAGATGGCACGAGTAGCAGAAGGCCGACTGCCCGGCGGACGTGCCTGGATCGAGGTCAGAGCCGAGCGAGTCCTGTATCAGGAGCATGTTGCCGTTCTTTGAGCCATGCGCGTTATGACACTCGTAGCAGGGCAGCGGGGAGCCGGCCTCAAGGACCGAACCGGCCGACCTGATCAAGTGACCCGTGCCGTACCCGCCCTTGTCGGGATCCGGATCGTCCGGGTCGTGGCAACCGAAGCACGCATCAGCACCCGGATCGCCAGGGGCACTCGGCCCGAACGTGTCGAGCAGATTGTCGTACTCGCTCACGCCCCTGTGACTCGCGTGGCACCAGAGGCAGTCGCCCACGACGCGCGCAGCCGTCCGCTCGGGAGCCGCCTGTATCACGACACTGTCCGATGCAGGGATCGACGCGTGCGCACTGGCGGCATACGCCGCCGCGCCGCGGAACGTGCCGGTCATCGGGTAGCCTCTCGCGTCGCGGCTCGACGACTCGTAGAGCAGGTCGTAGTAGCCATCGCCGACCAAGCCCGACCAGTTGGTGCCGAGTTCGGGCGTGTGGCACGCGAGGCACCAGGAGTTCGGCTCGGCGGTGCGACTGACCTCCTGGCCGTTGATCTCGGATCTCGGAAGCCCGGGCGCCGACGAGTGCGCATCGTGACAGCCGGAGCAGGTGTTGGTGAGATCCGGGCCCTCATCTTCGGCCACATCCTCGACCGCGTGACCGCTCAGGAATCCGCTCTCGAAGGTCGCTGCCGCGTTACTCACGGCCGGCCCTGAGTCAGCATGGCACTTGAAGCAGAACAGCGTCTGCGTGACGACCGTGGAGGTGGAGTCGACGGATAGCAGCCCTCGGGATATGGATGCCTGGTGTGGCACATGACATGTGCCACACCTGCCGAGGCCGGGTTCGGGGCTGTAGTCACCGTGCGGGCTCTCGGCAGCAGCGGCGACGGAGGCCAGAGAAGCGACGATGATCGCGCTGAGGGTCACCACGAACAGGGCGCGCGTGAAGCTTCGCGCCCTACCGCGTGCTCCGGTTGCTGCCCCAGGGCACCATGCACTCCGCGCGAGCCGCACGCTCACCGGTCCCTTCGCAGTCAGCCCCTCGACGTATGTCACCTATTGGAACAGCACGACTCGTGCCACGGTGCACAAGCGCCCGAGGGCCGTTCGTCGTACCTCTCAGTATAGCCGGTGGCCGCTAGAACCGCACTCCGTACACCTTCACGCGACCCACGTCCGGATCGGTGACGTAGAGCCGCCCGGAGCGCTCGTGCCACGCCACCCCCTCCGGGGCGAGCGGTGCGTCCGTAGAGACTGTCTCGGCAGCGATCGAGTGCGTCCGTGCGCCCTCGGCGTCGCACACTCGTACGGCGGCGCCCAACACCTCCGCGATGGCGACCCCGTCGCGCACCGCCACGACGCCGCGCGGGAGAGCGTACGCATCGGCGAACACGCCGATCTCGACTCCGGACTTCAGATCGAGGACGCGGACCTGGTTCCGATCGGACTCGGCCACCACGATCCTCTCGTCACTCACCGCGATACCGCCGACGTGTCCGAGCGGAGGCTCCGAACCCGCGCCGAGCGAGCGGACGAACACGCCATCACTGTCGTAGACGTGGATCGCGCCGACAGCGGCATCGGCGACGTAGATCTCACCGTCATGGTACGCGACGGCCGTCGGCCGCTCCGGCGCGGTGTCGGTGTCCTCAGCGCCCACCCGGAAGAGCAGGTCCGCAGAGTCTGCGGCAGTCTGGAAGACCAGCACGCGCCCGCCCCGGGCGTCGATGACCGCAAAGCGCTTCGGTCCGGCTGCCGCGACGGACGTGGGCACGGCCTTCGCCTGCCCGTCCGCGACGTGGAGCACGACCTCGCCGGTCCGCTCGCCCTTCTCGTTGAAGATGGCCACCCTACCCGCACCGGCCTCGGCGATATACACGCGCGAGCCGTCGATGGCGATGCCCGAGGGCTCGGCAAGCGGCTCCGAGCCCTCTGCGGGGAAGTAGCCGACCAGTCCCACCACGACCGATGGGTCGTCTGGAAGATCGGCGAACGGATCGGTGCCGAACGGCCAGCCGATGATGCTCACCGCCACGATAGCCGCGGCCACGATCAGCACGATGACGATCGCGGCGACGAGCTGACTCGGCTCGATGTACCTGAGGCGGGCGAGCACGCGCCTGGTCTTTGGCGCGGAGCCCGCTCCGCTCACTGGCCGCTCCGAACGTGGCAGGCGGCGCAGTACGTCGGGTTGTGGCACTCGAAGCACGCCTGGGCGCCGCCTTCACGCACCGCGCCCATATGCTGCGGGATCCACGGCTGCGCCGGGTCGGCGGTCTTGTGGTGGCAGGCGTTGCAGAACTCTGTGCCGACCGCCTCGACCGGGCGGCCCTCGCCGGCATGGCACATCGCGCACGAGTCGGCCTGTTGCTTGCCAGCCTCGCCGTGACCGGTGAGGAAGCCCTCGGGGTGCGGCATCTCGACGCCGTGACAGTCGACGCAGAACGTGTCCACGATGTGGCACGTGCTGCAGTAGTCGATGGACGAGACGTCCGCCAGATGCAGCACATGGTCGTCACCGGACGAGGGAGCGTAGGACCCGCCAGCCTCGGCGGTCGCTTCCTCACTCGCCCCGTGGACGACCGGCTTGCGCACCGACTCGGCCGGACGACCCGTGGCATGGTCGACCTCCATGTTCGCCAGCTGCGCGTGGCCCTTGGGGTAGAAGCCCTCTTCCTTGTGGTTGGCGGGCTTGAGATCGAACGACGCGCTGTGGCATACGGCACACTCGCCGGGGGCCTTGTACTCGTCGCCGGACGGTGACTCGGCCGTCAGCGTGTGGCAGCGGAAACACGCGGTCATCGTCATGAAGTCGGCATGCAGGGCGGCAGGCTCGCCGCTCTCCGGATCGACCATCGTGATCTCGAGCCCGGCTTCCGGATGGGCGACCCGGTTGTGACATGCCGTGCAGTGGACGTGCTTCTCCTCGTGGACCTCGTGGTCGATGAGGATGCCTGTGCTCGGCGTGATGAGACGGTTCTCCGAGTGGCACTGCGTGCACTGCCCGGAACCCATGTGTGCGCCATCGAGCGCCAGGTGGCTCACGGGGTTGAGCGGCACGTGATAGGTCTTTGTCGCGAGTTCATAGGCTCCCACGATGCCGGCGTGGGCCTTGTGATAGAGGAAGGTGACCGGATCGGCGTTGACCGGGAGGTGACACGAGATGCACGCGACCATGTTGTGCGACGACCCGTCGTAGGCGACCACCGGATCGAGTTGGACCGAGTGGCAGAAGCCGCCGCAGAACCAGTAGCTCGACGTGGCGCCGAGCGCGACCATCATGACCAGCAGCACGCTGACGATGGCAACGGCCGACCAGATGAGATACCGCGGCCGACGCACTGGGTCTTTGAATCCGGCAAGGGGGTTCAGCGACATCAAGCAGCTCCTAGCGGGTCGAGGATCAGAAGTCTACGCCGACGATCTCGCCAGGAACAACCCCGTGGCAGATCAGACAGTTGCCGTCGAACGGGAACTGGTAGTGCCGCAGCATGAAGTAGAACTGACTGCCATGCGGGTCGTGACATGAGGACGTACACGACAGCGCCCTCTTCGCGTTGACGTCGTAGAACACCGGCCTCACCGGATGCTTGTTACGGTCGTTGCCGCCGGTGATGTCATCGAAGTCCACCTTCGCGTGACACGGGAAGCACACCTCGGGCTGCGGCCCCTTGAGCAGCGGGCCCCAGTCGGATCCGTGCGGCGTGTGGCAGCGCCAGCACGGTGTCGACCGGTGCGCCGACAGGTCGTAGCTGGCCCGTATCGGCACCGCGTGGCAGTCGTAGCAGATGTCGTTGCCCTCGCTGTAGAGCAACCCTGCGTAGTTGGTCGCGTGCGGGTCGTGACAGCTGCTGCAGTTGAGCGAGATCGTGCCGACGGGGTGGTGGCTCACCTTCAGGAAGTCGTTCTTGATCTCCCCATGGCAGTCGTAGCACAACGCCGGCTGGTTCTTGATGAGCAGCGGCAGGTAGTTCGAACCGTGCGGCTCGTGACAGCCGGTGCAGTTGTCGTAGAGGAACGGCTGGTGCTGCACGCCCATACGCGACAGGCGCGCCACCGATGGATGACACGTGAAGCACAAGCTGCGCTGCGAGTCGACGAGGATCCCCCGGTAGCTCGACGCGTGCGGGTTGTGGCAGTCGAGGCAGACCCGGGCAGCGAAGGACGGGTGGACCTGGTCGCGCTCCATCTCCGGTCCGACCTTGTGGCAGGTGACGCACAAGTCCCGCACGTCTTGCGTGAGCATCCCCGCGAAGTCCGACGCGTGCGGATCGTGACAGTCGACGCAGTAGCCGTTCATGAACGGCGCGTGCGTGTACGGCTCGGCACGCAGCGGCCCCATATTCCCGTGGCACATCCAGCACAGTTCGTTGGCGGGCATCACGAGTTCCGACTCGGCGTCCTTGATCTCGGTCGTCGTCTCCCGGACGACGCGGTCGGGGTCGACCTCGCCAGGCGCCCGCCCGTCAGGCGTGTCGAACACGTCGAGCACGAGCTTCAGCGGCAGCCATTCCACGAGCGTGCGCACGCGGTTCCAGGCCATCTGAAGACCCTCGAGTACGGTCTCGGTGCGGATCTCCCCGTGAGGCGTGTGACAGGTCGTGCACCGTTCGAGCATGAAGGGCTGGTGGACAGCGGTTCTGGAGAAGTCCGGGATGAGTTCCGTATGACACTGAAGGCACTCGAGGTTGCGCAGCACACTGCGCACGACCTCGTCGTCACCGCGGCTCAGATACGTCTGGGTGATGGTCGTGATCGCGCACAGGAGCAGCAGGAGAACCAGCACGGCTGCAAAGACCCCGCGGCCACGACGGTTCGTGGTCCCGGTCTCTTCGCCGCCATCGGGCCCGGCGTCTATGGCCGAAACGTCCGGTTCGCTCAACGGTTCTCCCCAGCACACGCAAACGGGGTACCCGCACGCTCGAACGCGGCAGGTGCCCCCTCTGCCGACAGTCTATCACGCAGGCCCGTGTCCGAGTTCCGCGATTCACAATCACGTCGGCGCGCTTCTGCGGACAGCATTCGCGATGTCCCTCGGTCGCCGTGCTCGGGTGCCTTCGGCGCACTGCGTGTGCGCTCCAGGTTCATTCATCATAACAAAAGTCATGCGTGCCCGGCACCACCACGATCAGTTCACAAGACGCACGAACTGCACCCTACCGGCGCCCTTATCGGCGATCACGACGAAGCCTCTGAGCACCTCCACGTCGTTCGCGAAGTTGAGCTGCCCGGGCTGTACCCCCCGCTCGCCGTACCGGGAGATGACCTCGCCCTCGGCGGAGATCCTGACCAGGTCGAACCCGAACGCATCGGCCACGAGGATCGAGCCGTCCGGCATGACCGTGAGTCCGCGCGGGAGTTCGATCTCGCGCTCCTCCTTGTCGGTCACGCCACCCGAGATGGTTCCGACCTGCCAGAGCACCTCGCCCTCCGACGTGAAGGCCGTGACGCGATTGTGGTTGGAGTCCGAGACATAGACCGTCGCACCGTCATCGCTCACCGCGATGCCGTTTGGCCGGTCCACGTCACCGGCCCCGGCGCCGGGCTTACCCCACTGCGCGACGAACTCGCCCTGGCGATCGAATACGACGATCTGATACGAGTCGGTCACGTAGACCCGCTCCCCGCTCACTGCGACATCGGTGGCGGCGATCCCGAGCCCACCGGCTCCGGAGCCACCGCGGCCCGTCACCGCAAGCGGGTCCGGAAAGCGCAGAAGCGGCGCGCCGTCGGGATCGAACACCTCGACCGAATCGTTGTAAAGGCTCGCCACGTAGACGTTGCCGTCCTCGTCGGTGTCGATGCCGACGGGATAGTTGAGCGATCCCGGCGCGTAGGTCGAGGTCGCGCCGGCGGCGGGCTTGGCCACCCCGAACGAACCGAACTCGAACTGGAAACGCCCCTGCGAGTCGAAGACGCACACGCGGCTGTTGCCCGCGTCGGTCACGTAGATCCGGTTGCCCTCGCCAACGGCAACACCCATCGGCCGGTCGAACAGCGGCCGGTCACCCTCGGCGGGGCCATGGACCTGCCAGACCGGCTGGATTCCCTGCTTCGCGGGTACGTCGGTCAGAACCTCCGGCCGGCCGAGGAACCACAGCAGGTAGACGACGAGTCCGATGAGGATCAGCGTCAGGGCGATCGCGAGCAGCATGAACGCGCGCCGCGGCGTGAGGTTGAAGCCGCGGCGGGGCGGCGGCACGTCTGACTCCGGAATCGGCTCGAAAGCCTCTGGTGCACGGTTGTCGGACACGCTCCTACCCTTCCTGGCCGAGTCGGCGGAGGCCTTCTTGGGCCTCGGCGTAGTCTGGCGCGTAGACGAGCGCCCCGCGATAGTACTCGATGGCCTGCGGCACGAGTCCAAGCTGCTCGCACGAGTAGCCCGCCAGATACTGCAAGTCGGCGAAGTGCGGCCGGGCCTCGATGACCGGCTCGAGTGCTGTCAGCGCGGACTTGAACTGCTGCTTGCCGACGTAGTACTCGCCGAGCGCCTTTGCGGCAAGCGCATGATCGGGCGCGACCTCGAGTACGTCCCAGAAGGCGACCTCGGCGTCTTTGGTGCGGCCGAGTTCGCCCAACACGACGCCGGTGTTGTACAGCGCACCCGTGTTGCCCGGATCGGCCGCCAGCACCGCTTCGTAGGCCGTAAGGGCATCCTCGTAGTCACCGCGCTGCTGGTAGGCGTAACCAAGACCGAGCATGCTCTCGGGATCGTCCGGATTCGAGTCCACGGTTCGCCGCCACTCGGCGACCGCCAGATCGGTTGGCGACCCCGCGGAGTCCGAACCCACGATCACGCCGCGAATCACGTAGCCGCCAAGCACGGCCACGACGAGCAGAAGAAGGAGGACCGTCAGCGCGAGCCAACCGGGGATGAGGTCCTGCGTGATCTGCTCCGTCTGCGAAGCACCGCCGCGGTCGGCGGACTCGGCCTCAGCAGGGTCAGGGGCGATGTCGTTGGTGTGCTGCACGACACTCCGTTTCCTCATGTGTGATGCGACGGTCTCTACAGCGGCTTCTGTGCCAGATAGAACGAGAGGATCTGCAGCTCTGTGGACAGGCATGTCTGCCGCACTGCCACCTGTTCGGGGACGGCCAGACGCACGGGAGCGAGGTTGAGGATGGCCCTGACCCCGGCCTTCACCACGCGATCGGCAAGCGCCTGGGTGACCGGCGCCGGCGTCGCCATGATGACGATCTCGGCGTGCGACTCGACGAGCACGTCCTCCAGGTCGTCGACCGAACTCACCACGATCGGACCCGAGAGTGACTGGACTTCGGTGCCGATCTTGGCCGGGTCGCTATCGATGACCGCGACGATCTCGAACCCGCGCTCGGCGAAACCGCTGTAGCCGAGCAGAGCACCGCCGAACCGGCCGAAGCCGATGATCGCGGCGCGCCGCCGCTCGGCGATGCCGAGCACGCCGGATATGTGGGTGATGAGGCTCTCGACGTCGTAGCCGATGCCTCGCGTGCCCAGCTCCCCGAGGTAGGATAGGTCCTTGCGCACCTGCGCGGCGTTGGTGCCGCACATCTCGGCCACCTCGACCGAGTTGACCAGCGGCATCCGCTGGGCCTGCGCCTCAAGCAGACACCGCAGGTACAGCGGCAGACGCTGGATCGTGGTCTGGGGTACGATCGCGCGTTCCATCGAACCTCCCGATCGATTACGGGGCGGATGTGGCCGCCGAGGTCTCCTCGGCATCCATCTGGGCCAGGCTGCCGAGGGCGTCGGCGTTGTCCGGCGAACGTCTGAGCACCTGCTCGAATGCCGCGCGTGCATCGTCGGGCCGGCCGACTCTGCGATAGGTCTCGCCGAGCATGAGCCACGCACCCGTGTAACGGCTGTCGAGGCCCGTGGCGAACTCGAGCTCGGCCACGGCCTCCTCGATGCGGCCGGTGTTCATCAACGCGATGGCGAGCTGGACTCGGACAGCGGGACCGTACTCTTCCACGAGCACGCC
Source organism: Coriobacteriia bacterium (assembly GCA_034368805.1). GTDB lineage: Bacteria > Actinomycetota > Coriobacteriia > Anaerosomatales > Anaerosomataceae > UBA2272. The sequence continues at coordinate 16,699 of JAXMLJ010000109.1, forward strand.
GAGACGTGCCACCTCGATCGCCCGCTCGTAGTACGCGGGGTCGATGTACGTGCCCGCCTGGTTGTAGAGGTTCGAGAAGAAGACGTAGGTGTCGTACTCGTTCGGCACGTAGACGATCGTGTCGCGGAATGCGGCCTCCGCGTTTGCCAGGTAGGCCTCGGCGGTGCCGCGCAGCGCCTCGTCGCCGGTAGACGCGTACTGAGACGCCGCGGCCTCGAACATCTTCTGCCACGCCGCGCCGCGCTCGAGGCGATACATCTCGTTGTACGGGTTGAGCTCGATGGCCCGCTCGATCTCGGCGACCGACGCGGCGCCGCTCGTGAGCACGCGGCCGGAAAGGTAGTGGTGATCGGCGATGACGTACCGGACGTTGAGCACGACGCCGGCGACGACCAGGACGCCGACTATCGGTATCGCTATCGCCTTCCACGACGGAGCAACAAACTGCCGGGCATGCGCCCCGGGACTGAGCAGGACACCCATGGCCAGCCACATGATCACCGTGGAGCCGGTGACCGAAAGCCCGAAGAACAGATGCACGACGTATCCGGCCACGGCGGCCCAGAAGCCGGCGAGCAGCAGCCGCTCGGTGCCCTTACCCCGTGCGAACACGTCGCGCGCCGACGAGGCCAGCGCGTATGCGATCAGGCCGTAGACGAGCAACAGCCCGGGAATACCGATCCCGCTGGCAAGCTGGAGCGGGTAGTTGTGCACGTTGTCGGCCACCGACAGATACCCGGCCGTCTCGACGTACTCGGCGGGCTTGAACATCGGGAAGAGCAACCGGAAGGTATCCGCGCCCCAGCCGAAGATCGGGCGCTCGGCGATCGCCGCACGCGCGGCCTCCCAGATCTGGAAACGGGTGAGCGCACTACCCTGATCGAACTGGAAGATCGAGACCACGCGCGTCATGACGTTGCGGACGGCATCGGGCTGAAGTGAGCTTGCGATGACCGCCACCGCTCCGACCGCGCCCGCCGCGCCCATGAACGCCTTGTCGATGACGGTGAGCCGCATCTCGGTGCCCGCACGAGCACGCAGGTACGCGACCACGAGCAGTACGAGCGAGACGGTCGCACCGATCCAGGCGCCGCGCACGTACGACGTGATACCCACGAACACGTTGAACACCGTGAACACCCAGTAGATGCCGCGCCAGAGCCGGTGGTTCTCGGTGAACGCCAGGGCGATCGCGATCGCCCACGGGAAGATGAGGTAGCCGCCAAGCAGGTCGGGATTGCCGAACGTAGCGAACGCACGGTTCGTCTCGAACGGCAGATTGCCCCACTGCACGGGATCGATCGAGACGGCCGCAAGTCCCCGCTGCACGGCCTGCTCGATGTTGCCGTCGAGGCCGAGGTAGAACACCAGTCCGCCGAAAAACGCGATCGCGGCGCCGATGAACAGCGCGCGACGTGTCTCGGGATCCTTCCCGGCACGCGTGAAGGCGAGCGCGAGCAGACCGCCCGCCACACCGAGGGCGCCGATCAGGGAGAGCGGCAGGAGCACGCGAGCGGCGCCGAGGCTCACGGTGCCGATCACCTGGATGGCGCCGTAGGCAGCCACGAGGAACCCGCCGATGGCCAGCGAACGCGCGAGCGAGCGGATGCGCGACGGCTTGTCGGCGTACTGGAGCGCGACGAAGAACGTCACGGCGTAGGTGATGAACGAGATGAGTCCCTCGAAACGCCGGTACTTGCCGAAGATGGCGGTGGGCGGATGCACGGAGAGCACCGAGGTGAGCACCAGCCACCCGAGGACCGCGAGGACGACCCATTCGACGCGGGTGAAACGGATCTTGCCGCCCCGCACGAACATGCCGATCGCCCAGGAGCTGAGCGCGATGAGCATGAGCCCGCGCTGGACGAACACCTTGGCGATGTCGAACTGATCGAACGTAAGCGGGATCCCGCCCGGGCTGAGCGGCCCGAAGTTGGACATCGCGATCGGGACGAGGATCACGAGGACGTGCAGACACGTCCACGCGATGCGGTCCCAGACATCCATCGGCGGCCCCGCGGAAGCGGAGGCGCCGGGCGCTTGTTTGTCGGCGTACTTCGCTGTCGACCCATAGGCCGACTTCGAGGCAGCGCCTTTCTTCTTGTTGGCCACGCGCACGCTCCTAACGGGCCCCGCGTCCGGTGAGAACGACCCGTACCGTCTCCGCGAGGATCTGCAGGTCCATAAGCAACGTCTGATGATACATGTAGATGAGGTCGAACTTCAGCTTGCGTTCCGGCGTCGTGGCGTAGTGGCCGCTCACCTGCGCGAGCCCTGTCGCCCCCGGCTTGACCCTGAACCGCTCCCGGTAGCCGGGGATCGCCTCGACGTACCGCTCCACGAAAAACGGCCGCTCCGGCCGCGGACCGACGAAACTCATGTGACCGAGCATGATGTTGACGAGCTGCGGCAGCTCGTCGATCCGGTACCGCCTGAGCACGCGCCCGACGGCGGTGATCCGGGTGTCGTCCTCGCCCGCGAGCACCGGGCCCGAGTGCGCCTCGGCGTCACGCACCATCGTGCGGAACTTGATGACGCGGAAGGTCTTGAGATCACGTCCTGAGCGCTCCTGCGTGAAGAAGACCGGCCACCCCATCGTCACGAGGATGGCGAGTGCCGCGACGAGCAGCAGCGGGGAGAGCGCCGCGAGCAGCAGTGCCGAGAACCCCACGTCGATCACGCGCTTGACGCCGACGAACCACCCCCGCGTGGCGGGGCGCGTCAGCTCCATGAGCGGGATATCGCTCACCGTCGAGTCCACCGTTCCGATGAAGATCTCGTACAGCTCGGGGATGACCTCGACCCGCACATCAGACTCGTTGCCGATCGCCATCTCCTCGATGAGCTCACGGATCGCCACGGGGCTCGCCACGATGACCCGGTCGATGCGCTCGGCAGCTACGATCGACGCCACGTCCCCCGCGTTGCCGAGTACCGGCGCCCGGCATGCCGCGGCGCTCTCGGTCTCGTCGCGGCGAACGAAACCGACGACGCGATAGCCCCAGGCCGCTCGCCGCTCGAACTCGGCAGCCAGCTCGCACCCGACCTCGGTGGTCCCCACGATGAGGATCCGCTGCTCGGGCCAGCTGATGGGCGCGATGCGCATGAGCGTGATGCGCCAGCCGACGAGCAGCAGGAACTGCGCCGCCCACGCGATGACGATCGCAAGACGCGAGAACGAGAAGAACCGCGGACCGGCGAAGAACGCGATCGCCGCGGTCAGGATCGCGCCGAGGGTGACCGCCTGGATCGCCGCGCGCGCGACCGCCCAGCTGCTCTCGACCCGCTCAGGCTCGTAGAGACCGTAGACGTAACCGGCGGCAAGGTAGACCGCGGTGATCAGCGGCCAGAGGCCCGCATACGCCGCGAAGTTGAACACAGGCAGCTCGCCGCCGAAACGCAGGTAGAACGCGCCGACGATGCCCGCGTTGATGACCAGCGCGTCGAGGACGATCGAGAGGGCTATGAACCTGCTTCGCGACATCTAGGCGACTCCTCGGGCCTCATCGTAGACCCTGAGCGTGCGTTCGACCATGCGCGCGATGGTGAAGTCGGCGTGGGCGCGACTCGCTGCCTGCGTGCCGAGCCGGCAGCGCAGCGCGTCGTCGGTCACGAGTTCGCGCAGCGCCCCGGCGAGGGCAGCGACGTCGCCCGGGGGCACCGTGAGCCCGGTCACGCCGTGCTCGTTGACGAACGGCACGCCCGTGGTGAGTGTCGTCGAGACCACCGGCGTCCCGGCCGCGTGCGCCTCGAGCTGCACGAGCCCGAACGCCTCGGAGCGCGCGACACTCGGCAGGCAGAAGACGTCGGCCGCATGGTACCAGGCGGCGAGGTCGTCGTCGCCCACCGGCTCGACGAAGTGTACGCGCCCGGAGATGCCGGACGAGGACGCGAGCCGCTCGAGCTCCTCGCGCAGCGGCCCGCGGCCGATCATCACGAGATCGGCGTCCACATCGGCCATCGCGCGCACGAGCACATCGGCGCCCTTGTAGTAGATGAGCCGGCCGACGAAGAGTACGACCGGCCGCGCGTACGGCGCCTTGAGCTCGGCGGCACGCGCGAGGCGCTCCGGCGTGGCCTCGAAGCGCTCGACGTGTATGCCGAAGGGCACCACGCGGCACTTCTCGGCGATCCGCGAGAGCTCGGGCGAGTGCTCGACCATGTTG
>JAXMLJ010000110.1:0-4766 GCA_034368805.1 Coriobacteriia bacterium
ACGACTCCGGGGGACGTGGTATGCCGCACTCTCGCCATGGGAGCGCGTGCAGGTCAGTCGTCACCCTGCGCGCCCCAAGACCGACGACTACGTCGCCGGGCTGTTCACCGACGTCGTCGAGCTGCGAGGCGACCGCGCGTACGGCGACGACGAGGCGATCTTCACGGCGCTTGCCACTCTGGAGGGTCGGCGCGTCGTCGTGATCGGGCATCGCAAGGGTCGCACGACCAAGGAGAACGTCCGTCGCAACTTCGGCAGCCCCCATCCCGAGGGGTTCCGCAAGGCTCGCCGCGCTATGCGTCTGGCCGAGAAGTTCTCGCTGCCCGTCGTGACCTTCCTCGATACCGCGGGCGCGTATCCGGGGCTCGAAGACGAGGAGCGCGGCCAGGCCTGGGCCATCGCCGAGTGCCTCGCCACGCTCTCGGACCTGCCGGTCCCGGTGGTCGTGGTCGGTATCGGTGAGGGCGGCAGCGGCGGCGCGCTGGCCATCGGCTTCGGTGACCGCCTTATCATGCTCGAGAACGCGTACTACTCGGTCATCAGTCCCGAGATGTGCGCGATGATCCTGTACAAGGACACCGCGCGGGCCGCCGAGAGCGCCTCGGCCCTTGCGCTTACAGCAGACGACCTCATGCGCCTCGGCATCGCCGACGAGGTGGTGCCCGAGCCGCTGGGCGGCGCGCACCGCGAGCCTGCGCCGGTGATCGCCGGGGTCGGGGAGCGCATCACCTCTGCGCTTGAGACGCTGTCCGCCGAGGATACCGGCGCACTGCTCGAGAATCGCTACGGGCGACTGCGCGCCATCGGTGTCTTCGCCGAGGGCGACGGGTAAGACCACCAGAGACATCCATGGTTCAGACAGGGAGTGATCTTGTGAGCGACGCGTCTGTGATCCGGCGGGTCGGCATACTGTTCAGCGGTGGTCCGGCTCCAGCGGCCAATGCGGTGATCTCGGCCGCCGCACTGTCGTTCCTGAACTGCGGCATCGAGGTCATCGGCTTCTACGACGGCTACGAGGGTCTCGAGAACTACTCGGCCGACAGTCCGCTGGTAGAAGGCCGCAACTACATTCGCCTGACGCGCGACCACGTGTCGGCTATCCGCAACCGCAAGGACATCATCCTGAGGACCTCGCGCGCCAATCTGGGCAAGCCCGTCGGCTCGCTCGACGAGCTTGCCGACGAGCGGCGCAACGCCAAACTGCGCGCCGTGTACGCGGCGTTCGATGCCTACGAGATCGACGCCCTCGTCTCGATCGGTGGTGACGACACGCTCAAGACCGCGAACTACCTCAAGGAGCTGCAGAACGTCGTGCCGGGCCTGAGGCCTATTCGCATCGTGCATCTGCCCAAGACCATCGACAACGACTACTACGGCATCGACTGGACCTTCGGCTTCTTCTCGGCGGCTCACTTCGCCGCAGCCCAGATTCGCAACCTCGGCGCCTGACGCGCGCTCGACCCAGGTGTGGTACGTGCTCGAGATCATGGGACGCAAGGCGGGTTGGCTCACGTACGCGTCAGGCATCGCGGGCGAGGCCACGCGGATGCTTTCGGTGGAGGACTTCGGCGACACGTTCGATGCCCGCGCCGAGGCCGAGAAGCTCGTCGACCTCATGCTCAGGCGGGAGGCCGACGGGCGGAGCTACGGTATCGTGTGCATCGCCGAGGGTCTCGCCGACCACTTGCCCGAAGACCAGCGTCCCGGCACGCAGGACGAACACGGAAACGTCAAGCTCGGCGACGCACAGGTCGGCCGCGTACTGGCAAACGAGATGCAGCGCGTCTACCACGAGCGCACCGGCATGCAGATCAAAGTGCGCAGCAAGCAGATCGGCTACGAGGCCCGCTGTGCCGAGCCGAGCGCGTTCGACGTGCTGCTCGGCACGCAGCTGGGAGTGGGTGCGTATCGAGCGCTCGTGGAGAAGGGCCTCACCGGAGTCATGGTCAGCGTGGAGGATCAGCTCTCATTGAAGTACGTGCCGTTTGGCATGCTGATCGATCCGGAGACCATGAAGACCCGGGTGCGCTTCATAGACACGGACAGCGACTTCTACCGCCTTGCGCGTGCCCTCGAGTACCAGGGCATGCTCTCCGGCGACGTGCACGAGGAGTAGCGATGATCGACCGGGAGACCATCCGGCTGTTCCGTGACATCGGCCGCGACATCTACCTCGGCGGCCTCACCACGAGCCATGGCGGCAACATGAGCGTTCGTGTCGGGGACAGCATCGTCATCACGCGTCGGGGCTCGATGCTCGGTCGCCTTACCGACGACGACATCATCGAGACCGGCACGGAGCCGTGCGTCGCCGACGAGCGTTGCAGCCGCGAGATCGTGGTGCATCGGGCGATCTACGCCGCCACCGACGCGCAGGCGATCGTGCATGCACATCCACCGCACACCGTGGCGCGGAGCTTCACGCATGACGGAATCGCGCCGGTCGACTCCGAGGGCCTCTACGTGCTCGGCGAGGTGCCGGTGGTGGAGGCTGCGACCACCATCGCCTCGGCCGAGGCCGCAGACGTGCTCGCCCGTGCGCTCACCGCCGCCCCGGTGGCCGTCTTGCGGACGCACGGGCCGTTCGCAACGGGCGCGTCGCTCGAGGAGGCGTTCATGCACGTGAGCGTTCTCGAGGCGAGCGCCGTGATCCTGGATCTGCTCGGCAGATAGCGCGGCTGCGTTACGTACCACCCCGCGTCGCCCTCACTCCCACATCGCGCGGGCCACGGCGCGGATGTCGGCCGTCGTGGTGACGACGGAGACACGCGGAAGCTCGCCGTCGGAAGTGCCCGCCTGGCTCTCGGCGAACAACGCCCGCAGCCGGTCGGGGATGAAGCGTGTTCGTTGTGCGTAGCCGTAGGCGTCGGAGCGTCCGCGTCCGGCCGCGTAGTAGCGAAGCGGATGCGTCACGTACAGCGCATCTTTGGCCCGCGTGCACGCCACGTAAAACAGCCTGCGCTCCTCCTCTACCTCCTCCACGCTGCCGGTTGCCATGTCCGACGGGATATTGCCATCGGCGGCGTGGATGACGTAGACCACCTTGAACTCGAGCCCCTTGGCCGAGTGCATCGTCGAGAGCACGAGGTAGTCCTCGTCTAAGAGTGGCGGCCCGGCGAAGTCCCCGGTCCACTGCGGCGCGTCGAGCGTGAGATCGGTCAGGAACCGGGTGCGGTCCGCGAAGCGCGAGCCCAGCATCTCGATCTGCTCGAGGTCGGCGGCTCGGGCGGGTACGTTGTCGTAGCGCTCGGCCAGAAGCGGGGCGTAGAACGCTCTGACTGCGTGGAGTTGGGCGGCCACGTCGCCTACAGGCGCGCGTGCGAGCGCACGCATCAGAGCGACGAAGTCGGGCCAGGTCTCCGAGGTGGCTTCCGGCACGCCGTGGTCCACCCACGCTTCGAAGTCACCACCTGCCGCCGCAAGTGCCTCGGCCAGTGCAGCCGCGGTCCGTGGCCCGATCCCGGGCAGCAGCTCGAGGACGCGCAGCGCAGCGATCTGGTCGCGCGGGTTCTCGGCAAGGCGCAGGTAGGCGACGAGATCCTTGACGTGCGCCATCTCGACGAACTTCAGGCCTCCGTACTTCACGAACGGCACGTTGCGGCGCTGCAGCTCGAGTTCGAGCGCGAGCGAGTGGTGTGCCGCGCGGAACAGGACCGCCTGCTGCTTGAGCTCGACGCCCTCCTCGCGATGGCCGAGGATGCGTTCGACGACGTAGGCCACCTGCTCGTGCCCGTCTCGGCACGTCACGAGCGCGGGTCTGCCGCCGCCCTCGCGCTCGGTCACGAGTGACTTGTCGTAGCGCTCGGCCGCCTCGGCGATGATCGCGTTGGTCGCATCCAGGATCGGCGCGGTCGAGCGGTAGTTTCGCTCGAGGGTGAGCACCGTGGCGCCCGCAAAGCGCGTAGGGAACTCCAGGATGTTGCGCACGGTCGCCGCGCGGAAGCCGTAGATCGCCTGTGCGTCGTCGCCGACCGCCGTGACGCCGGTGCCGTCCGGCCGTAGGAGCGCCACGATGTCGGCCTGCAGCGCATTGGTGTCCTGGTACTCGTCGACGAGCACCGCGTCGAAGCGGTCGCGGATGACGGGGCCGAGCGCCGGGTCGGCGAGCATACCGCGCCAGAACAGCAGCAGGTCGTCGTAGTCGAGGACGTGGTGGCTCTCTTTGCGGTCCACGTACGCGCCGAACAGTCGCTTCAGTTCGTCGGCATCGTCCACGCACCACGGGAAGCGTGTCTTGAGCACGTGCTCGAGCGATTCGGCGGCGTTCACGCAGCGGGAGTAGATGTCGAGACACGTGGCCTTCTGCGGGAAGCGCCGGCCGCGCGCGCCGAGGTCGAGTGTGGTCCGCGCGGCGTGCATGAGGTCCTCGGCATCGCTCCGATCGAGGATCGTGAAGCCCGGGGGCAGTCCGATCGACTCACCGTGGAGGCGCAGCAGGCGGGTGGCGATCGCGTGGAAGGTCCCACCCCACGCGCGGGATCCGGTGGGCGGACGGCCGCCGGACGTGCGCGCGAGGATCGCGTCGGTCCGCCGCAGCATCTCCTCGGCAGCGCGGCGTGTGAACGTGAGCAGCACGATCCGGCCTGGCGGCGTGCCGCGCGCCACGAGGTGCGCGACCCGGTGGGCGAGGGTGGTCGTCTTGCCGGTGCCGGCGCCGGCCACGATGAGCAGCGGCCCGTCGCCGTGGGAGGCGGCCGCGCGCTGCTGAGGGTTCAGGTCACGGAGGATGGCGTCGGCGGACCCGGCGGGGTCCGGCGCTGTGGTGC
>JAXMLJ010000111.1:0-2825 GCA_034368805.1 Coriobacteriia bacterium
CAGGAGGGCGAGATCTCCCGCGACGACCAGATTCGCATCGTACGAGACGGCACCATCATCCTCGACGGCAAGATCCACTCGCTTCGCCGCTTCAAAGACGACGCGAAGTCCGTGAAGCAAGGCTACGAGTGCGGCATCGGCATCGAGGGTTTCCAGGACATCAAGGTGGGCGACGTGATCGAGTCGTACAAGACCGTCCAGGTCGCCCGCGAGGAGTAGCACCATGAAAAGCACCCCCCGCACCCGCAAGCTCGGGGAGACGGTCAGGGAGGCTCTCGCGGAGGTCCTGCGAGACGATGTCGCAGATCCCCGGCTTGACTTCGTGACCATAACGTCCGTGCAGGTCTCAAGTGACCTGGGCGTCGCTGACGTTTACGTGACCACGCATGGCGACCAGGAGCGCTACGACGAGCTCCTCGAAGGCATGCGTTCTGCCGACAAGCGTATCCGGGCCGGTCTCGCGCGCCGTGTTTCGCTGCGCATCACTCCGGAACTCCGCTACCACCTCGACACGTCGGTGGATGAGAGCATGCGAATCTACGAAGCGCTCAAGGACGTGCCGCCGAGTCTCCGCGACAAGGGGGAGTAGCCCCGTGGCATCCGCTCCACTCGCGGCCGCCGGGGATGCCCTTCGCGGCGCGACGCACGTGGTGATCGGCTCGCACGTCGATCCCGACGGCGACGCGATCGGATCCTGCCTCGGCCTCGCGCTGGCCCTCGATGCCATCGGGGTCGCAAACACGCTGGTTCTCGCGTCGGGCACCGAGTGCCCGACCACCTACGCGTTTCTGCCGGGGTCCGAGCGCCTCGTGTCGGCCTCGGCGTTTAGTGGGATTCCTGAGGTATTCGTTGCGCTCGACAGCCCCGACCTTCGTCGCCTGGGCGATGCTGAGGGCCTGGCACGCAGCGCAGACGTGCTGATCATGATCGACCATCATCCCGACGCGACCGGCGAGGCACACGTCAACGTACTCGACGACGATGCTGCCGCCACTGGCGCGCTCGTGTGGAACCTGCTCCCGCACCTGGGCGCAATACCCGACGCACGCATCGCCACCTGTCTGTATACGGCGCTACTCACCGACACGGGCCGCTTCAGCTACTCCAACACCACGCCGGACACGCTCCGAACCGCTGCCGAAATGGTGGATGCGGGTGCCCATCCGAACGAGATCTACATCGCGGTCTACGAGAACCGCTCCTCTGGCGCGCAGCAGCTTGTCGGCCGGACGCTCTCCCGTGTAACACTGGCCAATGCCGGGCATGTCGCGTACTCCTGGGTCGATGCCGCCGACTTCGCGGATACGGGCGCCACGCCGGAGGAGGCTGAGAACTTGATCGACTTCGTGCGGGCGCTCGGAGGTGTGGACGTCGTGATCCTCGCGAAGGTGAACGAGTCCACCACGCGCGCGAGCCTGCGCGCCAAGGACGACACGGACGTGGGTGCCATTGCACGACTGTTCGATGGCGGAGGACACCGCGCCGCCGCGGGACTCAGCTTCGAGGGCAGTCTCGACGAGCTTCTCCAACGGCTGCTGCCGCTGCTACCTGGTGGCGAGTAATGAGATCTGTGCGTGGCGCCACCGGTCTAGCCGGCGTCGTGCTGATCGATAAGCCTGCGGGCTTCACGAGTCATGACGTGATCAACGTGCTGCGCAAGGCAACCGGCGAGGGCCGCATCGGTCACACTGGAACGCTGGATCCGATGGCAACTGGGCTCCTCCTCGTTCTCATCGGTCGCGCAACGCGGCTCGAGCAGTACCTCGTCGGGCACGACAAGGGTTACGAGGCCCGCATCGTTTTCGGTAGCGCGACCGACACACTCGACGCCGACGGAACGCTCAGCGAGGAGGCGCCCGTACCGGATGGCCTCTTCCAGACTGCCCGCGCTCAGCAGCTGCTCGGCGGGCTTGTCGGACGCTCGGAGCAGATGCCGCCCGCGTACTCGGCGATCAAACGCGATGGCGTGGCCGCCCACCGGCTCGCCCGCGCGGGAGAAACCCCCCGTCTCGATCCCCGCAGCATCGAGGTCTACCGGGCCGATTTGCTCACTCTCGACCAGGCCACCACATCGTGGGACGTTGCGTTCGAGGTTTCCAAGGGGACGTACGTGCGATCGCTGGCGCGGGACATCGGTACCGCCGCCGGTACGGTCGCTCATCTGGGTGCGCTTCGCCGCACGGGCATCGGTATCGCCGACGTGCGTGAGGCGCACACGCTCGACGCGGTAGTAGCCGCAGCCGAGTCGGATCACCTGCCAGAGTTCATGTCCGACCCTGTGCCCCTGCTCGGGATGCCGATCGTGGAGACAGATGCCGACGCCGTCCGCGACGGGCGCGCCCTGCCCGCCGGCGACGATTCGCTCGCCGACGGCGAGCGGGCGACCGTGGTTTCCGGTGACACGCTCCTCGGGGTCTACCGCCGCGAGGGTGCCCGCCTCGTGGCGGACTGTGTGCTCGTACCGGGGATCGCCCGATGACCACGGTGATGACCCACACGCGTGGCGTGCATGAGATGGGGCCTGCGGTCATCGCCATCGGCGTGTTCGACGGCGTGCATCTCGGGCATCAGACGCTGGTCTCCGACGCCATAACCTACGCCAAGAGCCGCGGCTTCGCCTCGTGCGTGCTCACCTTCGACCGTGACCCCGACCAGGTGGTCACACCCTGTCACGCCGCGCCGCAACTCACGACCTTCGAGGACAAGATCGCGCTGTTGCGGCAACTCGGCCCCGACGCGATCCTCGTTGTTCCGTTCGACCCGTGGCTCGCGTCGCTCACGCCGGAAGACTTCTGCATCGACGTGCTGCTCGATGCTTCTGAACC
>JAXMLJ010000112.1:0-7565 GCA_034368805.1 Coriobacteriia bacterium
TCTTGCGGGATCTGCCTCAAGGCCTCTTCGGTGGCAGTGATGACCACCGGGAGCGTCATGCAGGTGAGCGTGAGCGCCGCCGCAATGATCGAGCGCCCGAACCCGGCCAACAGCACGAAGGCGGCCAGGCCGAACAGGCCGTAGACGATCGACGGGACACCCGCCATGTTCGTGATCGCCAGGCGAATCGCCCGCGTGGTGAAGTTCCTCGGCGCGTACTCGGCCAGGTAGACGCCGGCAAGCACACCGATCGGCAGGGTCAGGCCCGCGGTCGCACCGACGAGGTAGAGCGTGCCGACGATGACCGGCAGGATGCCGCCCTCGCGACCCCGGTCCCGCGGGATCTCCGAGAAGAACGTCCAGTCCAACGCGCCAATGCCGTTGTAGACGATGTATGCGAAGAAGAAGATGGCGACCGCCACCACCGAGAGCGCGATCATCCCGGTGATTCCCTTGGCGACCGCCTCGGCGGTCCGGGCCTGCCTCGTGCGCGCGCTCCGGCTCATCGGCGCCACCGCTTCCGCTGGCGCTCGAGCACGAGGTCGGCGACCAGGTTGATCCCGAAGGTGATGGTGAAGAGCACGAGCCCGACAGCGAAGAGCACCGAGTAGTGCAGGCCGCCCTGGACGACCTCGCCCATCTCGGCTGCGATCGTACCGGTCATGGTCCGCACGGACTCAAAGACGCTCGCGGGCATGACGGCCGCGTTGCCGGTGAGCATGAGAACCGCCATGGTCTCCCCTATGGCGCGGCCGAGTCCCAGCATGACAGCGGCGAAGATGCCCGAACTCGCGGCCGGCAGCGTGACTTTGAACGTCGTCTGCCAGCGCGTGTTGCCGAGTGCGGCCGATCCCTGCCTGAGATCGAACGGGACCGCATGGAGCGCGTCTTCAGAGATCGAGATCACCGTCGGTATCGACATGATGCCGAGCACGATCCCGCCGGTGACGGCGGTCATGCCGCTGGTGAGCGAGAACGTGTCCTTGACGAACGGGATGAGCACGGCAACGCCGATCAGTCCGTAGACGACCGAGGGGACCGCCGCCATGAACTCGATGATCGACTTCATCACCTCTTTGACCACGCGACTGGAGAACTCCGAGATGAAGACCGCGGCGGCCACACCGACCGGCACGCAGACCGCGAGCGCGACTCCCGTGACGAACAGCGAGCCAACGATCAGCGGCAACATGCCGAACTTGCCGGGAGACGAGGTCGGGTACCAGGCCGTGCCGCTGAGCATCGTGAACAGGCCGGCCTCACTCACCGCCCGAATGGAGTTCCACATCAAGAAGACCGCGATCGCGGCAAGGATGATGATGGCCATCCATCCACAGGCGTAGATGATGGCCCGGACGACGGCCTCAGCCGCACGACGTGTCGTCGTGCGGCCGAGCCTCCGCCCGCTATGGGTCGGGGGAGTCGTCATCTGTGGTTACGGGAGCGGCACGAAGCCCTCGTCGACCACGAGCTGCTGACCCTCAGGCCCGAGGATCCAGTCGAGGTAGGCGGCCATGACGCCGGCCGGCTCACCGTCGCTGTACATATAGAGGTAGCGGCTGATCGGGTAGGAACCGTCGGCGGCGGCCGGAACCGACGCCTTCACTCCGTCGACCGCCACGACCTTGACCTCATCGGTCAGATACCCAAGGCCGATGTAGCCGATGCCCGCATCGTTGGCCACGACCTCGTCCACGATCGCCTGGGTCGACGGCAGGAGCTTGGCGGCAGCGGCGTACTCGCTGTCCTTGCCGACGACCTCCTCCTTGAAGAACTCGTAGGTACCCGACGAGCTGTCACGGGAGAGGAGCACGATCGGCTTGTCCACGCCGCCGACGTCCTTCCAGTTGGTGATCTCGCCACGGTAGATCTGACCGAGCTGATCCATCGTGAGGTCCTCGACGCCGTTGGCCGGGTTCACGATCACCGCGATACCGTCGATGGCCACCTTGTGCTCGACGATGTTCATGCCCTTGCTCTCGGCATCCGCGATCTCCTCGTCCTTGATGTCACGCGAGGAGTGCGCGAAGTCCACGGTGCCGTTCAGGAGCGCTGCGATACCGGTGCCGGAGCCGCCGCCCTGGATCGAAACCTCCACGCCGGAGTTCTCGTCCATGAACGCCTCGCTCCACGCGGTGCCGATGTTCAGCATCGTGTCAGAGCCCTGCACGTCGATGGTGCCCTCGAGCTCGGCCGCGGGCTCTTCGGCGGGGGTCTCGACGGCGGGCTCCTCGGCGGCACAGCCTGCGAAGGCGACGGTGCTCATCAGCAGCAGCACCGCAAGCCCGGGCGCAACGAGCTTCTTCAGGTTCACGCTCACACTCCTCGTCTCGGTTTCATTGGTCGGCCGACACGACGCCGGCCATGCCCCAGGCTAGAGGCAGCGCGACATCAGGTGGTTGCACCGGTGTAAAAAGACTCAGTCCATATATGAACTCTTTGTTACATTGATGTTCATCGGCCGCGGCGCCTGTCACAATGCCGCCAGGACGACTATACCGGCTTGGAGGGTGATCCATGGCGCGCATACTCGTGGTCGAGGACGACCCGATCATCAGGCAGACGGTGACCTACGCGCTCAAGCGCGCGGGCTTCGAGACGCTGGCATCCGCAGACGGACTCGAGGGTCTCGACCTGGCGACGGCCGAGCGCCCCGAACTCATCGTGCTCGATCTCATGCTCCCCGGCATCGACGGATATCGCTTCGCCGAGGAGGTCCGACGCACCAACAGCGAGGTGGCGATCATCATGGTCACCGCGCTCGATGGCGAGCGCGACACCGTGCGCGGTCTGGATGCCGGCGCGGACGACTACCTCACCAAGCCGTTCTCCATGGAGGAGCTGCTCGCCCGGGTGCGCGCCAACCTGCGCCGGGTACGGGAACGCAGCGTGCTGGAAGCCGACGAGATCATCGAGGCGGGTGACCTCGCAATCGAGCCGGCGCAACTGCGCGTCTCGGTCGCGGGATCACCGGCCAAAGTCCGCCTCAAGGAGTTCCAGCTCCTGATCGCCCTGGCCCGCAACAGCGGAACGCTCATGTCTCGTCAGCGCCTCGCCCGTGAGGTCTGGGGCTACGAGTTCCTGCCGTCGTCGCGGACGATCGACGTTCACATACGGCGCCTCAGGCAGGCTGTCGAGGAGCCTTCGGCCTACCGCTACATCCACACCGTGCACGGCGTGGGTTACCGCTTCGACCCCCAGCCACGAGAGGGTGTCGCATCGACGTGACGCGCCCGCCCGAGGAGCGGACCTCGCGATACCGCATCAGACTGGTAGCGAGCTTCGTTGCCGTCATGGCGCTGTTCGCCGGCGCCTGGACGTGGAGTCTGTACGGCCCACTCACGCGCGCCATCGTCGACCAGCAAGAGGAGTACCTCGTCGGCATCGGCCGCGCCGCCGCGCTGGCGGTCGCGCGCACCGATAAGCCGCTCGAAGACGAGGTCGAGCGGCTGGCCGAGGGGACCGAGCTGCGGTTCACGATCGTCGATCCGGCCGGCGTCGTGCTTGCCGACAGCGACGAGGATGCGCGCGCGCTCGAGAATCACGCCGACCGGCCCGAGATCCGCGCGGCGCTTAGCGGGCGCGTCGGCGCCGACGTACGCCGCTCGGACACCCAGGGTGTGGACCGCATGTACGTGGCGGTCCCGCTGGCCACCGGCGGCGAGCGGATCGCCGTGCGCGTCTCGACCTCGCTCGCGCACATCGATGACGTCGCCGGGCGCACGCGCCGCACCGGACTGATACTACTCAGCTTTGCCCTGGCTGTCGCGATCATCGCGGTGTGGCGCCTGAGCTACGCCGCCGCCGGCCCCGTGGAGCGGCTCGCCGCGGCCGCGCACGCCATGGCGGAGGGCGACCTCTCATCCCCGATACCTGTCGAGGGTGACTCCCTCGCGCCGCTCTCAAGCGCACTCGCCCGTCTCGCCGGGCAGATGCGCGAGCGCATCAGTGCCCTTGAAGCCGAGGAGCACACCCTCCGCCTCGTCCTGGACAGCCTCTCCGACGCGGTCGTGCTCCTCGAGGACAAGCGTGTCGTGTTCTCCAACCGCGCGCTGGCCTCGATGTTCCGCATGCCGCCGACAAGGACCCGCGGCAAGACGATTCACTCACTCGGACTCCCCGCCCCGGTGGAGAGCGCCATCGTCGCGCGCCTGGGAAGCGAGGAGCCCGCATCGGCCGAGATCGGTCCCGACCCGTACCGGCGCTCGCACCGGCTGCTCACGGTGCCGCTCGGAACGACGGAGGGTGCACGCCGTACGCTCGTGGTGATCGCCGACGTGACCGACCGCATGCGTCTGGACGTCATGCGGCGCGACTTCGTGGCCAACGCGTCGCACGAACTCAAGACACCGACCGCGGGCATCCTTCTGCTGGCCGAGTCCGCCGACCAGGCCGCACGAGACGGCGACAGCGCGCAGGCCCTCGCGTTCCTCTCGCAGATCCAGGCCGAGGCGGCACGCCTGAAGCGCCTGGTGAGCGACCTGCTCGACCTCTCACGGCTCGAAACGCTGCCGGCGGCCGACGCGATCACCGACGTGCGCCGGGCCGTCGAGCTCGCAACGGCAGGCCACCGACGGGCCGCCGCAGCCAAAGGGCTCCGCCTCGAGACGGACTTCTCCGGGGTCACGGGCGAGGACGTCGCCGTGCACGCCGAGTCCACCGACATCGCCATCGCGCTCGATAACCTGCTCTCCAACGCGATCACCTACACCGAGCATGGATCGGTCACCGTCGCCGTACGCGCAGACGACGGGCAGGCACAGATCTCGGTGACCGACACGGGCATCGGCATACCCCCGGCAGACGTGGAGCGGGTCTTCGAGCGCTTCTACCGCGTCGACCGGGCGCGCTCGCGTACGAGCGGCGGCACGGGACTCGGGCTCTCGCTCGTACGCAACGTCGCCGAGCGTTCGGGCGGCACGGTCACGATCGAGTCCGAACCCGGCGCGGGCACGACCGTCACCCTTCGGCTCCCCCGCGCGATCTAGCCGTCCAGACAAGGTGCCCGTCGGCTGGCGCCAGACCCGCACGATGGAGCAAGATGCAGGTGCGCACTAGTCGTGGAGACCGAGAGGGGCGCATGATTGGTGGCTGCGCTGCTGCCCGGTCCGGTGACGCCCTGAGGCCCCAGAGGAAGTCCCCGATGCTCGTGGAGAGGACGCCGGTGCCGCGACTCGCAGCCGCGCTCCTGCTCACGCTGGCGATATCCCTCGCCACCGCATGTGGTGGCGCAGGCACGTCGCAGTCACTCAGGCAGGCGGGGGCGGCCGTTCCTGAGGCGGTGCTTGAGGATATCGGGGGTTCTACGGTTGCCGCCGCAGCCGAGTCCGACGGACCCTACCCTGTAGGCATAGCGATCCTCGATCGCACGTCGACTGCGCCGTTCCAAACGATCAGCGTTGCGACGTGGGTGAGGTCGGACTGGGAGGGGTATCGGCTCTTGCACGGCAACGCGCCGTGGAAGGTGACCAACGTGTTGGTCGAAGCGGAAGACGGGGTGCGTGTGTTTGACGATGCGGCGACGAGACCGATTATCAGGAGTCTAGGACCCGTGATCGTCGCACTCGGCAACGGGGAGGTGTTCCAGTCACGAGCAAGCTTCTCGCTCGACCGCCCGGGAGCATATCGTGTGTTCGTTGTGGCCGAGTTCGCAATCCGCTCACCCGAAGCGACCGGGACCGTCTTCACATCGGACCAGTTCGAAGAGTACCGGGTCGTCACACCGGCAATCGCCATCACCATCGAGTGACGTGGGCTGGGGTTGCGACTGCGCCGTTCAACGCTTGGAGCAAGTCGTGAGGGGTGAGTGCGATGCGTAGATGGTCTTTCTCTATAGCGATCTTGGTGGCATTCATCGCCGTAGGCGCGACTGCCTCCCTGGCAGCGTGCACCGTACGTCAGGAGAGCGCCGCGCCTCGCGCCAGCGGTGTCGGTGCTGTCAAGTTCCTCGACCTCGCCGGAACGCCGCTCGAGGGAGACTACCACGTCGCTCCTGACGCGTCGTCCGGCACGGTGTGGATCGTCCATCCTGCGACCACGTGGGACGAGGACCCTGAGTTGGCGGCAGTGACGAGGTACACCGTGCTCGAGTACGACACTGCGACGGGTGACGTTGTGAGCCACAAACTCCCGCTCGAGACGAGGCGCTACATCGGTGGGGACGTCTTCACCCCAGGCGCGTTCACCATTCATGACGGTGCCGACAAGCTCTGGATCGCATCCTACGACGCGTTCGGCTACTTTGACGCCGTGAGCCGCGAGTTCGTTCCAGTGACGATGCCCGCCCAGGAGCGGCTCCCGGCCTCCGAGGAGCTTGTGCCGGCGGGCGGGGACGCTCGCGCACGGTGGCGCGACCAGAGGGTGGTCTCCATGGCACTCGAGACAGACGGGACCGTGTGGCTCGCGCGCGACTACGCCCGCGGTCTCCTGCGATATGCCGTGGCGAGCAGCCGGTTCGACGTGTTGGAGACGCCCGGCGAGATCGAGGTGCCTGGCTATCTGAGGGTGGTCGGCGACGAAATCCTTCTGGCCGAGTACAGACGGCCGTCACAGCCACCCCAGACCGGGGCGCGACGCGGGTGGTCGGCGGTGTCAGCCGATGGCGCGAAATGGAGGAGACTGGAGACCACCGACTACATCGCCGCCTCAGACGGTGCGAGGGCGCTCATCGTCCGCCCGGAAGGAAGCCCGGGTGTCGCCACGATCGGGGAGGGTGAACGCGCGCCCAGGCCCGAACTCGCGGATGCGGGAGGTTCTCCCGTCGGAGCAATCACAGAACCCTGGCGTGACCTGCTCGCTGCTGGGCCTGATGGCGACGTGTGGTACGTGAAGGACCGCCTCGATCTAGCTATGTACAACCTGTCGTCAGGCGTGGAGACCGTCTACGCCTTGCCCCGCGTTGAATCCGCTCGTGGCGGAGGCGCACCGGGCAATGGCGGTGACTCAGGAGTCTCGCCATTCCTCGCCCCCATCTTCACGAGTGCGGCGGTGGACGCCGAGGGCAACCTCTGGTTCTCGTACATAACGGGAGATGCGCACGTTGGTGTCGCTTACCGGTAGGCAGCGGTTCTAGAGGTCCGGCTCCCAACGCGTACTGACCACGAGATGTAGCGACCCGGGTCTAATCAGGTCCCAGCGTGGACAACGTCCATTGCCGCGCGATCTAGCCGTCCGCGTCCTCGGGCACACCCGCTCCCCATCGCGCGGAGACGAGCACCACGAGCGAGAGCCACGCGAAGCCGAGCAACCATGCACCGATCACGTCGCCGAGGTAGTGCACGCCGAGATAGACGCGTGAGAGAGCTATCGCAAGCGCCGCGAAGGTGCAGCCGGAAACGAGCAGGACCGCATAGCGCCGCCGGCGAACATCAAGCGCCGCCACGACCATCAACGATCCGAAGTAGAGCAGGCTCGAAAGCGCGTGCCCCGACGGGAAGCTGTACGTCTCCGGCAGGGGTATGCGGGCCACGTCGAGAGCCGGTCGCACGCGCATGAACGCCTGCTTGAGACCGACGCCCAGAAGCGCCCCGCCGAGCACCGCCACGACCACCATGACGGCCTCGGTA
>JAXMLJ010000113.1:0-3485 GCA_034368805.1 Coriobacteriia bacterium
CCCACCTCCAGCGCGAGATTGTCGATCAGGCGGGTCGTCCCCACGCGCGCTGCGATGAGCGCTCGTGCCACCTGCGCGCCACCAGACTCGAGCGGCACGAGCGTGGTCGGGTCGACCACGACCGCGTAGTCGAGTGCGGCGAGCGGCTCCTCGGCCACGGTGGCCGCCATCACGTCGGCGAGCATCGCATGATCGCGCTCACCGCCAAGCGCAAGCGTCTCGGCACTGCGAAGCGCGCGGTACAGCACCGTCGCGGCGGTGCGCTCTTCCGGCGAGAGGTACGCGTTGCGGCTCGACATCGCCAGGCCATCGCACTCGCGCACGATCGGGCAACCCACGATCTTGGTGGGCAGGTCCAGATCGCGCACCATCCGGCTCACGATCTTGAGCTGCTGATAGTCCTTCTCTCCGAAGAACGCGAGGTGTGGCCCGACGACAGAGAGGAGCTTGGCCACCACGGTGCACACGCCCCGGAAGTGAGTCGGCCGCGTCGCTCCCTCGAGAACGGCGCCGAGCGGCCCCGGGTCCACGCTCACCTGAGCGTCGGAGGTGTACATGCCCTCGGCGGTGGGGGTGAAGACGAGGTCGGCACCCTCGGCGCCGAGGAGGTCCATGTCGCGGTCAAGATCGCGCGGGTAGGCGGCAAAGTCCTCGCCCGGACCGAACTGCATGGGATTGACGAAGACGGAGACGACGACATAGTCGGCCCGGTCGCACGCGGCGCGGACGAGCGAGAGGTGTCCGTCGTGCAGGGCGCCCATGGTCGGCACGAGCGCGATGCGCTTGTCCTCGCGCCGGGCCTCGGCAACCGCACGGCGGATCTCGTCTTTCGAGCCGAGCCGCTCCATCACTGTTCCCCGTCGGTCAGCGGCAGCGTGCGGTCGAGCTCGGCGATCACCTCGGCGTCGAGATGGGTGAGGTTCGCCTCGGCAGGGAACGTCCCCGCCCTGACATCGGCAGCGTACTGTGAGACGGCCTTGGTTATCGCGCCTCCGATATCCGCATACCGCTTCGCGTGCCGCGGCGTGAACTCGCCGAGGCCGAGGAGGTCGTGGAATACCTGCACCTGCCCGTCGCACCCGGCCCCCGCGCCGATGCCGATGGTCGGGATCGTGAGCTCCTCGGACACGATCGCAGCAAGCTCGGCCGGAACGAGCTCGAGCACCACGGCGAACGCACCGGCGGCCTCGAGTTCCAGGCAGTCCTCCACGAGCGCGATGGCCCCGTCGAGATCCCGCGCCTGAACCGCGTACCCGCCGAAGACGTTGACCGACTGCGGTGTGAGGCCGACGTGGCCCATCACGGGTACACCCGCACCGACGAAGAACTCGACGAGCGGAGCGCGGGTGGCGCCACCCTCGATCTTGACCGCCGAGGCGCCTGCCTCGGCGAGGAAGCGCCCGGCGTTGCGGAGCGCGTCTTCGGGACTCACCTGGTAGCTCAGGAACGGCATATCCGCCACGACGAGCGCCCGGCTCCCACTGCGCGCGACGGCCGCGGTCGCACGCAGCATGTCGTCCATCGTGACCGGCAGCGTGCTCTCGTAGCCGAGAACCGTCATGCCGAACGAGTCCCCGACGAGGATCACATCGACACCGGCCGCCTCGACCAGGCGCGCGCCCGGCGCGTCGTAGGCGGTGACCATGACGATGGGCTCGCCGTCCGCCTTCATGGCAGCGAGGCTCGTGGTGGTGACCCGGGCGCGACGTGCGGCGGCGGGTGGTGCGCTCATCGGTCGGCTCCTTCCCAGCGGTCCCGGCCTTCACATCAGGTCCAGGCCGCCTCACGAACGGGTGACGAGTATAGCACCGGCGCTGCGTCACACCCATCGGCGCGGCGGGCGCGTAATCCCTCATCCGCATGGGCATATTCTTTACTTGGACCCCAGCAAACGGTCCGCTTACTGTCCATGTCCGACGGAGGGAGGGTGCGTATGCGTTCCATCATGCGCCTCAACATGTCGACCCTGTCCATCACCACCGAACCGGTCCCCGATGCGTGGGCCCGCTACGGAGGTCGGGCGCTCACCGACGCTATCGTCTTCGCCGAGGTCCCGCCCAAGGCGGACCCCCTCGGCCCGGAGGCCAAGATCGTCTTTGCGCCCGGACTGCTGGGCGGCACGTCGGCACCGAACGGCGGCCGGCTCTCAGTCGGCGCAAAGAGCCCGCTCACCGGTGGCATCAAGGAGTCGAACGCGGGCGGCCAGGCCGCACACGCGCTTGCCAAGGTAGGCATCGCCGCCCTGGTCGTCGAGGGGGTTGCCGCCGACGCCAGCGCGCGGTACGTGCTCAAGATCAACGCGGACGGTTCCACCGAGATCGTGCGTGACGACAGCCTCGCCGGACTCGGCAACTACGCAACCAAAGACGCTCTCGACGCGACCATGGGCGACGT
This sequence comes from Coriobacteriia bacterium, assembly GCA_034368805.1. Classification (GTDB taxonomy): domain Bacteria; phylum Actinomycetota; class Coriobacteriia; order Anaerosomatales; family Anaerosomataceae; genus UBA2272. The sequence continues at coordinate 2,395 of JAXMLJ010000113.1, forward strand.
CAAGCGGTATGCGACGATCACCATCGGTCCGGCCGGCGAGATGGGCCTCAAGTCGGCAGCTGTCGCCATCAGCGACCCGGACGGCTACCCGAACCGCTTTGCGGGACGCGGCGGCCTCGGCGCTGTCATGGGCAGCAAGGGACTGAAGGCCGTTGTGATCGTCGATGAGGGCCTACCCTACCTTGCACACGCGGACAAAGACGCGTTCAACGCGGCAGTCAAGAAGTTCGCCAACGCACTGCGCGAGCACGCCGTGACCGGTCAGGCGCTGCCGACGTACGGCACCAACGTCCTCGCCAACATCATCAACGCGGCCGGCGGGTATCCCACGCGCAACTTCTCCGATGGACGCTTCGAAGGTGTCGATCACATCAGCGGTGAGACGATGCGTGAGGTCACCGTCGAGCGCGGTGGCAACGTGAAGCACGGGTGCCACACCGGCTGCGTGATCCAGTGCTCGCGCTACTTCGTCGACAAGGATGGTCACTACAAGACCAAGGGCGTCGAGTACGAGAACGTCTGGGCCCTCGGCGCAGACTGCGGGATCGACGACCTGGACGTGATCGCGGAGCTCGACCGGAACTGCAGCGATCTCGGGATCGACACCATCGAGGCCGGCGTGACGATCGCCGTCTACATGGACTCCGGCAAGCTCGCCTTCGGCGACGGGGCTGGAGCGCTCGCCCTGCTCGATGAGATATGGAAGGGTACTGAGACCGGCCGCATGATCGGCAACGGCGCGGAGGTCACCGGTAAGGCGCTCGGCGTGGCGCACATCCCGGTCGTGAAGCACCAGGGACTGCCAGCCTACGACCCGCGTCCGATCCAGGGCATCGGCGTCACGTATGCCACCAGCCCTCAGGGCGCCGACCACACGGCCGGGTACTCGATCACGGCCAACGTGCTCTCCGTCGGCGGCTCGGTCGACCCCCTGAAGCCCGAGGGCCAGGCCGCGTTGTCGCAGGGACTGCAGATCGCCACCGGCATGCTGGACGCGTTCGGCCTGTGCATCTTCGTGGCCTTTGCGGTGCTCGACATCCCCGAGGCGCTCGATGCGATTCATGAGATGGCCGAGGCGCACACGGGCCAGA
>JAXMLJ010000114.1:0-9811 GCA_034368805.1 Coriobacteriia bacterium
TGCGCCGACTCCGGCACCCAGGCCGCGATGATGGCCCCGACCGAGGTGCTCGCCACCCAGTACGCGCGCGCGGTCGGCCCGCTGCTCGATGCTGCCGGGATCACGTGGGCGCTACTCACCGGTTCGACCCCGGCGGCGGAGCGCACGCGTATCCTCGGCGGACTCGCCGACGGATCGCTCACGGTAGCGTTCGGCACGCACGCCCTCATCCAGCCGGATGTCGCGTACCGGCACCTCACGCTCGCCATCGTCGACGAACAGCACCGCTTCGGCGTCGACCAGCGCCTTGCCCTGCGGGACAAGGGCGAGGGTCTCGACCTGCTCGTCATGACCGCGACCCCGATCCCGCGCAGTCTGGCGCTCACAGCCTACGGCGATCTTGAGACGACCTACGTGCGCCAGCGCCCCGGTAACCGTCCCGCCGACCACGTCACGACCCGTGTCGTGCCCACGTCCGGCCGTGCTGATGCGTACGCAGCCGTACGCGCGGCCGTCGCGGCGGGCGACCGCGCGTACGTCGTGTGCGCGCTGATAGACGAGAGCGACGCCACCCAGGCCCGCGCGGCCACGACCGAAGCGCGCAGGCTTCAGCGCTCAGTCTTCCCCGACCTCAAGGTGGGACTCCTTACCGGCGCCATGCCCCCCGCGGACAAGCGGGCGGCCATGGAACGGTTCCGTGCGGGCGAAACCGACGTTCTCGTCGCCACCACCGTTATCGAGGTCGGTGTCGACGTGCCCGAGGCAACCGTGATGATCGTCGAGGACGCGGAGCGGTTCGGGCTCGCCCAACTCCACCAGCTTCGTGGTCGTGTCGGGCGCGGCGAGAAGGCAGGTCAGGTGCTGCTGTTCGCCGACCCTAAGACCGACGACGGCCGAGCCCGCATGGAGGCGATCGCGTCGACCAGCGACGGGTTCGAACTCGCCGAGTACGATCTCCGCCTGAGAGGGGAGGGCGACGTGCTCGGCCAGCGCCAGAGCGGACTGCCCGCGCTCAGGCTGGCATCGGCCGCCCGCGATCATGAGCTGCTCGACCTCGCCCGCACCGAAGCCCGGAGCATAGTCGCCGAAGACCCCACACTCGAGCGTCCCGAGCATCGTCCGCTCGCCGGGTACCTCGCCCGTCAACTCGGCGATGCCTGGAGGCGGGTGAGCGCCGGATGAGGATCATCGCAGGGAAGTGGCGCGGGCGACGGATCACCGCGCCGGCCCGAAGCGAGACGCGGCCGACCGCCGATCGCGTGCGTGAGGCGGTCTTCTCCTCGGTCATCACGCGACTCGGCCCGCTCGACGGCGTGCGCGTCCTTGACCTGTATGCCGGAAGCGGCGCACTCGGCATCGAGGCGCTCTCACGCGGAGCGGCCCACGCGACGTTCGTCGAAAGTGACCGGCGTGCCGCCGATACCATCCGGGCGAACCTCGCGGCTCTCGGCGCCCATGACGCCACCGTGCAGGTGACACGCGTTGAACGGCTTGACGTTTCCCGCCTGCGTGAAGCGCCCGCTTCGTTGCTCTTTGCCGACCCTCCCTATAGGATAGACGCGGCCGAGTTCAGCCAGGTACTGGAAGCGCTGGCGAACGGCGGCGCGCTCGTACCCGGTGCGCTGATAGTCTACGAGCACGGCACCAAGACGCAGCCGTCGTGGCCCTCCGGCTTCTCGGAGACGGGTGTCAGGCGATACGGGGACACGGAAGTGACCTACAGCATCTACGGGGGGTGATCGGGAACGTGAAGCGCGCGATATGCCCGGGAACCTACGACCCGGTCACCAACGGACACCTCGACGTGATCGAGCGTGCCTCGGCCATCTTCGACGAAGTGGTCGTCGCGGTCGCACTCAGTCCCGACAAAGGCGGCGGCCCGCTGTTCACTGTCGCCGAACGCGTCACGTTCATAGAAGACTGCGTCGCAGCACTCGGTAATGTTCGAGTGCGCCCCTTTGATAAACTGCTGGTAGAATTCGCGCAGGAGATGGACGCGACGGTCATCATCAAGGGCCTTCGTGCAGTGACGGACTTCGAGCGGGAGTTCCAGATGGCTCAGTTGAACTACCGGCTCGACAAAGCGGTCGAGACCATGTTCATCATGTCCATCCCCGAGTACGCTTATCTGAGTTCGTCGGCAGTCAAGGAGATAGCCCGCCATGGCGGGTCGGTGAAAGGGCTCGTGCCCGACGCAGTATGCGAGGCGCTTGCCTCGCGATCGCACCAGTCCCTCTAGGGAGGTTGAGCATGGACATCTTGGCGCTCATCGACCGTATCGAAGAACTCATCGATAGCGGCCGCAACGTGCCGTTCACCGCATCGAAGATGGTCGACCCCGAGCGGGTCTACGAACTCATCGATGAGATCCGGTCCCAGTTCCCCGACGAGCTCAAGCAGGCTCGCTGGATCGTCAAGGAGCGGCAGGAGATGCTCGAGGAGGCCGAGAAGGAGGCCAACCGCATCCTCGAGGACGCCAAGTCGCGCGCAGAGGCCATGGCAGCCGAACAGGAGATCGTGAAGCTCGCCGAGCAGCAGCGCGCCGAGATCCTCGATGACGCGCGGACCCGCGAGAGAGAGATCCGCCTCGGCGCCGAGGACTACGCAGACGAGATGCTCGCCAACCTCGAGGTGAACCTCGGCAAACTCCTCACCGCCGTCCAGCGCGGCCGCGATCGGCTTCAGGGCAAGGTCGCCCAGCGCGGCCAGTAGCATGTCTGCCCCGTCGTATCGTGTCGACGTACGCGACATCCTCGACGACCTCGCCGCCACGGTCACCGTGGACGTCGACATCGAGGTTCCCGCTGTCGTCCTGGGCTATGAGAAGTACCCTGCGCGTGGTCCTGCGCACGTGGCCGTCACGCTCACGAACACCGGTTCCGGCATCGTGCTCGCCGGATCGGTCGACCTCATGGTCACGGCGGTGTGCAGCCGCTGTCTCGAGGAGTTCTCACTCTCTATCTCATCTGAGGTCGACGGCTTCTACATCCACCACGGTCGCGAGCACGAGCTCCCCGAAGAGCAGGAGTTCCTGTTCATCGACGAGGGCTCCGTCGACATCATGGAGCCGGTGCTCTCGGCCATAGTGCTCGCCATGCCGTTTGCGCCCGTCCACGCCGAGGACTGCCCCGGCATCTGTGTGAGCTGCGGGAGGGACCTCTCCGAGGGCGACTGTTCGTGCGGACCGGATCTGTCATCGTCACCGTTCGCCGCGCTCAAGGACCTGCTGCCACCCGAGGACCCTGGGTAGCACGTCACGCCTTGCCCGGTCGGCCGCGTCCTGTGCTATCATGTCGCCTTGCGCCGGCCCAGGGCCGGCCGCATGTCGCATGAGATCGCCGCGTGATCGCGGCGCGTGAAGGGAGTACCACCGATGGCTGTACCCAAGCGGAAGACGACACGCGCGGTGCGCGATGCACGCCGCTCCCAGCATCACGTCGTGGCGCCGTCCCGCTCGCTGTGCTCTCAGTGCCACCAGCCCAAGCTCCCGCACCGGGTCTGTCCGGAGTGCGGGTACTACGATGGCAAAGAGATCATCGACACCGAGTAGCGCACGCGGCGCCGGAGACTTCCGGCGCCGTTCTTCTTTCACGGCATTGGAGGTCCGCCGTGCTCGAGGCGTTCTTCGCACCACGGTCGATCGCAGTCGTAGGCGCCTCACAAGACGAGGCTAAGGTCGGTCACGCCGTCTTCGCAAACCTTCTGTCCGGCGGCTACACGGGTCCCGTCTACCCGGTCAACCCAAGCAGTCCTGCGGTCCTGGGGCACACCGCGTATCCCACGCTCGGGGACCTGCCCGAACGCGTCGACTGCGCTGTCATCGTGGTGCCTGCGGCCCGGACCATCGCCGTCGTCGAGGAGTGCGTGACGCTCGGGATTCCCGCGGCCATCGTCATCTCCGCCGGCTTCAGGGAGGCGGGACCCGACGGAGCGGCCCTCGAACGCGTCTTAGTCACAACCGCGCGGGCGGGCGGGGTTCGGCTTCTCGGACCCAACTGCCTCGGCCTGATCGCCACGCGCTCCGGGCTCAACGCGTCGTTCGCGCCGATCATGCCCGAACGTGGATCCATCTCGTTCCTGTCGCAGTCCGGCGCGCTCGGGACCGCCATCCTCGACTGGGCGGCTGGCGAGGGCATCGGCCTGGCGCACTTCGTCAGCCTCGGCAACAAGGCGGACATCTCCGAGGTCGACCTCATCCGTGCCTGGACGGATGATCCCGACACCGGTGTCGTCGTAGCGTATCTCGAGGGCATCGCCGACGGGGTCGCGTTCGTCGAAGCCGTGTCCCGACTCGTGAGCCGCGCTCCGTTCATCGCCCTGACCGCCGGCAGTTCGGACGCCGGGGCGCGGGCCGTCTCATCGCACACCGGCAGTCTCGCAGGTTCGCGCGTGGCCTACGCCGCCGCGTTTCGCAAAGCCGGTGCGGTGGCCGTCACCACCGTCGAAGAGCTCTTCGATCTGGCCGAAGGGTTCTCGCGTCAACCGCTGCCCGCCGGTCCCGGGACCGTCATCCTCACTAACGCAGGTGGACCGGCCATTCTCGCCACCGATGCCTGCGATCGCAACGGGGTCGCGCTTGCGTCCCTCGACGCCGCCACGGTCGCCGCACTCCGCGAGGTCCTGCCCGATGCAGCCGCGGTCTACAACCCGGTCGACATCCTCGGCGACGCAGGGCCGGACCGCTACGAGGCCGCCGCGCGCATCCTGGTGGCCGACCCCGGCGTCCGCTCGCTGCTCGTCGTGCTGACGCCCCAGGCGATGACCGACGCCCGGGCGACCGCCGAGCGTATCGCCGCGATCGCACGTGAGTCCGGCGTCACGACGCTCGCAGCATTCATGGGAGACCGTTCGGTCGCAGCCGGGATGCAGGCTCTCAAAGACGGCGGGATACCGGGCTACTCCTTCCCCGAGCGCGCCGTCGGCACCCTTGCTGCGATGGAGCGACACCGCGAACGCCTCGACCGCGCGCCTTCGGAGCCCCTCGCGATCGCGGCCGACACGTCGGTAGTCACCGAGGCCATAGCGCACGCCCGCGCCGCGGACCGTACGTTCGTGACCGAGGCATCGGCGCATCGCATCGCCGCGGCCTATGGGATCCCCGTTCCCAAGGCCGGCCTCGCGCCGGACCACGCCGCCGCCCGGCAGCTCGCCGCAGAGATCGGCTACCCGGTGGTCGTCAAGATCGCGAGCCCCGATATCCTCCACAAGTCCGACATCGGCGGCATCGCGCTCGATATCACCTCCGTAAGCGAGCTCGACGCGGCCTACGAACGTATGATGTCGCGCGTCCAGCAGCGTATGCCCGACGCCACGATCTGGGGCGTCACGCTCCAGGAACAGCTACCTGTCGGTCGCGAGGTCATCATCGGCATCGATCGCGACCCGAGTTTCGGCCCGATCCTCATGTTCGGCCTCGGCGGCGTGTACGTCGAGGTCCTCAAGGACGTCACGTTCCGCCTGTGCCCCGTCACGCCGGCCGACGCCCATGAGATGATCGCCGAGATACGCGGCTTCGGCATACTTCGCGGCGCTCGCGGTCAGGCCCCGGCCGACATCGAGGCCATAGTAGACGTCATCTGCCGTGTGTCCGCGCTCGCCGTCGACACGCTCGAGATCACGGAGCTCGACATCAATCCGCTCATCGTAGGAGACCGGGGAACCGGTGCAGTGGCCGCCGACGTGCGCATCGGCATAGGAGAATGATCATGAAGACCATCGTCGTGACGTCCACCAGACCGTACACGGGCAAGAGCGGCATCGCACTCACGCTCATCGGCATCCTCGCCGACCGGGGGCTTGATGTCGGCTACTTCAAGCCGTACGGCACGATGCCGGTCCATGCCGGAGGGCTGCTCACCGACGAAGACGCCCTGTATATCAACCGATCGCTCAAGCGGCCGTCAGAGCTTGCCGATGTCTGTCCGGTCGTCCGCTCCCAGTCCTTCGTCGAGGACGTGCTCGCCGGAGCCGACGTCCCGGGACTGGAGACCGTTCGCGACGCGTTTCACCGCTGTGCCGCCGGACGCGACATCATGGTGGTTGAAGGCCCCACCGAGCCTGCCCAGGGCACAGCTGCGGGCCTCTCACCAGCATCGGTCGCCGACCTCCTCGACGCGTGCGTGCTCGTGATCGATCGCCCCCGCCCGACGGACCTCCCGGAAGATGCACTGTTCCTCGGCTCGGCCCTGGGCAGCCGCCTTGGCGGCGTCGTCTTGAACGGCATCCACGAGGCGCACACGACGGCCGTAGCCGAGAGGGTGGTACCGTTCCTCGAAAGCCGCGGGATCCCGGTCTTCGGCGCACTGCCCCACGACCCCGCACTCGGCTCCGTGACAGTGGCCGAGATCGTCGATGCGCTCGGCGGGACGGTGCTCACCGCGACCGACCGGCTCGGCGATACCGTCGAGACCTTCATGGTCGGCGCCATGGGCCAGGACAAGGCACTGCGCTTCTTCCGGCGCAAGGCCCGCAAAGCGGTCATCACCGGCGGCGACCGTGCCGACGTCCAGCTTGCGGCGCTTGAGACGAACACCCGCTGCATCGTGCTCACGGGCAACATGCCCCCCGGACCGGCGGTCGCCGCCCGCGCCGAGGAACTCGGCGTACCCATGGTCCTGGTGGAGACCGACACGCTGAGCGCCGTCGAAACCCTGGACGCACTCATAGGCCGCATGCGGCTCCACGACCCCGACAAGGCTGCTAGAATACGCGGGATGTTCGAGCGCGAGGTCGACACGCGGCGTCTGTTCGCCGCGTTCGGCATCGACTGACCCGCGAGGAGCGCCGATGTCACAGAGCACTGCGACGGTCGCCGTCGACGCGATGGGCGGCGACGCTGCACCCGCCGTCGTGCTGACCGGGGTCGCCGATGCCCTGGCGGCCGATCCTGCGCTGCGAGTCCTCCTTGTGGGCCCGGAGACGATCGTCACCCCGCTCGCGGCCGATCGGCTCGAGCCGGTCGTCGCCACCGAGATCATCGCCATGGACGAACATCCCGCCTCGGCGGTTCGCACCAAGAAGGACTCATCGATCGTCGTCGGGTGCAGGCTCGTGCGCGAGGGCCGGGCCGACGCGTTCTTCAGCGCCGGCAGCACCGGCGCGTGCATGGCAGCGGCCACGCTCGGCATGGGCCGTATCCCCGGCGTCTCCCGTCCCGCGATCGCCACCGTGATCCCGGGCGCCGCAGGCCCGACTGTGCTCCTTGACGTTGGCGCCAACGCCGATGTCAAGGCCGACATGCTCGTGCAGTTCGCCCACATGGGCAGCGCGTATGCTCGAATCATCCTCGGCATCGAGGTGCCCCGTGTCGGTCTTCTCAACATCGGCGAGGAGCCGACCAAGGGCTCGCTGCTCGCACAAGAGGCGTACGCGCTCATGGCCGCCGAAGTACCCGGCTTCGTGGGCAATATCGAGGGGCGGAGTGTGCCCACAGGCGCCGTGGACGTCATCGTGACCGACGGCTTCACGGGTAACGTCACCCTGAAGGTGCTCGAGGGCCTGTCGGCGATGCTGCTGGGTCAGGTCAAGTCCGCGCTCACCGCAACGGCCATCAACCGCCTGGCCGCCGTCATCGTCTCTCCATCGCTCCGCGCGATCAAGGACCGACTCGACCCCGACGCGTACGGCGGCGCACCGCTGCTCGGCGTCAACGGCGTATGCATCATCGGTCATGGAAGCGCCGGTCCCCGGGCGATCGCCAACGGCATCGCGGTCGGAGCGCGAGCGGTGCGTGGCCGCCTGACGGGCGCCATCGCCGAAGGACTCTCCCGATAGGGTGTCCCGGGTGTGGTTCAGAGCCGTTTGCCCGCAGCCCCCGAACGTGTACACTACACGGACATTCGCAGCCGTCATGCGTCGGGTAGGCCGCGCATAGAGGAGCACACCCCGCGTATGAGACACGCCGCAATCACCGGGATCGGGAGCTATCTGCCCGAGCGCCGGCTCACCAATGCCGACCTCGAGGCGACGGTCGACACCACCGACGAATGGATCCGGACGCGGACGGGGATCTCGGAGCGCAGACTCACCGCCGACGGCGAGGCCACGTCGCACTTGGCTACCGCTGCGGGACGCGCCGCGCTCGCCGATGCGGGTGTCGCGCCGTCCGAGGTCGACTTCGTGGTCGTCGGCACATCGAGTCCGGACCACATCTTTCCCTCGACCGCGGCGCTCGTCCAAGACGCGCTCGGCCTGTCGTGTCCTGGCGTGGACGTCATGGCGGCCTGCACGAGCTTCATCTTCGCCCTCCAGCACGCAACGTCCATGATCGAGGCCGGCCGCGCCACGTGTGTCCTCGTCATCGGCGCCGACGCGCTCACCCGTCACGTGGACTTCACCGACCGCGCCACATGCGTGCTGTTCGGTGACGGTGCCGGCGCGGTCGTCGTTCAGGCCGCCGACGAGGCGGGTGTCCTCGGCATCGACCTGGGGACCGATGGCAGCGGCGCAGAGGTCCTCAAGATCCCGGCTGGCGGCTCCGCGCTGCCGTGCACGCCCGAGCGCATCGCGCAGGGCCTCCACTACGTTCAGATGGCCGGAAGCGAAGTGTTCAAGTTCGCGGTCCGCATGATCCCGGAGACGACCGAGCGCGCGCTGGCCTCCTCGGGGATGAACGTCGACGACATCGCCTGGCTCGTCCCGCACCAGGCCAACAAGCGGATACTCGACACGGTAGCCGACCGCCTGGGGCTCGATCGCGCGTGCGTCGTATCCAACATCGAGCGCGTCGGCAACACCTCTGCCGCCTCGATTCCGCTCGCTCTGAACGACCTGTATACTAGCGGCCAACTGCGACCCGGAGACGTGGTCGCACTCGTCGGCTTCGGCGCCGGACTCACGTGGGGCGCCGCGATCGTCAGATGGACCAAGGAGCCCACCAGATGATACGCACCCGACTGACTACGCTGCTCGGCATCGAGCACCCGATCATCCAGGGCGGGATGGCGTGGACCGCGACCGCCGAACTGGCCGCCGCGGTGAGCAATGCCGGCGGCCTCGGCGTCATCGGCGCGGGACACATGCCCACCGACCTGCTTCGCGAGCAGATCCGCAACGCCAAGGCGGCGACCGACCGTCCGTTCGGCGTGAACCTCATGCTGCTCACCCCGCACATCGATGAGCTCGTGCAGATGGTGCTCGACGAGGGGGTCCGCGTCGTGACCACCGGGGCGGGCAATCCCGGCAAGTACATGGCCGACTTCAAGGAACGTGGCATCAAAGTCCTCCCGATCGCCCCGAGCGTCGCGCTCGCCAAGCGGCTTGAGTCCATCGGCGCCGACGCCATCATCGGCGAGGGCATGGAGGCCGGTGGCCACATCGGCGAGCTCACCACGATGGTGCTGACGCCACAGCTCGTCGATGCGGTCGGTGTGCCGGTCGTCGCGGCCGGCGGCATCGCCGACGGCAGGGGAGTGGCTGCCGCCTTCGCACTCGGCGCGGAAGGCGTGCAGGTCGGCACGCGTTTCATGTGTGCCGAGGAGTGCACCATCCATCCCGACATCAAGGCGCGCATCATCAAGGCACGCGACCGCGACACCGTCGTGACCGGCTACTCCACGGGGCACCCGGTGCGCGTCATCAAGAACAAGCTCTCCCGCATGATCGAAGAGCTCGACCGTGACAACAAACCCGAGGAGATCGAGGTTCTCGGAACCGGACGGCTCGCACTCGCGATGCGCGAAGGCGACCTCGACATGGGCTCGCTCATGGCCGGTCAGGCTGCGGCCATGGTCCGCGCCATCGAACCGGCCGAGACCATCGTGCGCACGCTCGTCGAAGAGGCCGAGGCCGCCATGCGCGCGCTCCCCTCGGTCTGCGGCGGGTGACCGGCGCC
>JAXMLJ010000115.1:0-12146 GCA_034368805.1 Coriobacteriia bacterium
TGCCGGCCTGGATGAGGTCGACCGCCCAGTCGTAGAGCCGCTCGAAGTAGTCTGAGGCGAAGTAGAGGTGCTCTCCCCAGTCGAAGCCCAGCCAGCGGACGTCGGCCTCGATGGCGTCGATGTACTCCTGCTCTTCCTTGATCGGGTTGGTGTCGTCGAAGCGCAGGTGGCATCGGCCGTGGTTGTCGGCGGCGACGCCGAAGTTGAGGCAGATGGACTTGGCGTGGCCGATGTGGAGGTAGCCGTTCGGCTCCGGCGGGAAGCGGGTGACGACGGCGTCGCGCCGCCCCTCACGCAGGTCGGCGGCGACGATCTCGCGGATGAAGTCGGTGCGCTCGGGCGGAGATGACATCTGTGTGTCCATGGTGGCCGAGGATAGCACAAACTGAAGACCCCCCTCAGCGTCTGCCGAAGGGGGTCCTGGGACTCTTGGTAGCCCGTACGGGATTCGAACCCGTGATCTCCGCCTTGAGAGGGCGGTGTCCTAACCGCTAGACGAACGGGCCGTGCTGGCTGGGGTGCTAGGGCTCGAACCTAGACTCTCCGGAACCAGAATCCGGCGTGTTGCCAGTTACACCACACCCCAGTACGCGCCATGCGCTGCCTGGGCGCGAATAGGAATGCTACCTGCGGGGCAGGGGGGTGTCAACCCGCCGCGCTATCCGTTGGCCCGCGCGTGGGCGGCGCGCAGCCGGGCCACGGACGCCTCGCGTCCGAGCAGGGCGACCGACTCGAACAGCGGCGGCGACACAAGAGAGCCGGTGACCGCGACACGCACGGCCTGGAACAGCACCTTCGGCTTGATGCCGAGCGACTCCGGCACGGCGCGAAGAGCCGCCTCGATGCGCTCCGTCGTCCAATCGTCGAGCCCCGTCAGGGCGTCTGAAGCCGCACGCAGCGCACTCACGGCGGCCTCATCCGCAAACGCCTTGGCCGCCGCCGACGCCTCGACGGTCACCTCGTCTGCGAACAGGAAGCCGACTGCCGGCGCGATCTCGGTCATCCGCTTCACGCGCTCGGACACGAGCGGCGCCAGCTCGAGGTACCAGGCCTCCCTGGCCCGGAAGTCGTCGGTGGTGGTGAGGCCTGCCTCAGCCAGCCACGGCATCATCCGCTCGGCAAGTTGGCGAGAGGTCATCTCGCGGATGTAGACACCGTTCATCCACTCGAGCTTCTCAAGATCGAAGATCGCCGGGTTTCTCGAAATGCGCTCCATCGAGAAGTTCTCTGTGAGGGTCCGAGCCGAGACGATCGTGGTCTCACCATCGAGTGACCATCCGAGCAGCGCGAGGTAGTTCAGTAGCGCCTCGGGCAGGATGCCTCCGTCACGGTACGCCTCGACCGACGTTGCGCCGTGGCGCTTGGAGAGCTTCTTGCCGTCGGCGCCCCAGATCATGGAGAGGTGGGCGAAGCGGGGCACCTCGGCACCGAGCGCCTCGAACACGACGATCTGGCGGGGTGTGTTGGACAGGTGGTCGTCGCCTCTGATGACGTGCGTGATCTCCATCTTCCAGTCGTCCACCACCGTCGCGAAGTTGTAGGTGGGGGAGCCGTCGGTGCGGGCGAGCACGAAGTCGTCCATCGCATCGGCGGGGAAGACGATCTCGCCCCGGATAGCGTCGTCAAAGGTGATGTCGTCGCGGCCGACGGGGACCTTGATCCGCCACACGTGCGGAGCGCCGGCGTCGATGCGGTCGGCGGCTTCCTGCGCCGGGAGGGCACGGCAGGTGCGGTCGTAGCCCGAGAATCCACCACGACTCCGGGCGGCCTCCCGCTTGACCGCGAGCTCCTCCGCCGAACAGAAGCACGGGTACGTGTGTCCCGACGCCCGTAGGGACTCGAGAGCTTCGTGGTAGAGATCTGCGCGCTCGGTCTGGAAGTACGGACCGTGCGCTCCGCCGATCTCGGGACCCTCGTCCCAGTCGAGCCCGAGCCAGCGCAGCGAGCGCAGGATGACGCCGGTGTTCTCCTGAGTGGAACGCTCGGCATCGGTGTCGTCGATCCTCAAGATGAACGTGCCGCCCGAGTGACGGGCGAACGCCCAGTTGTAGATGGCGGTCCGTGCTCCGCCGATGTGAAGGCTTCCGGTGGGGCTCGGTGCGAAGCGTACGCGTACGGGACGGGTCACGTGCGGTCCTCTCGGCTTGAGATGCTGGCGGGTCTAGTGCGGGTCGTCAGAGCAGAGGTTACCCCGCTGCAGCAGGTACCACGTCACGCCGACCGCAAGGATCAGGATAGCGAGCGCGATCGCCTTCTCGAGCATGCCCTCGCCGCTCTCAAAGATGACGAGCTTCCGGACGACGGCGACAAGACCTGCCTCGAGCACCGTGCCGATGACGTTCTTGTGTTGCATGTATGACACCGCGATACGGATGAGCTCGATGACGATGAATACCACGAGGACGGTGTCGATGGTCCTCGTGATGCCCTCGGGTGTCATGAAACCGTCGGCGCGGGTGACTTCGAGCATCTTCAGGACGATGTCGACCACGCCGAGCGCCGCAAGGACCACAAGCAAGACCGTGACCGCACCTTCGATGTAGAGCACCACGCGGTTGAGCAGGTTCATGTACTTCACAGAGGACTCCAGGATGTCGGTGGACCCGTCCACTATAGCGGCTCGGGGCCTCGCTTGGCAGTCGGCACGGTGCGTGCTATCGTCACAGACGTTCTCATCACGAGGCAGCGCGAGAGCGCTGCAGAGGGTCGAGGGACCGCACCCGACGACACCCCGGCAACCGGCGCGAAAACGGCGTACGGTGCCACATTGCGGCAGACGGCGACGTCTGAAAGATGAGGGAAGAGCGCGGCACGCGCGCGTGCCACCGTCTGTATCCCTTGTCTGCCCGGACAGGGGATGTTTCTTTGTCCGGCACGACCCGTGGAGCGCCCGCGGTCGCGGGCACGGAGCCAGAAGGAGGCTCGATGTCGGAGAGAGAGTACCTGTTCACCTCGGAGTCGGTCACGGAAGGCCACCCCGACAAGATGTGCGACCAGATCTCGGATGCGGTTCTCGACGCGATAATCGCGCGAGAGGCCGAGCTTGCGGCGGAAGGATACGTGACCGACAAGGGTTCGGCGGCGTCAGCGGACTACGTGCGCGTTGCGTGCGAGACACTCGTCACCACCGGCCTCATAGTGGTGGCCGGAGAAGTCCGGACTCACGCCTATGTGGACATTCCCGCGATCGTACGCGAGACAGTCTGCGACATCGGCTACACACGCGCCAAGTACGGGTTCGACTACGAGACCTGCGGCGTGCTCACGGCCATAGACGAGCAGAGCACCGACATCGCTATGGGCGTGGACGAGGCCTACGAAGTCAAGCACGGCGACTCGGACCCTCTCGATCTCATTGGCGCCGGCGACCAGGGCATGATGTTCGGTTATGCCTGCAACGAGACATCGCAGCTCATGCCGATGCCGATCTACCTCGCGCATCGCCTCGCCGAGCGCCTCACGGCCGTCCGCAAGGCGGGCGTCTTGGACTACCTCCGTCCCGACGGCAAGACGCAGGTGACTGTGCGCTATGTCGATGGCAAGCCGGTGGCGGTGGACACGATCCTCATCTCGTCGCAGCACGCCGACGGTGTCGAGATCGACGCGCTCATGAAGCCCGATTTCATCGAGCACATCATCGAGCCGGTGCTCTCGCTCGAGGACATCGAGTGGGAAGGCGCGAAGGTCTACGTCAACCCGACCGGGCGGTTCGTCATCGGCGGCCCGATGGGAGACACCGGCCTGACTGGCCGGAAGATCATCGTCGACACGTACGGCGGGATGGGCCGTCACGGCGGCGGTGCGTTCTCGGGCAAAGACTGCACGAAGGTCGACCGCTCGGCCGCGTACGCGGCGCGATGGGTCGCCAAGAACGTCGTGGCTGCGGGCCTTGCCGAGCGCTGTGAGATCGAGCTTGCGTACGCGATCGGCGTGGCGCACCCGCTCTCTATCCTCGTCGAGACCTTCGGCACCGAGACCGTCCCACGCGAGAAGATCGAAGCTGCCGTTCGCGAGGTCTTCGACCTCCGGCCCGGCGCGATCATCCGCGATCTCGATCTGCGCCGCCCGATCTACCGCAAGACCGCGGCATACGGTCACTTCGGTCGCGACGACCGCGACTTCACCTGGGAGCGGCTCGATAAGATCGACGCGCTCAAGGCGGCCATCGGCTAGAGCCGCTGCTCGCACACCTTCAGAAGGCCGCCGACCGATGTCGGTGGCCTTCTGTATGCTGTGCACCATGGATAGAGCCCCCCTCATAGCCAGGGTCGTCATCGACGTCCCCGCTCGCGCACTGACCGAGCCGTTCGATTACGCGGTCCCCGAGCCCCTTGCCGCCGAGGTGTCTGTCGGCCGCCCGGTCGCCGTCGCGTTCGGTTCCCGTCGGTGCGTCGGCTACGTCGTTGACATCGTGTCCGAGACCCCGTACGAGGGCACCCTCAAGGAGATCGACGCGGTCCTCGGGCAACCGGTCTTCGACGAACACGCGCTGGCACATGCCACGTGGATCGCCGCCGAATACCTCGCGCCTCTGTCCGAGGCCCTCAGACTCTTCCTTCCGCCCGGTGGTGCCCCGCGTGTGGTGCGTGGTCCGTCGGGCGAGTGGCGCTACGAAGGGCGGCAGACCGCTCCCGCCGCAGAACGACTCGTGATGCTTGCCGCGCCCTTCGAGCCGCGTCCCAACGCAACGGTCCAGCGCGCCGTACTCGAGGCACTCACAGCAGGGCCGGTCAGCGTCTCAGAACTCTCGGCAGAGATCTCCGGCGCGGCGGCGACCGTGCGCTCTCTGGAGAAGGCCGGAGCGGTGAGTACGCTGGACCGCAGGACGTACCGCCGTCCGCCAGGGTCGGCCGGAGAGGCCCCCCGGCATCCACACACCGACGAGCAGGCGGCGGCGGTCGCCGCGATCGCCGAGATGTCAGGGCGCGGCGGGGGAGTCGCACTCCTGGAAGGCATCACCGGGTCGGGCAAGACCGAGGTCTACCTCGCAGCCATCGAGCGGATCATCGCCGGGGGCCGGACCGCTATCGTGCTCGTTCCCGAGATATCGCTGACGCCCCAGACGGTCGGACGCTTCCGTTCGCGCCTCGGCGACGATGTCGCGGTCATTCACAGCCGACTCTCGGTGGGGGAGCGGTTCGACCAGTGGCAGCTCGCCCTCGAGGGCCGCGTCAAGGTGGTCGTGGGCGCCCGGTCGGCGCTCTTCGCACCCGTCCGGGACCTCGGGCTCGTTGTCATAGACGAGGAACACGAGCCTTCGTACAAACAAGGACAGTCGCCGCGCTACCACGCGCGCGAAGTCGCCGAGCGCCTGTGCGCGGCGCGCGGTGCCACACTCGTCCTTGGCTCTGCCACGCCGAGCCTCGAGAGCCTCGCGCGCGCCGACGCTGGATCCTACGTGAGGCTTCCGCTCACCAGGCGCGTCGGCGGCGGCACACCGCCGAGCATCGATGTTGTGGACATGACCGCCGAGTTCTCTGCCGGGCACCGCTCCATCTACTCGCGGTCGCTGCAAGACGCCCTGGCCACGGTCGCCGAGCGGGGCGAGAAGGCGGTGCTGTTCCTCAATCGGCGCGGTTACGCGTCGTTCCTTCTGTGCCGGGAGTGCGGTTTCGTCCCCGGCTGCACGTCGTGCAGCGTCTCCCTCACGTACCACGAGGACATCGGACGGTTACAGTGTCACCACTGTGGCCTGTCTCAGCCGGTCCCGCCCACGTGCCCCCGGTGCGCAAGCGCGTACCTGCGGCGATTCGGAGCCGGTACCCAGCGCGCCGAGTCCGATCTCGCCAGCCTCATGCCCGACCTCCAGATCGTGCGCATGGACGCGGACACCACGTCGCGCAAGGGAGGGCACGAGAAGGCGCTTCTGCGCTTCGAGGCGATGTCTTCGGGTGTCCTGCTGGGAACACAGATGATCGCAAAGGGTCTTGACTATCCCGACGTCACACTCGTCGGGGTTCTCAATGCGGACACGAGCATGCACGTACCCGACTTCCGTGCGGCCGAACGTACATATCAGCTCCTCCAGCAGGTCGCCGGACGTGCCGGCCGCGGTCCAAAGGGCGGGCGCGTGATCATCCAGACATACTGGCCCGAGCACCCGGCGGTCCGCGCAGTCGCGCTTGGGGACTCCGCCGTTCTGTACGATGCCGAGCGCAAAGACCGGCGCGCACTCGGCTTCCCGCCGTTCGGGCGCATCGTGAACATCGTCCTGAGCGGCGGCGACGCCGCGGCGGTCCAGACCGAGGCGAAGGGTGTGGCGGCTGCCGTTGCGCCGCACCTTACCGACGGCTGGGAACTCGTAGGCCCCGCCTCGGCGCCCATCGCGCGGCTCAAGGGCAACTGGAGGTGGCACATGCTGCTCAAAGCACCCCCCGATGCGGACGTTTCGGCCGTTCTTCGCGGCGCCCTCGGCGACAGACGCTCGGCCGACGGCGTGACGATGGTCATCGACGTCGACCCCGCCAGCATGCTCTGAGGGCGGTGTAGAATAGCGGGCGGCACCGATGTTGCTTCGATGCCCGAGCCGAACGAACAGGAATGGAAGCGATGGAGATCCTGCACCACCCGAGCCCCGTCTTGAAGAGCAGAGCGTCCGAGGTCGACACATCGGTCGACGCGGGTTTGCTGGATCTCGTCCGCGCCATGGCCGAGACCATGTACGACGAGAACGGGATCGGCCTCGCTGCGCCCCAGATCGGCGTCGACAAGCGTGTCATCGTCTTCGATGTCGACGAGCGTCTCGCTGCGGTGTGCAACCCGATCATCGTAGAAGCCAGCGAAGAGACGGCGGTCGATGACGAGGGCTGCCTTTCGGTACCCGGCGTCACCGTGCCGGTCACGCGCAGCACGCGCGTTGTCTGTAAGGGACTCACCATCGAGGGGAGTGACGTGTCGATCGAGGCGAACGACCTGCTCGCCCGTGTGATCCAGCACGAGATCGATCACCTCGACGGTGTCCTGATCCTGGACCGGGCGCCCGCCGAGCTTCGCAAGGAGCTCATCAGAGCATACAACGAGGCCAACGGCCTCTGATCCATCCGGTGAAGGGGGAGCCGTGCGCGTCGTGTTCATGGGCACGCCCGAGTTTGCGGTGCCCTCTCTGGATAGGCTGGTCGACGCGCACGAGGTCGTCTGTGTCTTCACGCGCCCGGACGCACGAGCAGGCCGGGGCGGCACACTCATCCCATCGCCGGTCAAGCGCCGCGCCCGCACACTCGGCCTTGATGTCATAGCGCCGCTCACGCTCGGCGGCGAGGCGACCGAGATGCTCGCGTCGCTCGAGCCCGACGTCGTATGCGTCGCAGCCTACGGGATGCTTCTTCCGCCGCAGACGCTCGCCGTGCCCCGACTCGGTTGCATCAACGTGCACGCCTCGCTTCTGCCGCGTCACCGGGGGGCCGCGCCCATCCAGCGGGCGGTGCTCGAAGGCGACGCCGTCACCGGCGTGAGCATCATGCGGATGGAGGAAGGGCTCGACACCGGACCGTACGCGCTGCAGCGCACGCTCGATATCGAGCATCGCTACGCCGACGAGATCGAGGCCGAGCTCGCCGCCCTCGGCGCCGACGCCCTCATCGAGACCCTCGCCCTCGTCCAGTCCGGCTCGGTGGACTGGATCCCGCAGAACGCGGCGTCGGCCACCTACGCCGCCAAGATCACGAAAGACGACGTGGCATTGCTTCCGGACATCGGCACGGAAGAGGCCCTCCGGCGCGTCCGCGCGTCCAACCGGCGGGCGCCGGCACGCGCGTGCCTCGGCGACCGGGAGATCACGGTCGTGCGTGCGACGCCGGATCCCAAGCCTATCGGCCCCGGGGCGGTCTGTATTGAGGACGGCTCGCCCGTCCTCGGCTTCGCGGACGGCGCCCTCGTCCTCGAGACCGTCCGCCCCGCCGGCAAGGCGGACATGACCGGTGCAGAGTGGGCCCGGGGTGCCCGCATGTCCGAAGGCACGTGCTGGCGGTGCACGCGATGAGGGTGGCGCCCGCACGTCATGCAGCGCTCAAGGTACTCGGTCGCGTCCGCCGCGATGCGGCTTTCGCCGGTGCGGCCCTGGCTGCCGAGCTGTCGCGCGGGAGTCTCGATCCGCAGGATGGCGCGCTTGCCACACGCCTCGTCTACGGTGTGCTCGCTACCAGCGGCGTCCTGGACGACGCGATCGCCCGGTACGCCCGTACGGCACCGGAGCCGCGCGTCGCCGATGCTTTGCGGCTCGCCGCGTACGAGATACTCTTCGGGCGCGCTCCGGCCTACGCTGTCGTCGATCAGGCTGTCGCGTCGGTCCGGGCGATCCGCCCGCAGGCCGCCGGCATGGCCAATGCGGTGCTACGGCGGCTGGCCGACGACGCGCCGGCCTTCCCGTGGGGCGATCCGGCACAGGATCGCGACGCCCTCGCGCGTGCCTCGGCGACACCGCGATGGATCGTCGACCTCACGCTCGACGCGCTCGGTGAAGCCGCCGGGCGTGAGGCACTCGCGGCCAGCCTCGAGGCGTCGCCGTCGTACGTGCGCCTCGATCCGTTCGCCCGGCACCGCGCGGAGACTCTCGCCGATCTCGAGACGGCTGGCCCGACCCAGTCACCACCCGATCCCGACTGCTTCCGGCTTGCCGAGCCCGCACGTCTGTACTCACGCGGAACGGACGTTATCGGATGGTTCGCAATGGACGCGGCTGCCCAGATGGCGCCGGCGTTGTGCGACGCCGGACCCGGGGCGACCGTCCTGGACGTCGGTGCCGGACGCGGCAACAAGACCATTTGCCTGCAGGCGGCCGCACTCCGATCGGGCGGCCCCGCCGATATCACGGCGATCGACGTGCACGAGCACAAGGTCCGGCAGCTTCGCGAGCGGCTTGACAGCTCCGGGGTCCCTGGCGTGACGGTGCGTGCTGCCGACGCGCTCGAGATGGGGTCCGGCCTGGCTGAGAGCATGTTCGATATCGTCCTGCTCGACGCACCCTGTACCGGCCTCGGCACCATCCGACGCTATCCTGAGAAGCGGTGGCGGTTGGAGCCCGGAGACGTCGAACGCCTGGCGGCGCTGCAAGACGCGCTCATCGCCGCGGCCGCCGAACGCGTCGGCTCCGGCGGAATGCTGGTGTATTCTACCTGTAGCCTTGCTCCCCGGGAGAACGGGGAGGTGGTCCGCCGGTTCCTTGAGGGTCCCTGTGGCGCGGAGTTCACCCTCGAGCCCGTCGCACGACGCGTACCTGCCGAGTGGCGGATGTTCATCGACGGCGACGGCTGCTTCCAGTCCTGGCCGACCGTGGGAGGACCGGACGGGCATTACGTCGCGACAATGAGGCGTGCCGCGATCTGATCGTCTGTATCGAAAGGGGAGGGGTCATGCACAGCACCCGAATCATCCAGATGCTCGAGGTTTCCGAGGCTGCAGCGCTCGCTGCCGGCCGATGGATGGGCAAGGGAGACAAGGAAGCCGCCGACACCGCGGCCGTTGAGGCGATGCGCACGGCGTTCGACAGCATCGACATCTCCGGTGAGATCGTCATCGGTGAAGGGGAGCGCGACGAGGCTCCCATGCTCTACATCGGCGAGAAGGTAGGGGCGGGCGGAGACCCCATCGACATAGCGGTCGACCCGCTGGAAGGCACGAACCTGTGCGCATACGGTCAGCCCAACGCTCTGGCGACGCTTGCGTTCGCACCCAAGGGAACCCTCCTCAACGCCCCGGACACCTACATGTGGAAGATCGCCACCGGACCCGCCGCGGCCGACGTCATCCATATCGACGCGAGCCCGACGGAGAACGTCCGCAACGTCGCCCGCGCGCTCAAACGGCCCGTCGAGGACATCGTTGTGTGCATCCTTGAGCGCGATCGGCACGCCGACCTCATCGCCGAGGTGCGCGCCGCGGGAGCCCGAATCCGCCTGATCAGTGACGGGGACGTGTTCGGCGCGGTCGCTACGTCGATCGAGGGCACCGGCATCCATCTGTACATGGGCGCGGGCGGCTCTCCCGAAGGTGTACTTGCCGCCGCGGCGATGCGCTGTATCGGCGGGTGTTTCATGGGCCGGTTCGCCTTCCGCAGCCCCGAGGAGCGGGTACGTGCCGAGGGCATGACGAAGTGCGATGTCGATGGCGTGCTTGACATGGACTGCCTCGTCAACAGCGATGAGGCCGCATTCATCGCCACGGGCGTCACCGACGGCGAGATGCTGCGTGGCGTCAAGTACTTCGGTCAGGGAGCCCGTACGCACTCGATCGCGATGGATAACAAGACCGGCACGGTGCACTTCATCGAGACGGTGTTCCGCACGGGTGCCGAGAAGTTCTGGGTCCGGATGGACTAGACCGGTCTGGAGTCGGTCTCGTCAGTCGGCGGCAGGGCAGGACGCGCACGACCCACCTGCGCCGGCAGACGGGCACGCATCCGCGGTCGGCTTCTCCGACGACGCGGTTTCCACCGGGGGCTTGCGATAGTCAGTGTTGTGGAAGCCGGAGCCCTTGAACACCACACCGACCGGAGTGAAGACGCGCTTGGCAGCTGAACCGCACGTCGGGCATGCAGCCTTCGTGGTGTCCCCGAATGACCGGGTCACCTCGAAGCGCGTGTCGCAACACTCACAGCGATAGTCGTATGCGGGCATGGCTCCTCCGTGATCTCGCTCTGCGGATACGGAGCATACCCGCCGCGGTCCGCGGGGACAAGCCAGAAGGCCCGATTGCTATACTGATGACCATGTCAGCTCCCAACCGACGACGCGCCCTCATCCCACGCTCGGCGATCATAGCCGCAGCGGTGAGCGTCGCACTCATCGCGGGCGCGATCGCCGCATCCGTGTTCTGGGCGAACTCCCGTGTCGTGGTGGTACCCGACGTCACCGGGCTGCCGCTCGACATCGCCGAGCGAGCCTTCGAGGTTTCCTCTCTGGTGGCCACCGTGACCGGCACACGCGTATCGGTGGACGTTCCCGAAGGTGCGGTCGTCACCCAGGACCCGCCCGCCGGTGCCGAGATGCGGCGGGGGAGCGAAGTCCGTCTCGTCCTCTCGGCCGGCCCGCAGTCCTTCGCCCTGCCAGACGTGCTCGGCATCCAGGTCGAAGAGGCGCGTGCACAGTTGGTCAGCCGCGGGCTCGTCGTCAATGTCATCGGCGTGTCGGCCGAGGCAAGCGCGGGTGTCGTCATCGAGATGTTCCCCTCGCCGGGAACGAGCGTGAACACCGGCGATGTCATCCGTCTCTCGGTCCCGGGTGGCTCCGAGGGAGGCGATCTCATGTTGCCTTATGACCTCGCAGGCGTGCAGGTCGTCCTCGACCCAGCGCCTCCCGAGCCTGCAGACGCCGGAGATCCCGCGCTCGACGTCACTCGCCGACTGAGTGCGCTGCTGCAGGCCGCGGGCGCTACGGTGACGGTCACGCGCTCGGCCACTGAGACCGCACCTTCGACCGACGCGCGCATCGAGGCCGTCCGGGCCTCCAACGGCGACCTGCTGATCGGCATCGACGTAGGCCGAACATCGGAGGCCGGCCTCCGTGCTTTGCACCGGGCCTCGGAGGGTACATCTGCCGAATCGCTGACCGCCTCCATGGACCTTGCACGCGCGGTGACCCGCGCAGCCCAACTCCCGGGCATCTCGGTTGTCGAGCCGCAGGCCACCCCCGACCCGATTCTGTCGGCCTTCCCGCAGCTCGGAGTCCGCATCATAGTCGGCGACGTCATGGCCGAAGCGGATCGCGTCCGCATGACCGATCCGGCATGGGCGGACTCGGTTGCCCGGGCTGTGTACCGCGCCATCGGCACGACGTTCGCTTCGCGCTAAGGGCCGTTCGTGTACACTATCGCGGTACCGCTTGATGAAATGGACGGAGACACCGTGCGCCTATCTCGCATGAGAGTCCTCCTCGCGCTCGTGCTTGTCGCATCACTCGGCTTCTCGTCAGTCGCCCTCGCGGCGGAGACTGAGGTCCAGAAGCTGCAGGCCCAGATCAAGGACCTGCAGGGCGATGTGAAGCGCGCCGGAGAGGCCTACTCCAAAGCCTACTGGGCACTCGACCAGACACGTGCCGAGCTCGCCAAGGTCGACAAGGAGATCGAAGTCGCCAGTGCCGAGCTCGCCGAGGCCAACGCGCGCCTGTCGCAGCGCGCTGCCGAGATGTACCGCACGGGCGGCGCCGACTACCTTC
>JAXMLJ010000116.1:0-18503 GCA_034368805.1 Coriobacteriia bacterium
CGCGGCCCCCTGCTCGGACAACCTCCATCCCTGCACAGCTGGCTGGTCTGCGGCGCGATGGCGGTCGTCTTTGGCGCGCAGCCGGCCGCGATCGTGGAGGCCGGCATCGAGGCGCAGCATGCCTTGCGCATCGACTACAAGCGCCTGCGCTACGCGGTCGAGGCCTTCGCGCCCTGTTACGGGGATCAGTTCGGGCAGCTGCACGGCACGCTCACGGCGTTCCAGGACACGCTCGGAGAGCTTCATGACCTGCATGTGTTCGCCGACATGGTGCGTTCGCCCGAGCGCGTCGAGGCCGCTTTGCGTGCCGGCGTCAGCGTAGACGATCTGGCCGAGGTGGCCGCGCTGCTGGACGCACTCGCGCGCGCGCGGTTCGCTGCGTTCACCGCGCTGGCGTCCGAGCACCCGTTCTCGTCGCTGTTGCCGATGCTCCTGCGGCCGCTGGAGCCGGCGATCGCCGCACCGGGTGCGCCGGATGACGTCGCCGTGTACGAGGAGCTGCCGATCGCCTCGCCTGTGATCGTCGGCGATGAGCCGTGGGCGGTCAGTTGGGACGGCCCGGGTGAGATCCTGGCAAGTGCATCGGCGGCGGTGTGGGAGAGCGAGGGTGCGTCCGATCCGGACCGGTGATCCGTTGCCGTCCACATCGGTGCTGCGACTCACCGTAGGGCGCGGACTAGATGCTCTTGTGCCGCCCGAGCAGCCGGTCGACCGCGCCCAGCGCCTTGAGCTGTTCGACCCGCGCGCGTTGCGCTTCGAGCTCGCCGGTCAGCGCCCCGGTCCGTTCGCGTTCGAACTCGAGAGCCTTCTGCTGCTCCTGCGCCACCGCGCGCGCCCACGCCACCTGTGCGAGCAGGTTCGCGCGGTCGGCCTCAAGGCGCTCGATACGCGCGAGGGCGGTGGTGTCATCGCTGCCGCTGGACGCATTGTCCTTGAGCGCGCGCAGCGTCTCGACATCGGCCTCGGTGAGCAGGAACCGGCCGTTGCGCTTGTTGCCCGTGCGAGCGGGTGTGATGACCGATGCGGCGATCTGCCGACGCACCCACTTAGGTGTGGCGCCCAACGCCTCGGCGGCCTGCTTGACGCTCATGCCCTGCTTGGCCATGTGGCCTGCCCCCTCCGGTCGTCGCGCATCGCGTGGTTCGATTGTAGCGGAGCCGGAGGTGACGCCGGGGATACGGTGTGGCTGGGCGCATGACGAACGGGTCTGCACGTGGCGCGCCTACGGGCGCAGAGGCATGCGCGCAGCACGCGTATCTAACACTCGAGGTGCGTGAACGTCTCCCGAGTGTGGAACAAACACGGCATAACGACCGGAGGCCGCACCGGTCCTGAGCACCCGTATCTCGATGGAGGACCACCATGGAGATCGAGCGCAAGTTCCTGGTAGGATCCGCGGCGCCGGACCTGTCGCGGTACCCCTCGGCGTTCCTGCGCCAGGGGTATCTTGCTGTCGGGCCGAGTGGCGAGGTGCGCATTCGCGACGCGGACGGACACTGCATGATCGCCGTGAAGTCTTACGGAGGCATCGCGCGCGAAGAACATGAGGTCGCCATCACGCGAGAGCAGTTCGACGCACTGTGGCCCGCGACTCACGGCCGTCGCGTCGAGAAGCGCCGCTTCGTCATCAAAGACAGGAAGCATGCGTTCCATATCGACCTTTACGCGGGGAAGCTCGCGGGGCTCACGGTCGTCGAGGTCGAGTTCGAGACCATCGACGAGGCGCTTGCGTTCGATCGGCCCGCGTGGTTCGGGCGCGAGGTCACCAAGGACGCGTGCTACCGCAACTCGGCGCTTGCGCTTCAAGGGTTGCCGGAGGATGCGGACGTCGCGAGCTAAGCGCTCTCGCTGCCCGGACCGTCATGGGTGTGTCACGGTCTCGCGCGAGACACACAGCCCGGCTTCAGGCATACTGGCCTGCGACCGTCTCGTACTCGTGCTGTCTGGGGGCACTGGGCATGAAGGCTACTTCCGCCACGCGCGGCTGGATTGTCACGCTCGCAGGTCTGGGCATCAACCTGGCGCTCGGCGTCCTGTACGCCTGGAGCGTCGTGGCCAAGGTCCTCAAGACCTCTGTGGCCGATGGAGGGTGGAGCTGGAGCGCCGGTGAGGCGAACATGCCCTACGCGGTCGCCGTCGGCGTGTTTGCGCTCTCGATGGTCTTTGCCGGTCGCGCGCAGGACCGTCTCGGGCCGCGGCTCGTGGCCACCCTCGGTGGTGCGCTTACCGGTCTCGGGATGATCGTGGCGAGTCTCGCCACAGCCGAGCGTGCGTGGCCGGTGCTCGTGGGCTTCGGGGTGATGGCGGGCGCCGGTATCGGGCTCGGCTACGCCGCGGCCACACCCGCGGCGGTCAAGTGGTTCCCGCCCGAACGCAAGGGGCTCATCACGGGGCTCGTCGTCTCCGGCTTCGGGCTCGCGAGCGTGTACATCGCGCCGCTCACACAGTGGCTGCTCGGCGGCTACGGCATCGCGGCGACGTTCCGTATCCTGGGAGTGGCGTTCCTCGTGAGTACGGTGGGCCTCGCACAGCTGCTCGTGAACCCTCCCAAGGGATACGTCGCGGCTGGTGCTCCGTCGGGTGCCGGCGTCCCGGCGCGCACCACGGTCGAGTACGACTGGCGGGACATGGTGCGCACGAAGCAGTTCGCGTTGCTATGGCTCATGTATGCGTTCTCGGCGTTCGCCGGGCTGATGATCATCGGGCACATGGCGACGATCGCGGCGCTCCAGATGCCGGAGCTCACGCTCGGTTTCCTGCTCGTGGCGGTGCTCGCGGTGGGCAATGCCGCCGGCCGCGTGGTGGCCGGCATCGCGTCTGATCGCATCGGTGAGGTGAAGACGATGTTCGCCGTGTTCGTGCTGCAGGCGGTCATGATGGGTCTGCTCTTCGTGGCGGGCACCCCCGCGCTGCTCGTGCCCGTGGCCGCTCTCGTAGGCTTTGGCTACGGGGCCAATCTCTCTCTGTTCCCATCGACGACCGCCGGCTACTTCGGCACGCGGCACCTCGGTGTGAACTATGGGCTCGTGTTCACCGCCTGGGGGGTCGGTGGCGTCTTCGGCTCGATGACGGCGGGCTCGATCCTCGACTCGACGGGGAGCTATGCGCTCGCCTACGGCGTGGCTGCCACGCTGTGCCTGGCCGCAGCAGGCCTGACGCTCGTGACGAGGCCGCCGACGCCTGGCGAGATCATCGGCTCCGGAGCGCAGCGGGCCCAACGGCGCCGCGCCGCCTGACCGTTCGTCGCCGTCCGTCCGTCGACGCGTGGTTGTCGTCACGCCGATGCCGTCCGTCACGCGGTGCCTGTAGCCTGCGGGTACGTATGCCGATAGCGTCAACAGTGGCGTACGACCACAGGTGAGCCGGGGGTGAGAGCGTCGGAAGCATCGCGCGGTGACATCGCAGGCACGGTTGCGCGCGCGCTGAACGACCCGGCGCGTGTCTCGACGCTGCTCGAGGGCGCGTCGTTCCCCGCGGCGCTGTGGTCCGGTTCCGAGTTGCGTTTCATCTGGACCAACAACGTCTTCCGCGATCTGCTCGAGGACGTCCGCCCGCAGTGGGATCTCCTCGGCATGCCGGTTCGCGGGTTCCTGTCCGATTCGAACTCGGCATCCCGCTTCATCGACGTCGCCTACACCGGGCACCCGGTCACCGAGCAGGCCTACGAGTTCCGCGCGTCCTGGGGCGAAGTGTCGTACTGGCAGCTCTCCTACCTGCCGGTTCCCGGCCGGATCGGCGACCCGTACGACGTGCTCCTGCTCGCGGTGGACGTGAGTTCGGCGGTCGCCGAACTGCGGGAGCGCACGGAGCAGGCGGCGGACCTGCGGCGGGCGCTCGATCTCATCGACGTGACCGTGCTGTCCTCTCTCGATGCCGAGGACATCCTTCAGCGGGTGCTCATCGAGGCCACCGAGGCGCTCGGTGCCGATTGGGGCTGGATCGCCGAGCGCGAGGGCCGCGGTTGGACCTTCCGCAACGTGCATGGCTGGCCGGCGGAGATGACCGGCCTGCGATTCGCCGAGGACGACCTGTCACTGCCTGGTCTCGTGGCCAAGAGCGGGCGGGCGCTCGCGGTGTCGCAGTCCGACGCGACGCGGCGTGAGCACTTCGAGCTGATGCTGAAGCACGACATCGGGGCATTCGCTCTGGTGCCGGTCAAGAATCGCGGCGAGGTCGCCGACGTGATGGGCTTCTGCTGGGACGCGGACCTCACGTTCGGCGATGCCCACCGGGAGTTGCTCAGGAAGCTGGAACTCTCGCTGTCGCTCGCGCTTGAGAACGCCCGGCAGTACGCCGACCAGCGGCAGCTGAACCGCACGCTAAGGGGCGCATTCTTCAGCGCCCCGGCGGCCGTTCCCGGCTTCGAGATGGGTCACCTCTATCATGCGGCGTCCGGGGCCGGTTCTATCGGCGGCGACTTCTACGACGTGATGTCCCTTCCCGGCGGTCACGTGGGCGTGCTCATCGGCGACGTCGCGGGGCACGACGCAGAGTCCGCCGGGCTGACCGCGCTCGTGAAGAGCGCCATGCGCGCCGAGGCACTGCGACTGCCGTCACCCGAGGCGATCATGGGCCGGGCCAACGAACTCGTTCTCCATGGTGCAGCCTCACACGAGTTCGTGTCGGCGTTCTTCGGCCTGGTAGACGGTGTATCGGGCCAGATGGCGTACAGCATGGCGGGGCACCCGCCGCCCGTGCTCCTTCGCGCCGGCGCCGAGCCGGTCCTCCTTCAGGCCGACGGCTGCGTCCTTGGAGCCGACAAGGCGATGCGGTACGAGAACCATGGCACCACGCTCGACGTCGGGGATCTGCTCGTGCTGTACACGGACGGACTCACGGAGGCGCGGTCGGCCTCCGGCGAACAGTTCGGCGTCGGGCGACTGCTGGAGGCTGTGGCAGCGTCCGCGGAGGAGTCCGCCGAGCGGATGCCCGAGTCGCTGTTCCTCTCGGCGTTCGGTCACGCACAGGGGCACCTGACCGACGACGTTGCGATCGTGGCGCTGCGTCGCTGCGGGACTCCGGGAGACCCGGAGCAGGGCCGACTCGAACTCGAGGCCTCGGTCGCCTGAGCACGGTCTTTGTCGCGCCGACGGCCGGGTCGAGGCGACTCCCTTTACACGTCCGTGGCCGACCCATACAGTCAGGGTGCCAGTGACGAGTGAAGGAGGACTTCCATGCTGTGCCCGAACTGCCAGGCCGAGTTACGCGACGGGTCGGCGTTCTGTGGCACCTGTGGTGCCGCGCTGAGTCAGCCATCGGACACGACGGCCGAACTCCCCGCGCCCGACGCTCACGTTCCTGCATCTCCCGCGCCGCCCGTGGCGCCGACCGCCCCGCTGCCTCCGTCCGCTATGTCGCCGCCTGCGTATGCAGCCCCGGCGACCGGTCAACCAGGTGCGCCGGCCGCGTACGATCCGGCGGCATACGCGCAGTCGCCCCAGCCGCCCGCCAAGCGCAAGACGGGACTCATCATCGCGATCGTCGCCGTCATCCTGCTCGTGCTGTGCGGTTGCACGGTCGGCGGGCTGTTCGTGTTCACCCCACTGTTCCGCAGCGAGGTCTCCACGCCCGAGCCGGACATCGGCGTGATCGAGCCCGAGCCCGAGCCTGACACGGCCGAACCGATCGGGTACGCGAGCGCGGATGAAGCCGTGTATGCCGCACTCGATGACGAGGGGCTGAGCGACTGGGTCTATCAGGTCTACGACGACACGGGCGATACCGTCGTCTTCTGGGCTGGCCCGCCCGCGAGCGAATGGGCACTCGAGATCACCGTTTCCAGAGCGTCGGACGGGACGTGGGAGGTCGTCGAACTGCTGGGCCTCGACTTCGGCAGCGATGTCGGGGGTGACCTGAGCCCGACGGACCAGGCGATCGATGTGGTCGGCCAGCATCTGTACGCGGTGAAGGAGGATCGCGGGCTCGACGCTCAGTCGTTCACCGTCGATCCGTTCCGTTCCGATCCCGCCTCGGCGCAGGAGTCGGCCGGTATGCTGGCCTCGTTCGAAGTCACCGAGGCCCGCGAGCAGTCAGACGGGAGCTTCTGGGTCCGCACGGTGCAGAACTGGGACTGGGCTACCGAGCAGTGGGAGTACTGGGTCGTTCCGACCGAGATGGGTTATGCCATCGCCGACATGAGACCCTGGTGATCCACCGCGCACGAGGTGTATGTGGCACAATGGCGCGGGCCGCAGTTGACGGCCGGTACCGGGGGTCGGGAGGGTGGACCAGTGGAGTTGCGGTTCCATAGTCCGTACCGTGGCTGGCTTGCGGGCCTGCTGACCGAGATCGCGGTATTTGCCGCGGTCATCATCGTCGCTGTGGTGCTCGCGCTCGCGGCCGCCCGGATCTCCTGAGGTCGACGCGATGTGGGTCGGCTTCGAGCGGCGTGACCTGGGCGCTATCGCGCATTACACCGGCATGCTCGTCGCGAGCATGGCGCTCCTGATGGTCATCCCGCTCCTCACCGCACTTGCCGCCGGTGAGTGGGGCCCCGCGCTCGACTACGCGTGCGGCATCGGGGTTGCCGCAGCTTTCGGCATGCTCCTCGCGCAGTCGGCGCCGCGCGGGACGCACCTGACGCGACGGAACGCGCTTATCGTGACGGCGCTCGCATGGCTTGCCGCGTCGCTCGTGGCGGCGGTTCCGCTGTCCCTGTCGGGGCACTACGGGGGGTTCCTTGACGCGTTCTTCGATGCGGTCTCGGGGCTTACCACCTCGGGACTCACGCTCGTGCAGGATCTCGATCACCTGGCGCTCGCGCACAACATGTGGCGACACCTGCTTCACCTGATAGGCGGCCAGGGCATCGTCGTGGCTGCACTCTCGGTGTCCCTCGGCCTGCGCGGCGGCGGCGCGATGTCGCTGTACATGGCTGAGGGCCGCGATGAGCGTATCCTGCCGAACGTCATGCACACCGCGCGGTTCATATGGTTCGTGACCGCGATCTACGTGACGCTCGGGACGGTCGTGCTGAGCGTTTCGAACCTGATTCAGGGCATGGAGGCGGGTCGGGGCGTTCTGCACGCGTTCTGGGCGACCGTGGCCTGCTACGACACGGGCGGATTCGGTCCCCAGTCGCAGAACGCTCTGTACTACCACAGCCCGATCTTTGAGGGCGTGACGGTCATCCTCATGTTTGCCGGGACCCTCAACTTCAATCTCCATGCGGACATCTGGCGCGGTGACCGGAAGGAGATCTTCAAGAACCTGGAAGCGCGAGCGCTTGCCATCAACATCGCCATACTGAGCGTTGTCGTCGGCATCGGTCTGGCGGCCACGAGGCTCTTCTCGACTCCGGGCGAGGTCGTGCGCAAGGGGCTCTATCACCTCATCTCGGCCAATAGTGGCACCGGTCACCAGACCCTCTACAACGCCGGCTGGGCGAACGGTTACGGTGGGCTCGCGTTCGCGGCGATCGTGCTCGCGATGGCGTTCGGCGGCATGGCGTCGTCGACCGCGGGCGGCATCAAGGCGCTCCGCCTCGGCCTGATCGCCAAGGGCGTCGTGCTCCGTGTGCGTGAGTCCATCGCGCCTGCGAGTGCGGTGGTGCGCAGCAGGTATCACCACCTGCTCGACGTACCGCTGTCGGCCGACGTCCTCGCCAACGCCCTTATGCTGTTCGTCCTGTACGTGGTGACGTACATCAGCGGCGGAATGATCGGAGCGGCGTACGGCTATCCGATCGGTGAGGCGCTGTTCGAGTCCGTTTCGGCGACCGCCAACGTGGGTCTCTCGACCGGTATCACCAATCCGGCCATGCCACTCGGGCTGAAGGTCGTGTACATGCTGCAGATGTGGGCAGGCAGACTCGAGTTCATCGCGCTGTTCGTGCTCGTGGCCAGCGCGATCGCAGCCGTACGGGCGAAGAGAGGGCGCGCATGAGACGGTACGCGGCCGCACTCCTGGCAGTGGTCGTACTCGGGTGCGTCTGCCAGCCGGTCCGCGGGTTCGCGATCGAGCCGGTGATCGAGACGACGGGCGCGGAACTCGCATCGATGGTGAGCGGGCTCGACGGTCAGCTCGTGCGCTTCGAGGGCGAGGTCATCAGCGAGACGCTTGCCGGAGGCCCGGGCCACGTCTGGGTGAACGTCCTGTCGGAAGGCGTGGCCATCGGGGTATGGATGCCTGCCGAGATGGCCGGTGAGCTTGAGGTGTTCGGCCGGTACAGCCATACCGGAGACACCGTCGTGGTCACCGGCACGCTGAGCGAGGGCTGCGACCTGCACGGTGGTGACCTCGACGTCCATGCCGAGCGACTCGAACTGCTCACCCGTGGCGAGTCGCGTGAGCGGCCGGGTGACATCTGGAAGCTGGGTGTCGGCCTGGCGGGTCTGGCCATGGCGTACACCGGCTGGCGTCGGATGCGCCGCAGGGCTGATGGGGGGCAGGCGTGACCGCACACACCCGAGGATTCGCGAGTGACAACGCATCGGGTGTGCAGCCCGACGTGATGGCCGCGATCGTGGCGGTCAATGCCGGCCACGCGCACGCGTACGGCGACGATCCCTGGACGCGGCGGGCGCACGAACTGTTCAAGCGGCACTTCGGCGAGCACGCCGAGGCGTTCTGCGTCTTCAACGGGACCGGCGCCAACGTGACGGCGCTTCAGGCGCTCATGCGACCGTTCGAGTCGGTCATCTGCGCGACGACGGCCCACATCAACGTGGACGAATGCGGCGCCCCGGAGCGCTTCACGGGCGGCAAGCTCGTGGACCTCGAGACGCCGGACGGCAAACTCACACCACGGCTCATCGAAGGCGCCATCGAAGGTGTCGGTTTCGAGCACCACTCGCAGCCCCGCGTGGTCTCGGTCACGCAGTCCACCGAGTACGGCACCGTGTACTCCGCGGCCGAGCTCTCCGCGGTGGTCGGGACGGCTCACGCGCACGGACTCCGTGTGCACGTGGACGGCGCCCGGCTTGCCAACGCGGCTGCGTCCCTCGGGTGCTCGCTCGCCGAGGCGTGCGCAGGCGCGGACGTCGTGAGCTTCGGGGGGACCAAGAACGGCGCGCTGCTGGCCGAGGCCGTCGTCTTCCTCGATCCGGCGCTTGCGGCCGACTTCCGCTATATCCGCAAGCAAAGCGCGCAGCTCGCCTCGAAGATGCGGTTCTCATCGGCGCAGTTCGTCGCGCTGCTGGAAGGCGACCTGTGGCGCGTGAACGCCGAGCGGGCCAACACGATGGCGGCGCTGCTTGCCGAGCGTGTGGGCGGTATCGGCGGCGTACGGATCACCCAACCGGTGCAGGCCAACGAGGTCTTCGCGGTGCTTCCGATCGACGTCATCGGGCCGCTGCAGTCCGAGTTCGACTTCTACACCTGGGACGAGCGAACCGGCGAGGTGAGGTGGGTCACGAGTTGGGACACCACCGAGGCCGACGTGGTGCGCTTCGCCGAGGCGGTCGCCCGCTCGCTTCGCGCCTGACGCGTACTCCCTTCGGGCGCTGTCATAGGCGCGTTCCTCGTGCGGTAGGATAGACCGCAATGTGTACAGTCCGGAGGTGCCGAATGTCGCAGTTCCCCGCCATCAGCGCGACCGATCTTGACGGTCGGCACTACGATGTCCCGGGCGGCCTCCCGGCCGGTCCCCGCGTGGTGATAGTCGCGTCCAAGCGGTGGCAGCAGGTTCTTGTCGAGATGTGGAAAGCACGGCTACGGCGCCTCGAGCATGAGTTCCCGAATCTCGGCGTGTGGAGTGTAGCGGCGCTGCCGAAGCTGCTCGTGCCGGTGCGCCCGCTCATCGATGGGGGGATGCGTGCCGAGCTCGACGACCCGCGGATCCGTCGGCGCACCCTCACCGCCTACGTCGACACCGAGACGTTCGCTTCGGCGCTCGGCGTAGCGGATCTCGAGACCGTGCACGCGTTCCTGCTCGGTCCGGACGGCGAGATCATGTGGAGCGGGAGTGGCAAGCCGGCCGCCGAGGATGTCACGTCGCTCGGCGAGATGCTCGCGTGGTGGAATCCGGGGCCTGAGCGCGGCTAGCGTGCCGGGCCGGTGTAGCATGATCGTATGAGGTACATCATCGACGGCTACAACGTGACGCGCCGTGACCCGGCAACGGGGCAGGCGGACCTTGCGACGCAGCGGGAGGCGCTTGTCGCCCGGCTCGCGGTAAGGGGCCGGGATCTGCTCGGCTCGGGGCCGATCGTCGTCGTGTTCGACGGGCGGCGCGGCGGGGGAGCCGACGGACGGCGCGGCAACGTAGAGGCCCGCTTCTCGCGCGACGAGACCGCCGACGACCTGATCGCCCGGCTGGTGACGGGGGCCGGGGACACAGTGGTGACGTCGGACGCGGGGCTCGCCGGGCGCGTGCGAGGTGTCGGGGCGGCGGTGATCGGCGCCGAGGCGTGTTTCGAAGGGCGCCGGGCGCGGCGTCGTGGCGGGCGGTATCCTGCCTCCACAGCGGGGCTGCCGCCGGGTGCGAACAGAGTGACCGAGGAACTCAAGAAGATGTGGCTGACCGACGAGGAGTGACATGCCCGGCATCGGGGTGATCGTGAACGTCGTCGCAGTGCTTGCGGGCACTGTCGTGGGGCTCGTGTTCGGCAAACTCATCAGCGAGCGCTTCCGTGCGATAGCATTCGCCGCGATCGGCCTCGCCGTCATGGTGATCGGCATCGCCATGGCGCTCGGTGGCTTGTCCTCGCTCGGTGAGACACACCTGGGTGACTACGCGGCGCTCGTGCTGGTCGGAGCGCTCGTGATGGGGTCGCTCGTGGGTGAGGCGCTGAGGATCGAGCACTGGCTCGAGCGGTTCGGCCAGTGGCTTCAGGACAAGGCGTACAAGATGCCGATGCTCGCTCCGGGCAGGGCCGATCAGCCGGGCGAGAAGGGGCATACCCTGGTCGAGGGGTTCGTGACGGCGAGCCTGCTGTACTGCACCGGTGCTATGACCGTCCTCGGCTCGCTGCAAGACGGTCTCGGCGACCCGTCGCTGCTCTACCTCAAAGCGCTACTCGACGGCATCGCATCGATCGCGCTCGCCACGACACTCGGCGTCGGCGTGGGGCTGTCCGTCATCCCGATCCTCCTGCTGCAGGGCGGCATCGCTCTCGGGGCGAGCGCCGTCGAGTCGCTCATCACGCCGGCCGTGGTCTCGTCGATCGAGGCCGTCGGGGGCGCGCTGATCCTGGCGATCGGGCTCGACCTCACGCAGATCAAGCGCTTGCCGGTGGGCAATATGCTGCCGGCGGTGTTCATCGCTGCCGCGCTCGCGCTCTTCCTCGGCTAGCGCGGTGGCTGCCCGCAGCGCTCAGGCCTGTTCGCGCCAGCCTGTGACCTGGTAGGCGCTCGGGCAGAGGTCTGCCACCACGCACTGCCCGCAGATGGGCCGCTTGGCGTCGCAGATCGCCCGGCCATGCTCGATGAGGCGGTAGGTGAGCGCCCCCCACTCTTCGCGCGGGAAGAGCGCCATGAGGTCACGTTCGACCTTGCCGGTGTCCTCGTGGGCCGAGAAGCCGAGGCGGCGCGCCAGGCGGAAGACGTGGGTATCGACCGCAACGCCCTCGGCTTTCCCGAACGCGTTGTAGAGCACGATGTTGGCGGTCTTGCGCGCGACCCCCGGAAGCGTGAGCAGATCCTCCATCGTGTCGGGCACGCGCCCATCGTACTCGGCGACGATGCGCTGAGCCGCCCCCATGATGTTCTTCGTCTTGTTCCGGAAGAAGCCGGTAGGGTGCACGATCTCCTCGACCTCGGCGGGGTCGGCCGCCGCGAGCGCTTCGGGGGTGGGGAAGCGCTCGAACAGGACCGGCGTCACCTTGTTGACACCGACATCGGTGGTCTGCGCCGAGAGGATCACAGCCACGAGCAGCTGGAACTCACTCTCGTAGCCGAGCGCGATACGTGCCGCCGGGTACAGCTTGTTCAGCCGGGCGTCGATCTCCGCGGCGCGTTCGGGTGTGGACATGGCACCTCCTCATGGGTCGATTCACATGGTACCCGAGCCGCACACCGTTACGAGTCACTTCCGGTTAAGGCGCCTGCGGCATACTCGGCTCCGGCCGCGCCCGAGGGGGGAGCGCGCAGCCGAAGCGGCGGGCTTCCCTCTTGGCGCATGCGTCAATCCGCCGCAAGGAAGATGAGCGCATACATGAGGGGGAGACCATACATGAGCACGTCACTACGGCGGCTGAACCGCCTGCTGGTAACGTTCGTCTTGATGGCTGCCATCGTTGCGGGCAGCGGCATCGGCGTATCGGCCGCAGCGGCGCCCGCCGCGCCAAAGGACAGCCCGAAGTCGGCCATGCCGGAACCCGGCTGGCCGGAGAGCCACCTGCCGGAGAGCGACCCAAAGCCCGGAGAGCCCGGCTATCTCGAGTCACGCCCGACCGTCGTCTTGCCGCCAGACGGCTGGAACGACGCTGAGTTCGAAGCCCACGACCCGCACGGCTACGCGGCGATGCTGCCCGAGCGCCGCAGGGTCGAGCGGGACCTCCTGACGAAGGTGCGCGCGGAGCTCAGGCGACAGGGCATCGTACGCACGACCGGCGGCAGGCTCTCGTCGACCGACGCCGCTCGCGCGGCATCGGTCATCGCGGCCACCACGTACTCGCCGTACGGCTACCTGAAGTTCACGCTCGTGCCCAACACGACGAGTCCGTACGCCCGCAACGGGTACCTCGGCACGCTCTACTTCACGTACGGCATCTACAGTGCCGTGGTGGACGCCTACAAGTGGTACACGGTGTCGTGGCCGGCTCGGTCGGGCAACAATCGTCCTGCGGACCAGAGCAAGGTCAACCTCGGCCCGATCCCTGCGTACACCTGGGACTTTGGCTTCATGTACGGGGCCTGGCGTGGCTATGAGGCCGACGGGCGCGTGGAGTTCTACCCGGGCAAGTGGCGGCTCGACCCGTGGACCGGCGGACCGTACGGTCGCAGCTACCTCGAGGTCCATGGCGGCACCGGAGCGCACACGTTCGCCGCTACGAGCGGCTGCATCCGGATCTACCCGGCGGCGATCAGCGCGTTGAAGTCCTACTACGACACGAAGATGGCCAACAAGAAGGACCCGGGGAGTGCGCACCTGACCGTTCGGTACTGATGGAGGGCGTTCGGAGAAGGGGGAGCCATGTGCGGGAGCGGTACCTGGAGATGTCGTAGGCAGGTTCGATCGGCGGTTGTCGTGATGGCCGTGCTCGTGGGGGCAGCCGGGATCGGTGGCTGCAGCGGGCCGGTGGCAGACGGCGAGGCCGGGCCGCCCGCGGAGGTGTCGGACGGCTTCGATGTGTCGTCGCTCACCTGGGATCCTGACCTGGTCGCGGCGAACACGCCGGGGCTCGTCGGATGGCAGCGTTCGGGGCCTGCCGACCCGGGCACGCTCGTGGCCCTGTCACCGGAGGGGGGCGCGGTCACGCCGCTGTGGAGTGCGCCGGATGCCGAAGGGGTGTCGTGCGTGCCGCACGCGGTCGATGGAGAGAGTCGCCGGATGCTCCTTGAGGTGCTACGCGCCGATGGCGTCGGCCCGGCCGGAACGTCACTGGTCATGCTTGGAGCCGACGGGGCGAGTACGGTTCTGGTGCCTCCGGAAGGCTACGAGGGCATCTCTTCGGCGACCTTCGTAGGCGGCCGTGCACTCGTAGTCGTCAATCACGCCACTCCCTCGACGTTCGACACACTGATAGGCATGTACTCCGATGAAGGCGTGTGGCAGGAGGTGCCGCTTCGTGGCACCGTTCCCGATCACCAGTTCGTAGAGTGGGTGGTCGCCGTTCCGGGAACCGATGTGTTCGCGGTGCTTCTCAAGACACCGGGTCGTACCGGTGACCGTGATGACGACGCACTCGTGCTCGCTCGCCTGACCGACGGCGGACTGCTGGTCCACACGGATGGCTTCCCGGACGATTCGCTGCCGGGTGCCTCACCGCTCCACGGCGTTGAGGGTGTCGTCTATCCGAGGACGTGGCGCGTGGTGGACGGGTCGCCCGTGGTCGACCTCGTGCGCGCCCGATGGACAGGCACTGACTGGGAAGAGCAGGTCGTTCTCGAGGCGGGCGCGATCGCATCCGGCATTGAGACCGGTCAGGTATCGGCACAGGACTCCGACGGGGTCTTGTGGGTCCGATCTGCAGCCGAAGGCGCTGGCAGTCCGGTGCTTCTGAGCCTCGACCCGGCGATCGTGGGTGCCGAGCCGATGCCGACCGCTTTGGCGATGGATTCGATCGACTGGTTCACGTGGGTCGATGCCGACGGTCGGTGATCGTCGGCCAGCAGCGAGGGCTCCGGCGCGTGCCGGGGCCCTCGCGTGGTGGGATCGTTCGCAGCGTTCGGGCGCGTTTGACCGCTCGCTGCATCAGGTCCTACACTCGCACGGCCGCCCGCCCCGTATCCCGGGACCCGGGCCCTTCGTGCTGTCTGGACCTTGGAGTCTGCCCGTGACGACCTTCTTCGACGCCCTTTCACCGGCGCTCACCGCCGATCCGGTGCTCGCCCGCGCGCTTGGCAGGATAGAGGCAGGGGACGACGTCACGCTGGCGACCCCAGGTCTGGTCCGTCCTCTACTCGCGGCGGCGATCGCCGCGCCGCGGAGCAGGCCGGTACTCGTGGTTCTGCCCGGTGCCGACGCCGCCGAGCGGTTCGCGCGCCAGCTGGGAGCGTACCTGTCTCCGGGGCGTGTGCTGCACTTCCCGGAGCGCACCGACCTCCCGTGGGATCGCACAGCGCCCGATCTCGAGGCTGTGGGCGCCCGCGCGAAGGCGCTTCACGCGCTCGCGAAGGCGCGCCCCGTGGTAGTCGTCGCAAGTGGTCGCTCGCTCCTGCGTGTGCTTCCGCCGAACGGTTCCCACGTGTTCGACCCTCTCGTGCTCGCGCAGGGGGCGGCTCTGGATCTGGCCGAGGCGGCGCAGCGGCTCGGGCGCATGGGATACGAGCGCGTTGACACCGCCGCGGAACGCGGGCAGTTCGCACTCAGAGGCGGCACGCTCGATGTGTTCGGCGCAGACGCGATGTACCCGGTGAGAGCCGAGTTGTTCGGTGACGAGATCGAGACGCTCAGGCGCTACATCCCATCCACGCAACAGCACATCGCTGACGTCGGCCCGACGGAGATCTATGCGTGCCGTGAGGTTGCACCGGGCACGCGCGCCGGGCAGGGTGCCCGTCGTGCGCTCGGGAAGGCCGCGCTCGCCAACGACGACCTCGCGCGTGATCTCGAGATGATCGAGAACGGTGTGACCTTCAACGGCATCGAGCAGTACCTGCCGCACTTATACCGGGCGTCGGCGTCTGTGCTCGACTACGTGCCGCCCGGAGCGCTGATCGTGGTCGCCGAGCCGCGGGCGGTCTTCGACGACCTGGTCAGAGCGCGCTCCGAGATCCAGGCGCGGGCGGAGAGCGTCGCCCGCACGCCCGACGGACTGTACTTCACACCTGCCGAGGTGGATCTCGGCGGGCGGCAGCGTGTCACGTTCCTCTCGCTGCTGCGCGCCGGCGGCGCCACCGACGGCGAGGTCGTCGCGCGGCGTCCCGAGGTGAGCGGCCGGGAAGAAGCGTTCGCTGCCGGACTGCGCGCGCTGCTCGACACGGGCTATCGTGTCGTGGCTGCGGTGCGCGACCGGAGCGGACGGGACCGGCTCTCCCGCGCACTTGTGAACGCGGGACTGTCCGTGGCTCCGCTCGAGTCTCCGGGAGACGCGCTCCCGCCCGGGCTCGTCACGCTCGCGGTCACCGACGTCCCGGCCGGCTACGTGCTGCCCGGATCGCGCCTGGCCGTGGTCTCGATCGACGACGTCTTCCCGCGTGCAGCCGAGCGTCGGCGTCAGGCCGCGGATCCCACGAAGCTCACGTTTGCCTTCGCGCCGGGCGACTACGTCGTGCACGAGGTCCACGGCATCGCGATGCTCAAGGACATCGTGCGACAGTCGGTGCTTGGCGCCGAGCGCGACTACCTGCTGCTCGAGTACGCACGGGGCGACAAGCTCTACGTTCCGGTCGAGCAACTCGACCGTGTGACCCGGTACGTTGGTCCCGAGGGGAGCGCGCCGCGCGTCACCCGGCTGAACACGGCGGACTGGTCCAAGGCGACTGGCCGTGCGCGCAAGGCTGCCCGAACGCTCGCATTCGACCTCGTCGATCTGTACGCACGGCGCGCTGCCGTCACCGGGTTCGCGTTCGGCGCCGACACGCCGTGGCAGCGGGAGATGGAAGCCGCGTTCCCGTTCGAGGAGACGCCGGACCAGCGTGCCGCGATCGAGGACGTCAAAGCGGACATGGAGTCGGAACGGCCGATGGACCGGCTGGTCTGCGGCGACGTAGGCTACGGCAAGACCGAGGTCGCCATCCGCGCGGCGTTCAAGGCCACGCAGAGCGCCAAGCAGGTGATGGTGCTCTGCCCGACGACCATCCTTGCCCAGCAGCACTTCACCACGTTCAGCGAGCGCTTCGAGTCGTATCCCGTGCGGGTGGAGGTGCTCTCGCGCTTCCGCAGCCGCGCCGAGCAGGCCGAGGCCCTCGAAGGCTTCGCCGCCGGCACGGTCGATATCCTCATCGGTACGCATCGGCTGCTTTCGCGCGACGTGGTGCCGAGAGATCTCGGCCTCGTCGTCGTCGATGAGGAACAGCGCTTCGGCGTGGAACACAAGGAGCACCTGAAGAACCTTCGCGAGCAGGTCGACGTCCTCACGCTCACCGCGACGCCGATCCCGCGCACGTTACAGATGTCGCTCTCCGGCGTGCGCGACTTCTCGGTCATCGATACGCCGCCTGCCGATCGTTTTCCGGTCACGGTGCATGTCGGAGAGTACGACGCCGATGTGGTCTCCGGCGCCATCCGGCGCGAGCTGGAACGCGGCGGCCAGGTCTACTACATCTCCAACCGCGTGCGCGGCATAGAGCGAGTGGTCGAGCGTGTGCAGGCCGCCGTTCCCGAGGCACGCGTCGGGGTCGGCCACGGTCAGATGTCCGAACACCAGCTGGAGCGCGTGATGGAGAGCTTCTCGGCCGGTCAGATCGACGTGCTCGTGGCGACGACCATCGTCGAGTCGGGCATCGACAACCCGCACACGAACACCCTCGTCATCGACGACTCCCACCGGCTCGGCCTCGCGCAACTCTACCAGCTCAAGGGCCGTGTCGGGCGCAGCCACGTCAAGGCGTACGCATACTTCCTCTTCCCGCGGGGACAGGCGCTTACCGATTCTGCGTACGAGCGGCTCACCGCCATCCAGGAGCACGCCGCCCTCGGC
This sequence comes from Coriobacteriia bacterium, assembly GCA_034368805.1. Lineage (GTDB taxonomy): Bacteria > Actinomycetota > Coriobacteriia > Anaerosomatales > Anaerosomataceae > UBA2272. The sequence continues at coordinate 17,187 of JAXMLJ010000116.1, forward strand.
AGCGGCATCAGCGTAGCCATGCGCGACCTGGAGATCCGGGGCGCGGGCTCGCTGCTCGGCGCCGCGCAGTCGGGAAGCGTGAGCGCGGTCGGCTTCGATCTGTACGCGCAGATGCTTCGCGAAGCGGTCTCGGAGGTACGTGGCGAGCCCATGCCGGCGCACCTCGAGGTGCGCGTCGATCTCCCCGTGGCGGCGTTCCTCCCGGAGGAGTACGTGCCGGCGGTCGACGAGCGAGTGCTGTTGTACCGCCGGATAGCCGCCGCGGCGAGCCCCGAGGCCGTCGAGGCGATCGCTGCCGAGATCGAGGACCGGTTTGGTCCCGTTCCGGCACCCGCCCGCGAGCTGCTCGGAATCGCCCGCATCAAGGTCAAGGCTGGCGAGTTGGGGATCACGAACGTCTCGCTCGCGCGTCACCGGCTGGCGCTCAGCCCGGTCGTGCTCACCGCCGAGGAGCGCGGAGTCCTCGCCCCGGAGGGCGCCGTCTACATAGAACGGTCCAAGAAGGCACAGTTCGTGCAAGCAACGGGTGAGACGCCGGGTGCCACGGCACTCCGCGCGCTCGATGCTATACTCTCCGCAGTCCGCGGCCGGTAAGGCGGCCGGGATCAGACCCCAAGAGAAAGGTACGTCCGTGCGCAGACTTCGCGGCATCGCCGCTCTCGTGCTCGTGATCGCGCTGGTTGGCGCGCTCGCGGGTTGTTCATCCACTTCTGCCGGCGTCATCGCCCGCGTGAACGGCGAGGACATCACCCAGACCGAGTTCGACCGCCTCTACGAGCAGGTCGCCGCGCAGTTTGGCGGAGCGCTCCCTGAAGATCAGGTTGCCGAGTACCGGAAGCTTCTCCTCGACATGATGATCGAGTCCGAACTCATGCAACAGGAGGCCGAACGCCTCGGCGCGGACCTGTCCGCAGAGGCCGTCGAGGCCGGCATCACGACCATGATGGGCGCCGACACCGACCTGGCCGCGTTTGAGGAGCGGGTGACCGAGGCGGGTTTCACCATGGACGACCTGCGCTCGAGCGTCCGTGACCAGCTTGCGCGCGACTTCCTGTCCGAGTACGCGGCGAGCCAGGGCGAGGTGACCGAGCTCGCAGAGACGTACTCGCTGCTCGAGCACATCCTGGTCTCGGACGAGGCGACCGCGGCGGCGCTCGTCGCCCGCATCGAAGCGGGCGAGGACTTCAACGCGCTCGCTGCTGGGCACTCGACCGATCCCGGTTCGGGTGCCGAGGGCGGTAGCCTCGGCTGGGCGCCCACCAGCGCGTACGTCGCCGAGTTCGCCGACGCGGCCAATGCGCTCACGATCGGCGATGT
>JAXMLJ010000117.1:0-7110 GCA_034368805.1 Coriobacteriia bacterium
CACGCACCCCGTCTATGGCTTCCAGGTTGCCCTCGAGCGCGGCCCGTGTCGCGCTCGGCAGAGCGTCAGCTCGCGTCAGTAGCAGCACGCCGCCGCTCGTTCCCACAGCTGCCCCGCCGCCGAGCGCGTCGGCGAAGTCCGTTCCGGTCGCGATGCCGACGAGGCCGTAGCCGGCAAGGCCAAGATCGACGTGCATTTGCGCGACCGCCGCGGCTGTCGCATAGCGGTCGATGCCGTTCAGGCGAACGGGCGCTACGCCCAGCAGCTTCTCGAGCTCGGCGGCGGCGGTCTGGTTCACGGCCGTCGGTCCGCCGATGATCCAGCCTGCGGCTATGCCGAGTTCGTCGATAACACCACCGGTCGCGGTCGGGACTCCGCCGGTCGCGATGAGGAGAACCGGCGTGGTGGTGCGGTACGCGAACGGTGAGACGGACAGCGCATCGGCGGACTCGTCTCCGCGCACGAAGTATGCGGCGTCGCTCACGCCGCCGAGATCGGCGATCTCACGGGCCACCGCCGCGGCCGTCTCGTAGCGGTCGGCGCCACTGACTCGCCTGACGTCGTAGGCTGCGTGAAGCGCATCGAAGACATCGGCGGAGATAGCCTTCTCGCCACCGATCAGCACGACCGAGGTCGTGCCCAGTCGGTCGAGTTCGTCGATCAGATCGGCTGTCACGGCCGCGCCAACGAGCAGGAGTGGGGAGCCGTGCACGCCGGCAAGGCCCGAGGCAGCGAGGGCATCGGGGAACGCGGCGCCGGTGGCGATGACGACTGTCTCGACGGAGTCGTCGGCGAAGGCGATCCGCGAGATGGCGAGCGCCGTCGCGTAGCGGTCGGTACCCCAGTCGCGCGCGATCTCATTTGGCTACGGCAGCGCCCCGTCAGGCAGCACCGTCGCCGTGTTCGAGCGCGGGCCGACGTTCGTGGCGACGTCGATCGCTCGGACATGGTAGGCGTACTCCGTGCCGTCGATCGCGGTCTCGTCCGTGAACGTGGTCTGTCCGGCGTTGGTCTGGCCGATCAGCATGGGCGCCGGCGTGTACTTGGGGTTGACGGTCTGGGTGGGCTCCCAGCGATAGACCAGGTAACCGGCCAGCCCTGAGTCACCGCTGTCAGTGGCCTCGTCCCAGGCCAGTTCGACGTGGCCGCTTGCAGTCTCGCCGGCGGGCTCGGCAGCAAGCCCCGTGACGCGGGCCGGTGCCCCGACATCATCGGCACCGGCGGCCATGTCGCAGTCCGCAGCAGGGCTCGTCACGACCCCGCCGAACCGGAGCACACGCTTTGTGAAGATGGTGACGCCTGTGTCGGCCGGGACTCCCATGCGGAAATCCCCGGCGGATCCCGTCGGCCCGTAGTCCTCGTTGTCTGCCGTGCCGTCGCCATCGTCGTCGAGGGTGTTGACCTCGGTCTTGCCGAGTGCATAAGGCAGCGACGGATCGTCGTCCAGATCCGTCGTCGCGTCCGCGTCGCGCACCGCTACCCGGGCATTGACGTCGGCCAGCGTGATGCCGTTGTGGATCCAGCCACCTTCGGTGGCGGCGTCGAGGATCATGCTCTGCAACGGGGCAGAGGAGTTGAACGTGGATCCTCCACCCACCTTCTGCAGCGAGACCTGGACGTAATATGAGCCTTTCGAGTTCTCGTCACCGAATTTGGCGTAGACCCACCGTGCGGCGATCTTGCCGTCGGCGTCGGTTGCGACCGTTGGGAACTCCGCCCAGGCCTCGGACTCCTGTGCCCATCGTTGCTTCGCGGCGTTCCAGGTGAAGCCGCGATTCGTAGTGGGGCTCGGAGACGGAGTCATGGTGAACCGGACCTTGACGTAGTAACTCGTGCTCGCCTCAAGTCCGGTTGTCTCGGCTTGTGCGCCCCACCGGAAGCCCACCGCGGTGTGGTCGTTGAGGATGTACTGCGGGGCATCGATCGCCCCCCCGGTGTATGTCTCAGCTGCGTAGACCGGTGCGGCAGTCACGCCTCCAATGGCAAGCATGACGGCGAGCAGTGTCACTACCATCCGAACGTGTACCCTCGAGCGTGTCATGGTCGCTCCTTTCGCGGCGTTGTGATGCGGTCCGAACCGGGAGAAGAGGGGGATGGCAATTGCCATTACCGGGCGTGATGCGTGCGGTCGACCGACTGTGCGGATCCCTCGGCGTTCGGCCCGGTCGTCTGCTCGGCTTCGCCTCAGTCCTGCACGTCCGAGCGTCCGATCCGGTGGTGCACGACCGGTACGCCGTCGATGGACTCGGGGATGTCGGCCACCGAGGCCGCACGCGGGTCGTCAAGGCCCACGACGATCGCCGGTTCGCCATCATCGGTAGTGCCCACGCCGACGCTCATGACGCCCTTCATGCGCATCAGCCGCTCGGCATGCTGCGACATCACCTCGGCGGCGGCAAGGCCACGACCTGGCTCTGATGCGGGTGGTCGCCGCGCGAAGAACTGGCCGAAGAACTCGAGCAGGGTCATCGCCTCAGTCCGTTCTCGAGGTCTGCGGGGTGGCCGCCCGTCGGGGTGGCCGTTCCGCCTTCCGTCACATGCACGCGCCCAACACGCCTAGTGTACGCCAAGGGCTGCGGATGTCCGCTCGTCGGCCAGTTCTCAGGTCGGCCGACGGGTCTGCCGAAGTACCCGGTAGCGGCCCCGGTGCGGAGGTGTGCGGCATGGCCGAGATGTGCAGGTTCGCGGATCAATGTCCGGTCTGCAACGGCTCGCTGTCACTCGACCCGCGCGTGGCGCGCCGGTTGCGCACCGGTTACTGCGTTGACGACTGGCAGGAGTGCGCACGGTTCGCGGTCACGCGTGAGGCTGGTCCCGAGGCGGTCCCCGCCCGGATGCTCCCCGCCGATCACACCGCCGCCTATGAGATCTTGAGCGCGCGCTGGTCCAGACGGGGAGTCTCGCCGGCCTTCGCGGTCTTCAGGCCGTGAGTTCTGGCTACGTCCCGAGCCACTCCCGCACGGCGGCCTGAACCCCGCCGACCCCCGCATCCACCACACCCGTGAAGCGCTCGGGCAGGCTGGCGAGTTCGGCCAGTGGGCCCGGGATCGGTGCGCCCTCCGGAGCGAGGCGGCGCACTTCATCGAGCAGCTCCAGGCCGGTCATCGTCCCGGCGTCACCGGTCAGCGGCTCGCCGTAGGGGACCGCTGCGAGCGCGCGGTACACGTCGGCGCCGAACTTGGCCCAGTGGGCGGTCGAGACCACGAGCACCGGGTCCTCCCCGCGCAGACGCTCGGCGACCTCCCAGGCGACCGCCGTGTGCGCGTCCATGAGGTAGCCGGTCTCGCCGTAGACGCGGGCGATCGTGGCGAGGCTCTCATTGTTGGACACCCAGTCGGCCGAGAAGACCTCACGTAGGGAAGCGAAGGTCTCGCGGTCCACGGTGAAGCGGCGCTTCTCGGCAAGTTCGGCCATCCATCCGCGGACCGCTTCAGGGCCAGCCTCATGGTAGAGCAGCCGTTCGAGGTTGGACGAGACGAGGATGTCCATGCTCGGGCTCGGCGTCGTCACGAACGGGCGGCCGGAGATGTCGTAGGTGCCGGTGGCTATGAAGTCCGCGAGTACGTTGTTCTCATTGCTGGCACACAGCAGGCGGCCGATCGGCACACCGATCAGGCGGGCATAGTACGCGCCGAGGATGTTGCCGAAGTTCCCGGTGGGCACACAGACATCCATCGGGCTGCCGGGCTTGACGCCGCCCTCGGCCACCATGTCGGCATACGCGCTGACGTAATAGGCGATCTGCGGGAGCAGGCGGCCCCAGTTGATCGAGTTGGCCGACGAGAGCCTGAGCCCGTGGCGTTCGTGCAGCTCGGCGTTGAAGGTCTCATCGTTGAACGCGGCCTTGACCGCGTTCTGACAGTCATCGAAGTTGCCCCGCACGCCAAAGACACCGACGTTGGCACCGCGCTGCGTGACCATCTGGAGCCGCTGGACATCGGAGACGCCGCCGTCCGGGTAGAACACGACGATGCCGGTATGGCGCGGTCGGCGAAGCCGTCGAGCGCGGCCTTTCCGGTGTCGCCGGACGTCGCAACGAGGACGAGGTAGTCGTCGGAGAGCTCGCCTGGAGCCCGGTCGACGTCTACGGCCTCGGAGAAGAACAGCGGCATGCACTGGAGGGCCATGTCTTTGAAGGCGCTCGTCGGGCCGTGCCAGAGCTCGAGGACGTGCATCCCGGCGACGACCTCGACCACCGGAGCGATGCGTTCGTCGTGCCATTGCGCGCCGTACGCCGTGCGCATGAGCGTGTCCACGCGGTCTGCCGAGACGTCCACGCCGAAGCGGGAGAACACCGCGGCTGCGCGGCGCCAGTACGGCCGATCGGCGAACGCGACGATCTCTGCGAGTGTGAACTCGGGAAGGCGCTCGGGCACGTAGAGGCCTCCGCCGGGCGCGATGCCCTTGACCACGGCCCGGCTGAACGCGGGCAACGAGGCATCGTGGCCCCGTGTATCGAGGTAGCGCGTCTGTCTACTCATGTGCGCATGGTACCTGAAGTTGCGGCACGCGGGGCTACTTCAGCTTGCTCCTGATCTCCGTCCGCACGCCCTCGGTCACTACGTCGTCGCCGCCGAAGATGTCTCCGCGGCCGATCGCATATTCGTGGTTCGTGAGGAAGTCGGAGAGCCCCGTCGGCACCGACGCGTTGCGCGTGAGTAGCAGCGGGCTGCCGTAGTACCCGCACGCCGCGCCGCCACCGAGGGCATCCGGGAAGTTCTCGCCGGTGGCGATGCCGATCATGTCGAAGTCGAGCGCCCGGAGGTAGTACGCATTGCGGGCGATCCGCGCCGCCGTTGCGTAGCGGTCGTCGCCGTACCAGCGCTCGGAGGGCGGACTGCTCATCCACGCGAGGTGGCTGTCCACCTCGGCCTTTGCATGTGTGCTCACCGCTGTGACGCCGCCGATGATGACCGCGTCCTCGATCTCGACGTCGAAGAACCAGTCGTCGACACTCTTGGGAAGCCTGTCCGGACGGGTCAGTAGGATCGGCCAGTGCATGCCGGCTGCGGCGGGCCCGGCCGCGAGTGCATCCGGAAACGCGTCGCCCCGGGCGACAAAGACGCCCTTGTCCCAGCCGATGCCGTCCATGTCGAGTTGCGCACCGTACCGCTTGGCGATCTCGACCGAGGTCGCGTACCGGTCGGTGCCCGCGACGCGGTCGATAGTCACGCCCTTCGCCTCGATCGCAGCCGCGACACCCTGCGATACGACGTCCGTGCCGCCCACGATGACCACGCGCCAGGGCTTGAGGCGGTCGAGCTCGGCGCTGACGACCGGGGGCAGTGTCGCTCCCCGGGTGAGGAGCAGGGGCGCGCCCATCTGCGCCGCCCACGGCGTGGCTGCGAGTGCATCGGGGAAGTTCTCTCCCGTGCAGATTACGACGGTGTAGCTGCTCCAGGCGTTGCCGTCCCAGCCGTTCACCGGTCCGTCCGGGTAGTAGGCGCGGCTGATCTCCACGGCGGTGGCGTAACGGTCGGGTCCCTCGGTGCGGTCCACGCGGGGTTTGTCGGTCGCCATCCAGATGTTGCCGCTGGTGCCCTCCTGGTATACGAGGCGGTTGCCAAAGAGCGACGGCCGCGTGAAGTTCTTCGTCGGGTCGTTGGTGACGTCGAGGTGCGAGTTCACGCCGTGGATGAGGAAGTTCAGCGCTCGGTTGGCGTTCGGGTCGGTCTGCCAGCTCTCGAAAACGAGACTCCGGTCGAACAGGTTAGGCCGCGTCTGCTGGGAGAACACGGCGATGTCGGACCTGGAGCGCCAGCGCAGGTCGATGAGCGCGGTCCGAGAGGTTGTGCCGGAGAGCTGGATGTACACCCGCATCGCGTGTAGCCGGACATGCTCTATGGAGGGGTACCCGACGAGCGGGCTCCAGCCCGGGTAGACCTCCTTCGGCAAGTCCATCTCGCCGAGCCGCCAGCTGTACAGCGTGTCTTGCGGGTTGCCGGCCACCGAGAAGACCACCGTGTCGCCGTCGACGTCCCAGTGCTCCACACCGGTCGACTCGGGGACGACGGACATGGTCTCCATCGCGAAGTCCCAGTACTCGAGCCGGCTATCCGTCAGATTCTTCCAGACGACATGGCTCGCGCTGATACGAGGCCGCGCCTGAATCGTTGTTCCGCCGCCGATCAGCCGCGATGTACCCCCCGCGAGACCGTCACGGAGGTCGCGCACGTAGATGTCACCGTTGCCGGACTGACTAGACTCGTAGACGACCCGACCTGCGGCGACGTCAGGGTTCGTCTGGTCCGAACCGATGATCGGGAAATTGGTTCCGTTACCCGTCCACAGGTTGTGGACGGCGATGTTCCAGCTGCTGTCATCAGGGGGGAGCGCGATTGCATTTCGATACTGGTAGACGATGATCTCGCCCTCAATCTCAGGGCTCTGCTGCTGCAAGGTGCCGACCTTGAGCGGCCCACGGTCGAGGTAGAACTGCGGATAGTCAGCGGTTGTGAGCGCCCCCGCGCTCCCAAGCGGCCCGATCGCCAGCAGGGCGACAGCAAGGACGCACACGAATGCACGCTTCACGAAGACCAGCTCCTTCATCTCGCGGCGCTCGTGTGCGCCCAGGTCGTGCACTGAGCCTCCTGCCACCGTGCTTGCAGCTTCAGCTTACCAGCGATCGTGTTCTTCACGGCGTCGCTCACCACATCCGAGCCGCCGAACACGTCGGCGCGGCCGATCATGTACTCGTTCTCCTCCAGGAAGGCCGTGACGCTGTCGGGTACCGATGTCGGTGCGGTGAGCAGGAGCGGGCTTCCGTAGTTGCCGAGTGCCGCGCCCCCACCGAGAGCATCAGGGAAGTTGAAGCCTATGACGAAGTCCGTTCATGCCCCCCAGCACGCGCCCGAACCTCTTCGTCGCAGATACCCATGAGCGGGCCCCGAGCCACCGGGCCGCCCCCCGCAGCTGTGCGGCCCGACTGTGAGAGAATCGCTTCGGAAGGAGGCGGTCATGCCACATCTCAAGTTCGACATCGCGAAGCTCAAGAAGCTCAACGACCTGGCGCGGTTCGAGACACTCCCGCCCGAGGTATTCTGGAGCGCGCTCGGCAGGCCTGCGGGCGCCTGTGCCATCGTGGAGATCGGGGCGGGGACGGGCCTGTTC
>JAXMLJ010000118.1:0-27170 GCA_034368805.1 Coriobacteriia bacterium
ACGCCCGCCGCCGCCGCGCGCTCGCGCAGGATGCCGAGTATGCGCGCGGCGTCCGCGCGGTCGAGCAGCGGCTCACCACCGCCAAGGAGCGCGAACGTCATCGCGATGCCGCGACGCGCGCACGAAGCGGCCACGATGTCCGCGGCATCGGCGAGCACGCGATCCGAGATCGGCGGGCCCGGCGCGGTGACGGGCGACGCGTGGCAGTAGCGGCATGCGAGGTTGCACTCATTGGAGCAGAAGACCGTGAGGCACTCCGGCACGAACTCGGCCGACATGGCGGCCATCAGGACTGCTCCACGCAAAGGTGCGGGCCGCCGGCGCCGGCTGCCGCGTGGGGGGTCTCGCCGGTCGGCTTCGTGGGATCCTCGCCCGCAAGCGCGCACTCGAGCATGTCGTACACGAGTGCGCGGGTGACCTCGCACCGGCCGGTGGACTCCCCGTCACCGCGACCGCTGTCGATCGTCTTGGCCGCGCAGTCGCCAGCGCACGCGTAGACACAGAAGCAGTGCGCACAGCCCTGCCGACGCGCCTTCGCTCCCGCCCGGATGGCGGCGACCTGCTCCTCGTCCACGACGATCGCCGAACCGTCCGGCTCGATGTGTCCGTAGAAGAACTCGGCGGCGAGCGGGTCGTCCGGATGCAGGATCTCGTAGCAGCACGTAAGGTCCCCGTCGGGTGTGACGCCGAACGTGGGCCGGGCGAACGAGCAGAACGCGGGCGCCGGCCCCGAGATGCGCGCGCCCGAGTACGTCAGCTGCCGTCCGTACCGTTCGGCCACCGTCCTCGCCTGGCGGTACGCTGCCACAAAGGCCTCCGGGTCTGGCGCCTGGAGGTGTGAGACCGTGGCGCGCCCGCGTGCGTAGAGTGGCTCGGCTCTGATCGTGCGCGCGTGTGTGTTCTCGCACAGGTACGCCACGCTCTCGGCGAGCGCCGGCAGCGACTCGGCCGTGACCGTCATCCTGATGGAGTAGGAGAGCCCCCCGCTCTCGAAGATGGCGAGCGAACGCAGCACGGTGGCCAGCGATGGACCTCCACCCGGCGTGATCCGCGACCGGTCGTGCACCGCCGGCGTGCCATCGATCGAGACCGTCGCGCTGGCGATGTGCGCGGCGATGTAGGCCGCCTGCTCCTCGGTATAGAACCCGTTCGTGCCGATGGACATCGATGTCTTCACGCCCGCCGCCGCACTCTCGGCTGCCACGAACTCCACCGCGCGCCGGAACAGCGGCCAGCATGCGCCCACATCACCTCCGTGGAAAGCGACACGCGCGTCCCTGCCGAGGCGCTTGGCGTTGTCGAGGACGAAGCGGACCGCACGCTCGAGAACGGGCCAGTCGATGTCGCGCCCCGCGCCGCCCTCGCAGTAGCAGTACACGCACCTGAGCGTGCACTTGTGCGTGAGGAAGAGCGTCACCGACGTTGGCTCGAACACCGCTGGCCACACCGGATCGAACGTGCGTCGGACCTCATCGGGCACGCGCGCGAGGTCGGCCACCGTTTCGGGCTCAAGACCGATCGCCCGGGCTGCGTCCTCCTCCCCACCCAGCGCGGCGCGGAACCGCTCGACGTATGCATCGTTGGCCTCGAGCACGAGACCCTGGAGCGGGGCGTAGAGCAGCGGCCGGTCCCCGTCGCGGGAGACCAGGAACACGGTATCGCCGAGCGCCTGCCAGGAGATCCCCATGCCTGCCTTTGCCCGCACGCGTCGCAGTCGTTAGGTGGGATACCAGTAGTGGCCGCCGCCGCCCACGGAGTCGCACGTGCAGTCGCCCTCGCAGGTGCACACCGCCTCGCAGGTGCAGACGCTGTCGCACGAGCAGTCACCCTCGCACGTGCACACGGCTTCGCAGGTGCACACCGCATCGCAGCTGCACTCGTTGTCGCACGTGCAGACCGTCTCGCAGGTGCAGACCGCATCGCACTCGCACTCGATGCTCTCGTCGGTATCGGTCTCCTCGTCGGACTGTGTGGTGCATCCGCTCTCGTCCTCGGAATCGCACGTGCAGGCCGCTGAGAACGGCAGGCATCCACCGAGAACCGTGACGAGCGCACCCGCGCCCGCACCCGCGGCGGTCGCCTTCACGAACGTGCGGCGGTTCATCCCCGTGCGATCCGGGGCGGGCAGCTGCGCGATCCGAAAGACCTTCGGCTCTTCCGGCTCCCCCGCGCTACCCTTGGGATTCTCGCTCATCGCCACCTCCGCGTGTAGCTGCGGACGGCAGCAAGGCAGTCTGACTCATCGCGGCGCCCCCTCCGCATCTGCAAGACCTCGCAGCCTCATCATACTCCGCCAGCCGACGCGCACAACGGCGCGCGCGCCGCCAGCCCTACTCTCCCACGAACCGCTTCTCCACGTAGGCCGAGGTGAAGAGCCTGAGCGTGGCGGCGTAGCCGGGCAGGAACGCGATCTCGTCACCCACGCGCGGCGCAGCGGGCATGTCCTCCACATCCAGCACCAGGTGATCGCTCGATGCGCCGAGCACCCCGATGCGCGAATCGAGTGGCTTGATGCCGGTGGGCACCACATCCTGATGGCCGATGGCGCAGATCGCCCGCAGCCGCTCGCCGCGGTCACGAAACGTCGGCGTGCCGCCAAAGGCGTCCTGCGCGACCGTGCCTCGCGGCGCGCTGGGCTTGCGCATGACCTCGATGACCGGCGCGTAGGCTACGATCGCATCGGTGTGCAGGCCAAGGGTCGGTTGACGCGTCACGGTCGAAACGCCGAGCAGGATGCTCTCCCCGATGCGCAGGCTGTCGACACGCCCGGGCAGCGTGCCTGCCACCAGCGCGCCCAGTGAGGACGACATGCCGCCCGAGACGAGCAAGCGGCGCCCGATGCGGGCTTCGGCAGACTGTGCAAGCGCGACGAGTTCGCCGAGGTTCTCGGCGTCCGGGACGATCGCGCCGTAGCACGTCAGACTCGTACCGATGCCGAGCAGCTCGATGTTCGGCATCGCCTCGGCACGCTCGACGAACGCCGGCAGCGCGTCTGGCAGCATCCCTTCGCGCAGATCGCCCAGGTCCACCATCGCCACGACACTGTGGCGTCTGCCCAGCCGATACGCGGCCGCGTCGAGCGCTTCGATCGTCTCGACCTCGCTTTCCAGCGAGACATCGGCGACACGCACGGTCTCGTCGGCAAGCACGGGTACCGGCGCGCGTAGCAGCCACAGCGGCACGTCTATCCCGGCGGCCCGCAGACCCGCGAGGTTCTCGAGCCGCGAGTCGGCGATGCCGGCCGCGCCGCCAGCGAGCATCGCGCGGGCGACCTCCGCCGAGCCACACGTCACCTTCGTCACGCCGATGACCGAACGCCCGCCTAGCGCGTCGACGACACGACGCGTGTTCTCGGCGACCTTGCGCAGATCAACGGTGACTACGGCTCGACCGGACATGGGTATCCTCTCATGTGAAGGCGCTCACAATTCCCGCACGCCCCGTGCCATAGACCCCAGGGAAACCTCCTGACGGCCGAAGGCGTGCGGCATGTCGAGCGTAGCGGGAAGCAGTCGGCTGCGCCACCGTCGGCGCACACGAGAGACCGGCCTGTGGGGGAGAGGAGTCCGAATGAACGGCAACTGGGGCACTGCACTCATGGTGGATCTGGCCACCGGCACTGCCGAGAAGCGCACGCTTCCCGAGGCGTGGTTCCGCGACTACATCGGTGGCGAGGGCGCAGCCGTGCGCCTCTTCGCCGACCTGGTCGACTACGACGCACCTCCGCTCGATCCCTCTCAGCCGTTGATCGCAGCGGTGGGGCCGCTCACCGGCACGGCAGCGCCGTCGTCGGGACGCACGTGTTTCGTGTTCCGCTCGCCGGCCTCGGGCGCGCTGGGGCTGAGCAATGTGGGCGGCCAGCTCTCGCCCGCGATCAAGAAGGCCGGCTACGACATGATCGTCTTCACCGGCGCCGCTGATAACCCGGTCTACGTCGTGATCGACGGCGATTCGGTGGAAGTCCGCGATGCGATGGGCCTCTGGGGTACGGGTATCCACGACACCGAAGCCACCATTCGCGAGTCGCTCGACGGCCGAGGCTGGCAGATCGCGGCGATCGGACCCGCAGGCGAGAACGGCGTCATGTACGCGGCGATCATGACCGACACAGAACGCGCAGCCGGACGCGGCGGCGGCGGAGCGGCTATGGGCGCTAAGAACCTCAAGGCGTTCGCCGTGCGCGGCACGCAGCCGCTCCCGATCGCGGATCCCGAGGGGCTCAAGACACACGCGAAGCAGGCGCGCGAGGAGTTTCTGACCGAGTCGGCATCCTGCCGACACAGAACTGGCGCCGGACGACGTTTCCCGAGTCGATCGACACCCTCGGCCATGCGGCGTACCACGCGACGCTCGACGTGAAGCCGTACGCGTGCTGGGGCTGTCCCGTGGCCTGCGGTCGCACGACAACCATCACGACCGGGCCGCATGCTGGCGAGACCGGAGGCGGGCCCGAGTACGAGACACTTGGAGCGTTCGGCGCGAAATGCCTGGTCACCGACTTGAACGCCATCGTGGTGGCCGGGCACCTGTGCAACGACCTCGGCATGGACACGATCGCGGCCGGTCAGGTGATCGCGATCGCGATGGAGTGGTACGAGAAGGGCATCCTCACGCCAGAGATGACCGGCGGCATCGAGTTCACCTGGGGCAACGGCGAGATCTTCCCCGACGTGCTGCAGAAGATCGCCAGCCGCACCGGCATCGGCGACATGCTCGCCGATGGCTCGAAGCGCGCGGCGGCGGCCCTCGGCGGAGATGCGGCCGACTACACGTTCGAGGTCAAGGGTGTAGAACTCGCAAGCTGTGGCGTGCGGGCAAGCAAGGGTGAGGGCATCAGCCACGCCGTCTCCCCGCGCGGCGCCGACCACCTGCGGCCATACGCATCGGTCGTCGACGCGTTCGGCTACCGCAACGAAGAACTCGGGCTCACCTACGACGTCGACTTCCTGGAAGACGACAACCAGCAGTGGGTCAAGCCGTTCATGGAGTTCTCCATGGCGACAAACCTCCTCGGCGTGTGTCTGTTCTCCGTGATCACGCTCGCGGTCCAGCCCTCCACGTGGGCGGCTGTGCTCTCCGCAGCCACCGGCGAGACCTGGACCAAGGAGGACATGCTCAAGGCGGCCGAGCGGGTCATCAACCTGGAGCGGCTCGTCAATGCACGGTTCGGGCTCACACGAGCCGACGATACGCTGCCCAGGCGCATCACGAGTGAGGCAGCGATCGATGGCCACGGCGAGGGCCAGATCGCGCGCCTCGACGTGTCACTCGACAGCTTCTACGCCGCGATGGGCTGGGACCGCGAGAGCGGGCTTCCCACCGATGAGACGCTGCAGAAGCTCGGACTGGTGGGGGTGGTGTAGCCGACCCGTTGGTGGAGCCGGTACCGGCCCCTAGATGATGAATCCCCCCATACCGGCGGCCTCCTCCGAGAGGATGCGCCCAAACACCACCTGGTCCATGTCGAACGCAAGCATGTGCCACTGTATCGCCTGCCGGAACACCGACTCGTCCGTGGCGAGCGGCGCCGTTTCCGCGCGGGCGGCCATCGCTTCGAGCCGCGCGCGGATATGCCCGGGGAACACCAGCCACCGGTTGTAGAGGACTCGATCGCCATCGGCAAGGATGACGAAGCAGCCATCCGCATGAACTAGCTGCTGCAGAAGCCAGTAGCCGTTCATCCGCGACGCCTTCTCCGAGCGGGCAAGCGGCAGGAATCCCTCCGCACGGTACGGGCTACCCGGGTCGTCCTCCACCAGCAGGTAGTGCGCGACCAGGCCCCCGACGGGCGTCTGCGACCAGACCGGCTCCCACATGGCGCGCGAGGCGTGACTCAGACCGGGCCCCATCTCCTCCGTCCGGACCGGCCGGACGATCGCCATCGCCGACTCGACACCGGCGCGGACGACCTGTATCGAGCGGCCCTGCCTGATGTGGTCGTGCATGAGTGGCGCGAGGGTACTCGTGGCCTCGGACAGGCCCGGTAGGTGGAACACGCCCTGCCACTCGCCCCAATGGTCCTTGCGCATGCGCGCCTCGAAGTCATCGGGGTGGCGCGCGAGGACCTCGTCGAGGACCTCCTCGGCGGTCTTGAACTGCATAGCGATGACAAGCGCGTCGACCTTGGCAAGCATGAGGCTACGGTCTCCGGGAACGAGCGCGAGTGCCCGTTCCAGCAGTCCGACGAGGTGCTCGCCCGTGGCGCTGTCCGACTGTACGACCGGCCCTGCTATCACGATGCGCTCGTCGGCCAACCGTGCGGCCGATGCCACGATCTGCGCGACTTCGGCCGGGTAGGCGGATCCGAGTTCTGCCATGCCAAACGCCCCCTCAGACGTCATGGTGCCCTAGGTGCAGATACCCGGAGCGGGGGCGCCGTCACGATGATACGGCTAGACGCCGATACTCGCGCGCATGAGCGCGACGACCGCGCCGGGTGCGAAACGCGACGCGAGCGCACCGCAGCACGCGAAGACGTAGTCGCGGTCGAGGGCCACCCGCGCGTCCGCGGGAGGCAGCAGATACTCGCCGGGTCCGCCGAGAGTCGCGGCGAGCGCCGCCTCCCCTCCCGGGAGCCGCACGAGCGCGCCACCGGTACCGATGACGAGTCGGCAGGCCGTAAGGTCCCGCCCGTGCGCGACCGTCTGGCGGCCCTTCGGGGTGTAGAGGTGCGCGAAGCGGCCCGCATGGCGTGTCATCGCGGTGACCGCGGCCGCGCGCGCCAGCAGCGCAGCAGCCTCGATGTCGGCCGGAGTGAACGGGATCGCCGGCGGCAGGTGCTCGGGCCGCTCACCCTCGCCGATAAGCGCGGCCGTGTGTGCGGCGCTCACGTACGTGCCGAGATCGCCTTCCACGGTGCGCTTAGCGTGCGGTTGCGGGTCGGTGGAGATCGCCGCGATCTCGGGGGAGCCATCGGTGACCGAGTGGACGTCACTCGTAGCACCGCCGACGTCGACTACCACGAGGTCGCCGAGCTCATCGGCCAGGAGCTCCGCGGCGATGAGCACGGCGCCCGGTGTGGGCAGGATGCGCCCGCTCACGTACTCGCCGATGCGCTCCATGCCCGGCGCGCGGGTGATGTGTTCCTCGAACGCGTCATGGATCACGTGCCGCGCCGGCACGATGTCGAGCTCGTCGACGGCCGGATACACGTTTTCTGTGACACGCACCACGAAGCCGGCTGCTTCGAGCGTGGCGCGCGCCTCTGCAGCCACTGCCGAGTTGCCGGCGTACACGACGATGGGCCGCGCGGCGAGCTCGGCCAGCCGACGCGCGTTGTAGAGCACCACCTCGGTGTCGCCGCCCTCCACACCACCGGCGAGCAGGATGAGTCCGGGGCGCGCCTCCTCGATCTCCTCGAGGTCATGCTCGCGCAGCCGCCCCGCCGTCTGGTACTCGAGCACGCCCCCGGCGCCGAGCGCCGCCTCGCGTGCGGCCATCGCGGTCATCTTGTGCGTGAGGCCATGCACGGTCATGCGCAGACCGCCTGCCGCCGACGAGGTGGCAAGCGTGACCGTCGGCTCGAGCGGACCGATCCTGGCCTCGAGCGCCTCGCGCGCCGCTGCAAGGCCGATCCCCACGTCACCGGCAGCCACGCTCGTAGGCGCCACGCCCTGCCCGATGAGCGCCGCCGTGGAATCGGGCCAGCCGGACAGACCGTCAAAGGCACTCACGACGGTGGTGGTCGATCCGATCTCGGCTACCAGGGCGTCTATGCGACGGGGCTCGGGCACGCGGCGGCTCCTCTCCGGTCGGGCCAATCATCGCACGGGCGAGCACGGCTCGGCCAACCACGGGAGCGGTACGAGGAGCCTACGACGACGACGCGAGCGGCACCACGAGCGGCACATCGCCGACAGACGTCACGCTCACGGGCACCCCGTAGACGTGCGAGACGTTCTCCGACGTCACGACCTCCGGCCCGCCGCAGGCGTGAACGCGCCCGTCGGCGAGGAAGCAGAACCGGTCGGCGAAGCGGAGCGCCAGGTTGAGGTCGTGCATCACCGCGATGACGGCAACGCCCTGCGCCAAGGTGACACGCTTGACGGTGGCCAGCACGTCGAGCTGGTTGCGCAGGTCCAGGCTCGAAGTGGGCTCATCGAGCAGGAGCACCCGCGGCTCCTGCGCGAGCGCGCGGGCGATCACGGTCTTCTGTAACTCGCCGCCGGAAAGCTCGTCGATCGGCCGCATCGCGAGACCCTCGAGACCCAGCTCGGCCAGCACGCGCTCCACCACGTGGTGGTCTTCGTGAGAAGCGTCCCACGTGATGTGCGGGGTCCGGCCAACGAGCACCGCGTCGTACACGGTCATGTGGCTCGCCTCGGTGCGCTGCGGCACGTAGCCGACGTTCCGCGCACGTTCGCTGCTACCGAGCGCGTGCACGTCGCGCTCGTCCAGATAGACCGCGCCGGTGTGTGGTCGGACGATGCGCGTGATGCACCGGAGCAGCGTGGACTTGCCGGCGCCGTTGTTGCCGAGCACCGCAAGGAACTCCCCGGGCCCGACGGAGAAGTCCACGCCGTCGAGCACGGGGACGCTGCGATAGGCGAACGTGACACCCTCGACACGGAGCATCATGCCGACCGCCTCCCGGCCACGAGCAGGTACAGGAACAGCGGGGCCCCGAGAAAAGACGTGATGGCGCCCACCGGGAGCACCACCGGCGAGATGAGCGTCCGGCCCACCGTGTCGGCCACGAGCAGCAGCAGCGCGCCGGCCGCCGCCGACGCCGGTAGCAAGAAGCGGTGGTCGCTTCCCATCACGCGCCGCACGAGGTGTGGGCCCACCAGCCCGATGAACCCGATGATCCCGAGAAACGCGACGATCACGGCTGTGGCAAGCGACGCCACGAGCATGCCGAGCAGCCGCACGCGCTCCACCTCCACGCCCAGCCCGTGCGCCGACTCGGCGCCGGTCTCGAGCGCGTTGTAGTCCCAGCGGTGCCACAGGAAGTACGCGCCGCACGCAGCGACCACAGCGGCCATCACACCCACGTCGCGCCAGGCGGCCCGACCGAGGTCGCCGAACGTCCAGAAGACCACGGCCGCGACCTGTGTGTCCTCGGCGAAGTACTGCATGAGCGCCGTGGCGGCCGAGAAGAGCGCGCCGAGCGCCACGCCGGCGAGCACGATGGTCTCCGGCGTGGCGCCGCGCGTGCGGGAGATCGCGAGCACGGCGAGCGTGGCGGCCATCGCGCCGGCGAAGGCGAAACCGGCTACGGACCACACGTTGGAGATGCGCACCGCATCGGCCGCGGCGGTCCCGGTCATGCCGGCGCCGAAGCCGATGATGGCGAGCGCGGCGCCGAAGGCCGCGCCCTGCGAGATGCCGAGCGTGAAGGGCGAGGCAAGCGGGTTGCGTAGCACGCCCTGCATGACCGCGCCGGATATCGCAAGCCCGATGCCTGCCACGATCGCCGCGACCACCCTCGGCATCCGGATGTTCCAGACGATGAGCGACGTGGCCTCCTCACCCGAGCCCGCCAGCGCGCGGAGCACTTCGGCCACCGAGAGTCCGGCCGAGCCCGCCTGCACCGCGTAGACGGCCGCAAGTGCAACTGCCAGGACGAGCCCGGCGGTCACCGCGACCTTGCGCCGCGTGTAGGCAGCGTATCGCGTGCGATACGCGTGTTCGTGCGACACGATCACTCCCCGCCGAGAAGGTCGATGGCGCCGAAGCCCTGCCCGTAGATGGCGGCCAGGCGCTCGTAGACCGGCTCACCGACGAGCACGGTGGCGATCTCGTCGGCCTTGGCTGCCGGGTCGATGTCCGCGAAGCGCTCCGGGAACAGGACGGTGCCGGCGAAGTACGCGTCGGCGAGCGCGATCTCAACGTTGGTGGAGTAGTTGTTGAAGGGCAGCTGCGCGTACACGCGCCCCTCGCGCGCGGCTGACAGGCCCTCGTAGAACCCGCGGTCGGCGGCGACGTCCTCGCGCACGAGCGAGAGTCCGCCGAGGTCCAGGAAGACGTGCGCGGGGTCCCACACGACGAGCTGCTCGCGATCGATCATCACCGAACCGGGCTGCTCGAGGTCACCCGCGACGTTGGCCGCCCCGATGGCGGCAAACGGCAGGTACTTCGGCTGCGTACTCTCGATGCCCCGCGCGCCCTTGAAGCCGAGCGCGCCCACGTATGCCGTGGCCCTTTCGGCATCCGGCACGTCTGCCGTGCGCTCCGAGAGGTCCGCGAGCGCGCCCCGCACGTACGCCACGACCTCGGCAGCGCGCTCCGATGTGCCGAGCACCTCGCCGACGAGCTCCATCGACGTGAAGAACGGCTCGTCGAGAGTGCCGGGGTTCCCGTAGCTGACGACCAGGACGGGAACACCCGTCGCGGCCTGGAGCTTATCGGCAGCCTCACCGTCGACGATCTGCGCGATGAAGATGACGTCCGGGGCAGCGCCGAGCAGCCGCTCGGCGTCCGGGGTGGAGTCGGGACCGCCCGCACCTATCACCGGCAGCTCGAGCAGGTCGGGATTCGCGAGCGTGTACGGCCGCGCGACCGGCGGCCGGGTCTCGAACTCCTCGATGCCTACCATGCGCCCGGCGCCGCCCGCGTAGACGACGAGCCGAAGCGACCCCGGGCCGACCGCCGCCACGCGCTCGACCGCACCCGGGACCGTCACCTCACGCCCGGCCAGGTCTGTCACGACGCGCTCGGAAGGCGCATCGGCGGCGGGAGTCTCGGGGGTCTCGGACGCCCCGGGCGCCAGCGGCGCGTCATCCGCACCACCCGTGCACCCGGCGAGCACCGCCAGGGCAAGTGCGAACGCCAGGGCCACGATGCGGACCCTGGCCACGGTAGTCGTGCGCTGCGCGCGCTTCTCCCGCTTCATGGCCGCGACCATAATCATGCGCTCCACAACCTTCACGTGCTCCTCCGATCCGATGACGCGCGTCACCTCGGCGCTATGCGTTGATCTCCCAGCCGCGGCTGTAACGTGTAGAACACGGGATGCAGCACGATTCGCCGTCACGCACGCGGGCGCGCGGCTCCATGACCGCCTCGCCGCACACCGCGCAGATGACCGAGTCGAACGCCCCCGCCTTCGGCGGCAGCTCCACGACGACCTCGGTCACCGTCCCGAACTCCCCGGCCGGCATCTCGGCCAGCTCAAGGGCGCGCTCCACATGCCCCTGCCAGAACCGCGCGCGCTCCTCATCGGTGGCCTCGCCCGACATCACGCGGGTCTTGAGTGCCGTGCGCTCCGGATCCGGCTCGAGCGCGTCCGAGCGCATCGACACGCGCACGCCGCGCCCGTCGGCCCGCCGCACGAGCGTGAACACCTGCTTGCCGTAGTCACGGTAGATCAGGTTGCCCTTGCCGAGCGTGCAGCCGGTGAGGTACTGGAACGCGTCGACGCCGCACGCGTCGGTCTCCACGATGCCCACAAGCTCCTCGTCGGCGCCGCGCTCCACACCGAGCCGCTCCATCGTCATCCGCGCCGCCCGATACCCGGTCGTGAGTCCCGGACAGAGGTGTCCGTGGAAGTCCACGGCCTCCCGGAAGTCGGCCGGCATCCGGTCGCGCACGCGCGGCTCCAGCCGCTCGGATGCGCGCGACGGTCCACGCTCGCTCGCCTTGCCGGCCCCGCTCGGCGCCGCACCGCTCATCGTCGCCTCGTCCGCCCTCGCGTCGCTCATCGAACCCCCTCGTCCACAGGCCGCCAGGCAATAGAAAAGACCACGGCGACGTCGTGTCGCGCGTGGCCTCGGATGGCCCTCGTGTGTTCAGTGCTCTCGATCGAACTCGGCGGAGCTCATGCCGCCCGGGTGCGCCTTCGTGGCGCACCGTCATGCTAGCCGAGCGCGGCGGCGAGCGTCAATCCGCCCACATGCGCATCGTCCGCACGATGAAGCTCGCCACGTCGATGCCCTTCGTGCGCCGCCCGAAGCCGGCGTCCATACCACTGGCGCGTGCGATCTCATCGGTCACCTGCGTGCCGCCGGAGATGAGGAGCAGCCGGTCGCGCACGCCCTTCTCCGCGGCGAGATCGGCAAGCTTGGCCATCATCTCGCGGTGCACATCGGCGTGCGTGATGATCGTGGAGATGAGCACGACGCTGGCGGCATGCTCGATAGCCGCATCGATCACCTTCTCGATCGGGACGCTGGTGCCGAGATAGGTCACCGAGAAGCTCCACTTCTCGAGACCGCCGTGCTTGATGTCGATGATCTCGCGCATGCCCACGGAGTGCTCGTCGTTGCCGACGGTGGCCGCGATGACGCGCAGGTTCCGCTCGTGTACGAACTCGCGGATCTCCTCGTCGGTGAGCACCTCGGGCGGCTCGGGAATCACGAGCAGAGCCGGATCGATCGCCACCTCGAGACGACCCTTGAGCTCGATCAGCGTACCCTCGGCAGGATGCATGACGCGCTTGTGGATGACCTCGCAGTCCTCGAGATTCATCGCACGGCCGAGCTCGAGAGCGGCGGCCTCGGCCACGCGCTCGGCGGCGGGCAGGAACATCGTGACGGCCACGATGCCGTCGCCCGCCCACTCGACCTCGGGCTTGATGAGTCCCCGCTCGCGGAGTTCTGCAGTCTGTGTAAGCCGCGCGGCGGCGTTGTCGGTGGGATCGAGCTCGTCGGTGAAGGGAACCTTGGCGTCGTCGCACAGCGTGCAGCCACCGACGAGATCGCAGGGCCGGACATCCGAGGACGTACCCGGCACGCTCGCCCCAAATCCGGCGAGCAACTCAAGATGGTTCTCGCCAAAGTGGTGGCACACCGGCGCGAGGTAGTCGTCGGCTCGAGGGACGATCGTGCCCTCGGCCACGCCACCGTCGGAGAGCCGGGCGATACCGTCGTCATGGGTCTCCGGATACTCTCCCGAGTCCACGAAGTATGCCTTCTCCACGCCCGCGAAGTAACCGCCGTCTTCGAGCATAGCCTCGAGGAACAGGACCGCGCGCTCCTTGATCTCGCGCACGCGCTCCCTGAGCTCAGGCGCCTCGCGGTCGACGTGCACCATCTCGCGCAGCCCGTCCATGCCGACAAGCGACTGCTTGGCGGTGTCCACCGCCGCCACGTTGTTGTAGTGCCACGGCACGTTCCGGCCCTCGTCGGGTGTGATCGTGGACTGGATATCCGCCGAGGTCAGCCGCGAGATAAGCAGGTTCATGACGTGTGCCACGGTCGCCTCGCGGCCGTCGGACTCCATGTAGCGCGTGTTCTGCTGCGCGCGCATCTTGTACCGGCCGAACAGGTCGCGCAGGGCAATGGCGTACGGCAGGTCCATCCGCATGCACGGCGCGGGAGCGGCATCGGGAGGCACCGTTGAAAGCGCGATGCCCTCGGCGGGCATGCCGACGGCCTCGGAGTATGCGCAGTTGATGGCGTGCTGGACCAGCAGCTCGGGCATCACCTTCCACGCCTTGACAGCCGTGGCGTTCGCGTTGTGTGCCCCGTCGATCTGCAGGATGCCGGCGGCCGCCATGACGTGCTTGGCCACGGCGGCATCGACGAACGACCGGTACATGTTGATGTTGCGGTAGAGCACGTTGTACTGCGGATCCTGATGGGCGCCGTTGACGCCCTCCTCGGCGAACATGACCGCCATCTCGGGTCCCGCGACACCGCTCACGTAGCTGTGGAAGTTGATCGGCCGGCCCACCTCGTCCTCGATCAGATCAAGGGCCCGGCGCGTGAGGCGCACCTGCTTGCGTGTGATGGCGATGCCGCCGACACCTTCCGGCGTGCCCTCGAGCAGCCCGTCCATGTGGCTTTGACCGGCGGTGCGGATGACCATGATGTGGTCGGCGCCATGCCATGCGGCCATGCGCATACGCCGGATGTCATCCTCGGGCCTGCCCGAGGCGATCTCGGTCGTGATGACGCAGTCGGGCTGCGGGTCGATGTCCTCGAAGTAGTGCGCGGCGGGCAGCGGCACGCTGCGCTCGAGCGGCTCGGCGGTCTCGTGGTAGGTGAACTCGTAGTGCCGCTGGTCGGGTACCTGCCGACGCCAGGTCCAGCTGCGCCGGCGCGGACGATAGTGCTCGAGACCCTCGAGGAGCGCTTCTACGTCGAGCTTCTCGCACGGGTCGAGTGGCGTATCGATAAGCGGCTTGCCGAAGCGGGCGTCGCGCACGCTCATCGGACATCACCCCAGTGCGCCTCGACCACGTCCCAGCCCTCACCGGAAGCCAGGCGCCCGGCGGCGGCCGGCGCATCGACGTCCCACCCGCGCATCGCCACGAGCACGACGTGCCCGGCCCCGTGGCCGAGCAGCCCGCGGGTCTCGCACTCGGCTACCACAGCCTTACAGGTGATCGAGTCGATACCCATGCGCATGAGCACGCTCCGCTCGATCGAGGGCGAGGTGTGGGTGCGCGCGAGTCCCACGAGCGGGCCGACGCACGCTCCGGCGAGTTCCCAGAACCGCGTCTGGAGCTCGGCGTCACTCAGGCCCTGCAGGTGCTCGCGTGCCTGACTGAAGGTATCGGGTCGGGCCATCTGCGCTCCTCGGATCGGTATGCGCCCCGCGGCTGTGCTGATACAGAACGCCTGCTGTTCGATGCAAGCATAGCGCACCACCACGCGCCGGTCAGGAGTCCCCGGAGTCGGAGCGGCCCTAGCTTACGAGCCAGGGTGCGAGCAGATTGAACGTATAGCCCGTGATGGTGATCGTCGTGAAGCCTATGGCGATGAAGATCGCTATCAGCTTGGGCTTCATCACCTTGCGCAGGATGATGAACTCGGGAGCCGATAGCCCCACCGTCGCCATCAGCAGGGCGATGACGGTGCCGATCGCCACACCCTTATCGGCAAGCACTGCCGCTACGGGTATCACCCCCGCGACATTGCTGTAAAGCGGAATGCCGAACAAGACCGCGATCGGTACAGCGAAGGGGTTGCCCGGGCCGGCCCAGCGCGAGAGCAGCTCACCGGGCACGAAGCCGTGCATGAGTCCGCCGATAGCGATACCGATCACGACGAAAAGCCACACACGATGCAGGATGTCCTTGACCTCGGTCCAGGCGCCCCGGGCTCGCTGCGTGCGCGTCATCTCCGGGGGTGCGGCGTCAGCCATCCGGATCTTCCACACGTACTCCTCGATCTCGCCCTCGAGATGAAGACGGCCGAGGATGAAGCCGCCCACCACCGCCACGATGATCCCGGACACGAAGTATGCCGCCGCGATCTTCCAGCCGAACAGAGCCACGAGAAGCGAGAGTGCGACCAGGTCGACCAGCGGGCTCGCGATCAGGAACGAGAACGTCACTCCGAGCGGCACGCCCGACTCGATGAAACCGATGAAGAGCGGCACCGCGGAACACGAGCAGAACGGCGTGATGACGCCGACCCCTGCGCCGATGAAGTTGCCGATCCACTCATGTTTGTGCGTGAGGTACTTCCGAGTCTTCTCGGGAGGGAAGTACGAGCGTACGAACGACACGACGAACACGATGACGGTCAACAACAAGAGGATCTTCGGCACGTCGTAGAAGAAGAAGTTGACCGCCGCGCCGATATGGCTGTCCGGAGAGAGTCCGATAAGATCGTACGTTAAGCGGTCAGAGAGCCACTGCAGCGGCGCGAATACGTCCACGGATTATCGCGCCCCCGCCAGGATGGTCTTGACCTCGTCGTACGATGGCACGCGGCCGGCGACCTCGACCGACTCGTCGACAACGAGTCCGGGCGTCGACATGATGCCGAACGCCATGATGTCTGCGTAGTCGGTGACCTTGACGACCTCGGCCTCGATGCCGAGTTCCTCGGCCGCCTTCCTGGCAAGCCCCTCGAGCTTCTGGCAGTTCGTGCATCCCGAACCCAGGATCTTGATGACCATCTGTTTCGCCCTTCCTCGTCCAATCCATGCTCCACACTAGTTCGATGTGCGTCGAAGTATATGCCCGAGACCGCAGGCGCGCAAGGGCGGTGCGGCCCGGCGGACCTCCCCCTTCTTTGCCGACGCTGTCTCGGGGGTAGAATGGGTAGTGACGAAGGGGGCATCACATGATCGACAACCTTGGCGACTCGGGTCAGATGGTCGTGCACAACGCCCGGGGAATCGCCACCGAGATGGGTCACCGGCACCTGGGCGTGGAGCATCTTCTGCTTGGCGTTCTCTCGCTTGAGGACCCGCATCTCAAGAGCGTGTTCAGCGACGCCGGGCTCGACGTTGACGCATTCTCCCGCACGCTGCGCGAGCGCGCGGGCGGGCGTGCAGGCGACGGCAGTGGCGGCCGGCTCACCGGTCGCGCCGAGCAGGCTCTCGACGCAGCGCGGACACAGGCGGGCGGGCGCGGCAACTCCTCGGTGGAGGCACCCGACATACTCCTTGCGATCCTGCTCGACCCCAAGGCGCTTCCCACCAGGGTGATGGCCGAGGGCGGCACCGAGGTCGCCGCGCTCGCGGCCGCCGTTGGCGAGATGCTACGCGGCGGATGGACTCCGTCCGGATACAGCTCTCGCCGCGTCGTCGAGCAGCCCGGCACAGGTACCCCCACTTCAGAGCTGGACGCCCTCGGACGGGATCTCACCGCGCTCGCACGCGCCGGGGAACTCCATTCGGTCATCGGCCGGGAGGAGGAACTCCTCGAGCTCATCGGCATCCTCACGGGGAAGAAGACTCCCAACGCGCTGGTGCTCGGAGACGCGGGCGTGGGCAAGACGGCGCTGGTCGAAGGCCTGGCTGTCGAGATAGCTCAAGGGGATGTGCCGCCCGAACTCGCGCGTGTCCAGATCAGGAGCGTCGAGATCGGCTCACTCGTAGCCGGAACCGTCTACCGCGGCCAGTTCGAGGAGCGCCTGAAGACACTCATCACAGCTGCCGAGAGCGACCCGAACCTCATCCTGTTCATCGACGAGATCCACACCGTAATGGGCGCCGGCACCGGGGGTCAGGGCGCACTGGACGCCGCCAACATGCTCAAGCAGCCA
Source organism: Coriobacteriia bacterium (assembly GCA_034368805.1). Lineage (GTDB taxonomy): Bacteria > Actinomycetota > Coriobacteriia > Anaerosomatales > Anaerosomataceae > UBA2272. The sequence goes on from JAXMLJ010000118.1 coordinate 16,887, forward strand.
CTCGCCGACGGACGGATACGCGTGATCGGCGCGACCACCGAGGGCGAGTTCCGGCTTCACCTCGACAAGGACCCCGCGTTCAGCCGCAGGTTCGGGATCGTGCGGCTCGCCCAGCCTTCGCATGAGGACACCCTCGAGATCCTCGCCGGTCTGCGCGAGCGGTATCAGGAGTTCCACAGACTCACCGTGCTCGATGATGCGCTCGTCGCGGCGGTCGAACTCTCGGTCCGCTACATGCCCGATCGCAATCTGCCCGACAAAGCACTCGTCGTGCTCGACAAGGCGTGCTCCCAGAAGCGGCTGCGCGCGTTCTACGGCTTCGACGACCTCGGCGAGATGTCGCGCGAGGAGCGACGCGCGCTGTTCGCCGGCGGTGGCCGGCCGACCGACACGACGGAGACCCTCGTGGTCGACGCCGACGACATCGCCCTGATGGTCGCGACGATGACCGACATTCCCGTCGGCAAGCTGCGGGGCGACGAAGCCGAGCGCCTCCTGGGACTCGAGGACCGGCTGCGCGCGCGCGTGATCGGACAGGACGAAGCGGTCGACAAGATCGCCCGCACCGTACGCAAGGCCCGCGCCGGGCTGAGCGCCTCGGACCGCCCGATCGGCTGCTTCATGTTCCTCGGCCCCACCGGTACGGGGAAGACCGAACTTGCCAAGGCGCTTGCAGAGGCGATGTTCGACGACGAACGCATGATGGTGCGCGTGGACATGTCCGAGTGCAGCGCCGAGCACTCCACCGCGCGCCTCATCGGCTCACCGCCGGGGTATGTGGACTCGGAACGCGGGGGAATGCTCACCGAGGGGATCCGCACGAAGCCGTACACGGTCGTGCTGCTCGACGAGGTCGAGAAGGCACATCCCAACGTGCACCAGCTCCTACTCGGCCTCATGGACGAGGGCCGGCTGACCGATGCGCTCGGCCGGGCCATCGACTGCCGTAACACGGTCGTGATCATGACCTCGAACGTCGGCTCGGCCGCGATACGCGGCAAGCGCGAGATCGGGTTCGGTCGCCAGACCGACGAGCTCACCTCCGAGCAGGTGCGCGACGCGGTGGGCGGAGAACTCGGCAGTCACTTCGCGCCCGAGTTCCTCAACCGCTTCGACGCGATACTCATCTTCAACCCGCTGCCGCACGAGGTCCTACTCAAGATCGCCGCAAAGATGCTCTCGCAGCTGAAAACGCACGTGGAGGCCACGGCGACCGCGCTCAAGTACCTGGCCGAGTGGCACTACGACCCGGTGATGGGCGCGCGGCCCATCAGGCGAGCGGTCCAGCAGCTCGTGGAAGAGCCGCTGTCCGACGCCATCATCCGTGGCGAGGTGAAGCGCGAACAGGGAGTGCGCATCAAGGTGAAGGGCAAGAACCTCGTCTTCGAACCGATCGAGCCGGCCGCGCCCGAACCCGATGAGGAGGACGCGTCATGAGCCCCAAGACGGTCACCGTAGAGGTCTGCTCGGGTCCCAACGACGGAGAGTCCGCGCGCTCCGAGTCGGGAACGCTCACGATCGGGTCGCGGGGGGCGGCCAACCTCCCGCTGGCCGCCGAGCCGGACGTGCCCGAGCTCGCGAGTATCACGGTCACGGCCGAGGGAGGGTCGGCGACGATCGCGTCCGAGGCCGACTTCGAGTACGCCGGGCGCGTCGGCCGAAGCGCCGACGGGGTCACGCTGCCGGCGTTCATCCGGCTCGGCGGCGTCGATCTATGGCTGTGCGTCGGTGAACTGCCCGACCCGGGCGTGGTGACCGCGGCAGCCGTCGGCACGGCGAGCTCCGCGAACCCCACCGAGGTCGGGCCGATGTGCTCCGACTGCGGCCTGGTCAACCCGCCGGGCGCCACCCGCTGCGAGAGATGCCGCCGCTGGCTCGACTGAAAGAGCCGGGGCCAGGTCCTTCGCATCCGATCTCGTGACGTCTGCGCAACACACGGACCGGGACTTGTTGCTATGCTAGAAAGCCTTACGGTCGCCACAAGCGAGACGGGACAGGGCGAGATGGCCGTCCAGCCATACAGCAGAACGCCTCGATGGCTCATACTCAACGTGATCATCGCGGTTCTCGCTATCGCCGCGATCGGCGCCTGGATCTACCACGACCAGGAGAGCTCCCTTCGTGAGCGCGCCGAGTCAGAACTCCGGACCATCGCATATCTGAAGGCCGATGATATCGCCATCTGGCGCGCCGACCGCCTCGCCGACGGCGTGCGCGTCACCGCCGCTCCGGAACTCAAGGCATTGCTCGGCCAGTGGCTGGCGAACCCGACCCCCGAGACGGCCGAGCCACTCGTCGAAACGCTGGAGTCGCTGCGCTACGGGGACCGCTACCGCGACGTGATACTGGTCGACACGAGCGGCACCATCCTCCTGAGCACGGGCGAGGACCCGCTGCCACTCGGCACCGGCGAACGGCTCGACCTGCGGAGCGCCATGTACGGCAAGGCACCGGTGCTGACCGAGCTCACCCCGTATCCGAACGCGTCTGGCGCGCACATCGATGTGATCGCTCCCGTGCACTTCACGTCGCCCGACGGCGTCGACACACCCCGACCCGCGGGCGCGATCATCCTGAGAGCCGACACGCGTGACTTCCTCTATCCGCGCGTCCAGACGTGGCCCACCGCAAGCAGGACCGCCGAGACGCTCCTCGTCCGGCGCGACGGCCCGGAGGTGGTCTTCCTCAACGAGGTGCGCCACCTGACCGGTGCCGCGATGTCCTTCCGCCTGCCTATCACTGCGGTGGACTCCCCCGCAGTCAAGGCGGTCCTGGGCGAGCGCGGCATCGTGGAGGGCATCGACTACCGGGGCCAGCCGGTGATCGCGTACCTGGCCGAGATCCCCGGCTCATCGTGGCTCATGATCGCCAAGGTCGACACCGAGGAGGCCTTTGCCGCGTGGCGCGGGCGCGCATCACTCCTCATCCTCGTGCTGGCAACGCTCATCGCCAGCGCCATCGGAGCACCCGCCTTCCTCTGGCAGCGGGCGAAGAGTTCTCATCTTCTCGACACCCTGGAGACCGAACGTTCGCTCAGGGTGGCCGAGGCCCAGCTCGGCGTGACACTGGCAAGCATCGGTGACGGCGTCATCGCCACCGATGCCGCCGGACTGATCCAGTTCATCAACCCGGTGGCGACGCGCCTGACGGGGTGGCCGGAGTCCGAGGCGATCGGACGGCCGATCGGCGCGGTATTCGACGTCCGCGATGAGGAGTCCGGCGACTCGGCCCCATGCCCTGTCTCCACGGTGATCGAGGTCGGCGACGTCTGCACGATCAACGGTCAGGTCATGCTGGTCTCCCGCGGCGGCACGGCCCGGCCCGTCGGCGAGAGCGGAGCACCGATCCGCGATGAAGCAGGTGCGATCGTCGGCGTGGTCATCGTGTTCCGCGACCAGTCCGACGAACGCACGGCGCGCGAGATCTTGAGAGAGAGCGCGCAACGCTACCGTGAACTCTTCGACAACATACTCGACGGTTTCGCGGTCCACGAGGTGATAGTGGACGAGGACGGCACGCCGTGTGATTACCGCTTCATCTCCGTCAACCCCGCATTCGAGCGCCTGACCGGCCTTAAGGCCAGCAGCATGGTCGGCAAACGAGTACTCGAAGTCCTGCCCGGGACAGAGCCGGAGTGGATCGAGCGCTACGGTGCAGTCGCGCTCACCGGCACGCCGGTCGAGTTCGAGTCACACTCGGCGGAACTCGGCAAGGACTTCGAAGTGTTTGCGTTCAGCCCGCGCGAAGGGCACTTTGCCGTCGTCTTCCGGGACGTCACCGAGCGTACAGCGCTCCGGCGCGAGCTCGAGCAGTACGCCGAGCACCTCGAGCAGCTCGTCGACGAGCGCACGCAGGCGCTTCAGGCCACGAACGAGGAGCTGACGGCGACCAATGAAGAGCTCCACGAGATCACCGAGGAGCTCCAGGCCACGAACGAGGAGCTGACGGCGACCAACGAAGAGCTCCACGAGATCACCGAGGAGCTCCACGCGGCCAACGAGGAACTGACCGCCACCAACGAGGAGCTCCAGGCGACGACGGAAGAGCTCACGACCGCCAACGACGTGCTGCAGGCCACCTCCGACGAACTCGCAGACGCCAACCACCGCCTCACCTCGGCAAACGATGCCAAGTCGCGCTTCCTGCGCGCGATGAGCCACGAACTCCGAACACCGCTCAACTCGATCATCGGCTTCTCGGGCCTCATGCTTTCGGGTCTGGCGGGTGACCTGAACGAGGAGCAGCAGCGTCAACTCGAGATGATCGACCAGTCGGGACGCCACCTACTGGCCCTCATCAACGACATCCTGGACCTGTCGCGTATCGAGGCCGGCCGGGTGCAGGTCGAGATCGAGCCGTTCGATCTCGAGAAGCTCGTCGGCGAGCTCGTCGAATCGGTGAGACCTGAGTCCGAGCGCAAGGGACTCTCACTAGACCTTGAGATCGCCGACGGGCTCGACCTGTCGGTCTTCCCCTCGGACAGCATGCGCGTCGGGCAGATCCTGCTGAACCTGCTCGGAAACGCCGTAAAGTTCACCGAGCGCGGCGGCATCAGCGTCCGCGCGCGGATGCTCGGTACGGACACCCTCGGGATCAGCGTCATCGACACCGGCCCGGGCATCAGGTCACAGGACCACGACCGCATCTTCGGTGAGTTCGTGCAGGCGATCGGCCCTTCGGCACCCGACAAGGAGGGCACCGGGCTCGGGCTGGCCATCTCGCGACGGCTCGCCGAGCTTCTCGGCGGGTCCATCCTGCTGCGAAGCCGCGTCGGTCACGGGTCGACGTTCACAGTCGTGCTCCCCATCGACCCGCACACCGACGCGTAGCGACGCCCGTCTAGGGCCGACGCCCGTTCTAGCGATCCCGGAGCCCCGCGATGATCTCCTCGACGGTCGCCGGCGACGTGTTGCTGTCCTCGGCGAGGAAGACGACGTCGGCGGGCGTGGGCTCGTAACCCTCGGGGGCGTGGGCAAGCGCGTTGCGAACGTACGAGCGGTGCATCTTGGACAGATCGAAGTCCTTGGCGCGGATCTGCTCGGGGCGCTCGGGGATGACGATCACCGTGCCGGGAACGCTCTCGGCCGGGTCGCCCGCGCGGACCTCGACACCCTGCTCGCGCGCGAACGCCAGTTGCGACCAGTGGTGTTTGCCGGCACCCGTGTATTCGGTCTCCTGCACGACCACGGTGGCGCCCCGCGGCAGGTCGCGCGCGAGCGACATCGCCGCGGCGATCGCCGTGTTGCCGCTCGGTCCGCGCTCGAGCCCCTCGAGCTTGGCGAGCGCTTCGGTCACGTAGAAGACCTCGCCCTGCGTGACGGTGAGATAGCGGTCCATGTACCGCAGCGAGCGCGCAGCGTTGCGCGGCACGTCAGCACGATCCGGCCACGTAGCGAACGGCACGCCGAAGCCGGTGTGGCCCGTGGTGAAGCTCTTGCGGTTGAAGTCGGTGTCGCTCGCCATATGCAGACCCGACAGGTCCACACTCGCGCTGACGATCTCGGTCGCGGTGGCGCCGGCGTGCTTCAGACCCCGCGCGGTGCCGGTGGTGTTGCCGCCGCCCGCATGCGTCACCACCACGTGCGTCGGCGGTGCCCCGGTGAGCGCCGTCATCTCCTCGGCAAGCTCCGCGCCGAGCGTCTCGATGCCCGAGACTCCGAACGGCGAGTAGAGCGAGGCCGAGAGGTACCCGGTCTCGTCCAGCAGCTCGAGCATGTGGAAGAAGAGCTCGGGGCCGACGGACATCTGGATGACCTCGGCGCCGAACGCCTCGCACAGGCGCGACTTCTCGACGATCTCCGGCTGGCCGATGTGGCGCGAGTCGAACGTCTCCTGGCAGATGATGCACTTCAGACCGGCGCGCGCGGACTGACTCGCCACCGCCGCACCGTAGTTGCCCGAGGTTGCGGCGATCACGCCTGCGTAGCCCTTCTCCGCGGCCACATGGATGCTCATGGAAGCCCGGCGATCCTTGAACGAGCCGGCCATGTTGGCGGCCTCGTCTTTCACGAACAGACGCGCGCCGAATCCCGGCTCGGCGTAGGAGCGCACGAGATCGGTCAGGTTGCGAAGTTCGAGCAGCGGCGTCGTCCCGACTCCCGCGGCCGCCTGGATGCTGCGGATGTCATCGAGCGAGTAGCCGTGCGCGCCCATCATGCCCTCGTAGTCGAACGCGATGGGGCTGCGTTCGAACTCGGCGTAGTCCATGCCGAGCGCGCGGACCATGATCTCGCCCTTGCGGGCCATGACCTGTTCGTAGCGCGTGGTCACGTCACTCACCCGCCCTGGCGCGGTAGGCGGCTACGCGTGCGCGAAGGTCACGCCCGATCGAGACGATCTCGGCCGACGGCGTGCCGAAGGTGTGTGTATAGCCCGGCGCGACGGCAGAGAGATGCCCGCGCACGATCCGGCCGGTCATCGTCTCCACGCCGATCTCGTCGCCGATGAGCCCGCCCTCGAGCGCGAAACCCTTCACCCACGCGCGCAGCGGCTGGGCCGCCGTGTCCTCGGGCAGTCCCGAGGCCCGCTCGGACGGCTCGAGCAACACCCGCTCGATCTCCACCCAGTCACCCGCGTTGCAGCGGAACGCATCAGTCATGGCGCACCCCTCGCACTCCGTCGGTCACGGACCTATGCCGTCGGCGACCAGAACCGCGGGATCGGCAGGTCGGTCACCGTAAGGATACCCGCTGGCGCGTCCACGATGAGCGGGATGTAGTTGCCGGTGCTCGCGTACGTACCCTTGCCGCCCGGGATCTCCGGGGTGTTGGCCATGTGGACGTCCGGGTCGCCGACGATGCGGATGTAGTCGCCGGTATCCACGCCCTCGAGCCCGGGATGTATCTGCTGCGGGTGAACGAGCTCGATCTTGAGCTCGCCGCCGCTGTAGCCGCGGCCGATGTGCCTGCAGCCGCACACGTCGCCGGGGGCGACTTTGATGTGCGACGTCTCGCGCGGCACGGTCGTGACGATCGGCTCGCGCGTCTCGACGACCTCGTCGATCTCCCAGCCAAGCGCATCGGCGATCAGACCGATGGACTCGGGGAAGCCGATGTGGCCCACGATCGTGCCGTCGGCCACGCCACGCTCGAACTCCTCGACGGTGGTGCCCACGCCCTGGCTCGCCATGACGGTGGGGCCGAACGGCGACAGGTCGTTGACGCGTTGGGCCTCGATGCGGTCGATCTTCAGGCAGATCGAACTCCATGCGACGATGAGCGCGTCGAGAATGAAGCCCGGATTGATGCCGGTGCCGAGGATGGAGACGTCGTACTCCATCGCGAGTTCCTCGAAGCGATCGGCCCACTCGGCATCGCTCGCCCACGGGTAGGCGAGCTTCTCGGCGATGCACAGAACGTTCGAGCCCGCGCGCACAGCCGCCTCCACCTGGTCGGTGACCTCATCCAGATTGCTCTGGGTACAGATGCACACGACGTCGGGCTTCCCGGCGAGAACCGCCGCGGCATCGGTGGTCATACGCACATCGCACGGCCGACCGAGCAGCTCGCCGACGGTCTTGCCCTCCTTGGCGGGGTTGGTGACGATGGCGCCGAGGATCTCGACGTCCTTTGGCCGGTCAAGGAGGAACCCGAGCAGACCCTGGCCCATCATGCCCGTGCCCCACACCGCGACCTTGATCATGCCGGCTCCTTCCGGGGATGTATACATTCGTGCAGGCGTTCGATACGACTTTACGCGACCGTCGCCGCGAACGCACGCCGCACGACAGACGGCCCCGGCACCCCTTCGGGCACCGGGGCCGCAGGAACGCGGCCGAAAGACACTAGAAGACCGGGTGGAGGTCGGCCGCCGGATCGCTACAGCGCTTCCAGATGATCGCGTCTACCGAAGCGCCATCGGCGAACAGGAACGCGAAGTTGCCGTTGGCATCGCTCAGCACCGTGCTGGGAACGCCGTCAACCGTGATGACGATCTCGGCGCCTGCGGCGCCGGTATCATCACCATTCCTGACGTTGCCGACGACGTAGTCGGCGCCGGGAAACGCCGAGCCCGAGTCAACGAACGCGAACACGCCGTTGACCGACTTGGCCATCTTCGTGGCGGCCTCGAGGCCCGCCACGATGTACTCGGGATTGTGCGCGCCGAGCGAACCCTCGCCCAGGTACGAACGCTGGTTGTAGTAGGCACGGCCCATGAGCGTGACGAAGCCGTCTGAGCCGGGGTCCTCAAGCGCGCCGGAATCATCGGCCAGGGTCCACGCGGCAGCGTACGCGTCTGCGGCCACGGTCGCTGCCTGGGCCGACTCATCCTGCCACTGCTCGATAGCCTCCTGAAGCTCGTGCTGTGTCTGACTGACGTGACACGGTGAGCAGGAGTCGCCCCACGGAGCGAGACCCCACTCCTCGGCGTCACCAGGCTCCATGATGAACATCCGGTGGCTGTAACGCTTGAACGAGCGGTCCGCGTGGCGCTCGACACCGGTCTTGTCGGGGTAGTCCGACCTCGTCGCCGGCATATGGCAGTCTTCACAGGCCACGCCCGGCATGAACTTGCCGGCGTCGTCGACCTCGAACAGGCCGACACCGTTGTAGATCTCGCGCGTCGGGTGGCTGTATCCACCGCGGGTACTCAGATCCCTCGCCGGAGCGCCGTACGCGGTCACGGGCAGAGGCGCGGTCACGAGCGGCCGTCCCTCGACCTCGAGTTGCCAGTTGTGGCAGTCCTCGCAGATGCTCGTCATCGTCACGCCAGCAAGCGTGGGGCCGGCATCCGGCTCACGCACCGCCATGCCGCTCTCGGCATCCGCGCCATGCGGGATGTGGCAGGTGACGCACTCCTGACCCATGTAGCCGACGTTCCCACCCGTCGGCTCGAACTGCGTCATGAGCGCCAGTCCCTTGCGTTTGGCGTAGCCCTCACCGGTGTGGCAGCGTGCGCACTCTTCCGTGGCTCCCGCCATCATCGGACTGTAGAACCCGCCGATCGTCCGCTGGTACGGCGTCACCCGGGGGTCATCGCTCGTCTGGTAGGTGACGGGATTCAGGTACGCGCCGCGGTACGAGTGTGCCGAGAGAATCCACTCCGAGTAGTAGGAGTGCTTCATGGTGCGGTTCTGGCCGCTCGGATAGAAGTCCCACGGCTTGCCCGTGGCGGCGTTGGTCCCGCCGTTCCAGGTCCCCTCGGTGGGGATGTCGCCGAAGCCGAACGGTGTGACAAAGGTCAGGAGATTCTGGTCAGGGGTGTAGCCGCGCGTGTTGCCGCCCTTGTAGCGCCCGTGGCACTGACCGCAGACCTGCGAGTCGAGCAGCTGCGTTCCCTTGAGGATCTTCACGTTGCTCGAGAAGGCCGCCCAGTGGTTGTTGACCTCAACGCCGGCCTCGCCGGTGCCGTGGCATACCTCGCACTGGATGGACGCGCCCGCGATGTACGTGTCGGGAGACGTCGTGGGACCGGCGGGGTCGGTCACCCAGCCGTTGACCGCAGGCGTCGTGGCGGTGGCCATGAACTTGCCGGCGGTCGGCAGGAGCCCTTGAGCCGCCCAGCCGAGGTGGTGGCAGCCGCCGCACGTGTACGCGTTCACTGCGATGCCCTCGGGACCCATCTCCCACTGGTCCGGGTGCGCGGGATCCCACTCGAGTGTTGAGACCCCGAACGGGTTGGTCCCGGCCGGCGCGACCCCGGTCAGGATCGCCTTGACCTCGTTGCGAGTGGCGACCGAGAGCGCACCCGTGCCGCCGACAAACGTCGCCTTCGCAATCGAGCCCTTGTTCGTGGCGAGCTTGGTGGCGGCGTCAGGAGCGAGACTCCCCGACGTGGACAGCAGCATGACGGCGTTGTTGGAACCCAACAGCGGGCCGGCGGACAGTGCGTCCGGGAAGCTCTCACCCGTGACGATGCCCACGCCGTTCCACGTCATCCCGAGGGACACGCCGTAGTCGGCCACCGCGGCCGCCGTTGCGTAGCGAGTGGCACCTTGCAGTCTGCCGTCGAGTCTGGCGCCAAGCGCGGACTCGACGGAGGCGGGAACCGCACCGGTGCCGCCGAGTACCTTGACCGACGTCACCTGAGACGGCAGCACGAACGCGCCGCTACCATCGACGAGCACGAGCGGCATACCCTTGGCGTACATGATCGGGGACGCACCGAGTGCGTCAGGGAAGTTGGTGCCGGTAGCCATGAAAGCCGCACCGCCGTAGCCGCCTCCAAGGACCTTGATGGTCTCAGCAGCCACTGCGGCGGCAGTCTGATACCGGTTGCCGCCGGACAGCCGCACGGCGTCACCGAGTGCATCGAGCTGCGCGAATGCGGCTGGCGAGACGGCGG
>JAXMLJ010000119.1:0-17503 GCA_034368805.1 Coriobacteriia bacterium
CTTCCCCGATGCGCTGGCCGCGGCCCCGGTCGCGTACCGCCACCTGCGACCGATCCTGCTCACAACTCCCGGTGAGTTGGCGACCGACACCGGGCAGGCGATCGAGACGCTCGGCGCCACGGGAGCGATCGTACTCGGAGGTGCCGGCGCGGTGTCCGAGCAGGTGCGCTCGGATCTCTCGGCCCTGCTCGACGGCGCAGACGTGCCCCGGATCAGCGGCGATGACCGGTACGAGACGGCGATGGCGATCTCGGCGCACGCAGCCGAGTCGTGCTGCATGACGTACCGGGGCGCGGCGCTCGCCAACGGCGCCGGGTTCGCCGACGCGCTTGCCGGCGGCGTGATGGCCGGACGGCTCGGCGTACCACTCCTGCTCACACCCGCAGGGCGCCTGCACAGCGGAGTCGCGGACCTACTGTCCGGGGAAGCGCCCGCCTTCGGGTACGTACGCTGCCTCGGTGGAGACTCGGCGGTCTATCCGATCGTGCGTGAGACCATCGCCCTCATGTTGCAGAGCGGATAGCGCGAACGGGTAGGTACCTTCCATCCAGCGATGGAGGTCACCTGCGTGCGAGTTGAGAGAATCAAGCCCGGTCCGGGCCAGGAGTCCGTGTGGGACTATCCACGTCCGCCAGCCGTCCAGAAGACAGAGCGACACCTCGAAGTGGTCCTCGGTGGCGAGATCATCGCCGATACCAGGCGCGGGCTGCGCGTGCTGGAGACGAGCCACCCGCCCTTCTACTACTTCCCGATCGAGGATGTGCGGCCCGGCGTCCTCGTAGCGAGCGCACGCGTCCGCTACAGCGAGTTCAAGGGCGAGGCCCGCTACTACTCGGTCCAATTCGGCGAACACAGGGCCGAGGAGGCTGCGTGGGGCTACGTCACACCTGCCCCGGGATACGAGGCGCTCGTCGGCTACGTGGGATTCCGCCCCGCGCTCATGGACGAGTGCCGGGTAGACGGTGAAGTGGTCAGAGCGCAGCCCGGATCGCACTACGGCGGCTGGATCACGAACGACGTGGTGGGACCGTTCAGGGGCGAGCCAGGCTCGGGCGACTGGTAGCCGCCCGCGACACCTAGCCTTCGGCCATCGAGCGTTTGTAGTCGGCGATGCGCTGCCGGTACTCGGTCAGTCCGGCACCGAGGATCTGCGTCGCAAGGATCGCAGCGTTACGCGCGCCATTGATCGCCACGCACGCCACCGGCACGCCCGTGGGCATCTGCACCATCGAGAGCAGCGAGTCGAGCCCGCCGAGGTCCGAGGTCTTCATGGGCACGGTGATAACAGGTAGCGGCGTGTATGCCGCCACCACACCACCGAGGTGCGCCGCCTTGCCGGCGGCAGCGACGATCACGCGGATGCCGCGATCGGCGGCACCGGATGCCCAGTCGTGCACGCGTTCAGGGTTGCGGTGTGCACTCGCCACCAGCATCTCGTAGGGAACGCCGAGTTCCTCGAGTTGCTCGGCGCACTGCTGCATGATGTCCATGTCGGACTTCGAGCCCATGACTATCCCAACCAGCGGCGTCTGCTCGCCCATCGCGTTCTCCTTCACTCGCTCGCTTCCTCACATCCGACGGCGCAGTCGGCGCCGCCATCCCCGAAGAGCAACTCGCGCTCGTCGGCGGCCAGCGCGTTGCGCGCGGTATCGCGGAGGCTGTTCAAGTGCGCGAACATCGAGCGCTGCATAACGACGGTCAGATACCGCCCGCGCTCCGTCAGGGTAAGCTCGTCGTCGTTGTTCGTGGCAAAGGCGCCGAACGTCCGGAAGAAGAGCATCTCCTTCCAAAGCCCCCGCTCCACGCTCATCCCAAAGTCCTGCTTGAACTTCCGCTTGTCGAGCCTGAGGCCGAAGAGCTCCATCAAGAACCTGTACCGCATCCGATTGGCCAGACCGCTGTCGGTGCTTCCGACGGCCACGGGCATCCGGCCGTCTGTGATCGCACGCCCATAGTCGCGGAGCGAGAATGTGGTGAGGTAGATGTCTCCGCGCAGGTAGCTGAACGCGCCGCTGCCGATACCGGCATACTCCTCGTAGTCCACTATGTACTCATCGATCATCCCGCCGCCGACGCGCGAGAACGTCCATGCGGTCGAGAGTTCGAAGGTGTCCGAGAGTTCGTCTGCGAGGATCTTGTAGTAGCGGCCTTCGCGGTCGTAGTCCACCATGCCGACGGTTCGCTTGAGTTGATTAGCCACAGAGCGCGACGCCATGAGCGGGTAGAACGTCGTCTGGTCGCCGCCGCTTGCCTTCACGCACTCTATGTCGCGGCGCAGGATCTCCTCCGTCTGGCTCGGGAAGTTGAAGATCATATCCACGTTGAGCGAGTGGAAGAACCCCTCGAGCGACTGCAGCCGCTCGAGAATCTCGGCGCCGGAGCCGTACTTGTCATACCGGTCCATCTGCCGAAGCAGCCCGTCATCGAAGCTCTGCACGCCCACGCTCATGCGCTGCACGCGCTCCCTGAGCGGGTCGAGGATCTCAGGGACCAGATGGTTGGGATTGGTCTCGGTCGACACCTCGAGCTCGCCGAAGAGCTCACGTGCGAGATCGATCGTCTCGCACAGCTCGTCGACTAGGATCGTCGGTGTGCCGCCGCCGATGTACAGCGAATCGAACGCGTAGCCGAGGTCGGCCACCATGCGCATCTGCTCGCGCAGACTCGTGAAGTACGCGCGCGCGGGGTCCTCGGCGAACGGATAACGGTTGAAGCTACAGTACGGACACAGCCGCTCGCAGAACGGCACGTGCGCGTAGAGCAGGTATGGCTTGCCCGGCTCGGGACCCGGAAGCGATGACACCGGGCGCGGCGCGGCAGCGAAGTACCGCTTCTGCGCGATCTCGACCGCGGTCGAGAGCAGCCGCTCGGCGAGCACTACGCGCCCTCCGCCGTCTCGGCTGCCGATCGCGCGATGTCGGTGCGGTACTGCATGCCCTCGAACGAGATCCTCGACACTGCCTCGTAGGCGCGCTCGCGTGCCTGGCCGAGTGTCGGAGCCGTTGCCGTCACGTTCAGGACACGGCCGCCGGAGGTGACGATCGCACCGTTGTCTCCGCGCTCGGTACCGGCGTGATAGACCGTCACGCCGTCGAGCGACTCGGCGTCCTCGATGCCCGTGATCGCCTTGCCGGACTCGTACTTGTCGGGGTATCCGCCGGAGGCGAGAACCACGGACACGGCCGAGTCGTCCGACCACTCGAGCTCGATGTCGCCAAGCGTCCCCTGCGTGACGGCGAGCATGACATCCACGAGATCCGTCTTGAGCCGCGGCAGCAGCACCTGCGTCTCGGGATCGCCGAAGCGGACGTTGAACTCGAGAACCTTCGGGCCCTCGGCCGTGAGCACGAACCCTCCGTAGAGGACTCCGCTGTACGGGATGCCTTCGGCAGCCAGCCCGGCGATCGTTCGCTCGAGGATCTCGACCATCGCCGCCTCAGTCGCTGCGTCCACGTCCGGCACCGGCGAGTAGACGCCCATGCCACCCGTGTTCGGGCCCTCATCGTTATCTTGCGCGCGCTTGTGGTCGCGCGCCGGTGCCATCGGCCGCACGGTCGTGCCGTCGGTGAACGCCAGGAGCGAACACTCGGGGCCCTCAAGGAACTCTTCGACGAGAACGACCTGTCCTGCCTCGCCGAAGTCACCTTCGAAGCACTGCTTGGCGAACAGTCGCGCGCTTTCCTCGGCTATCGCCACGTGCACCCCCTTGCCCGCTGCCAGGCCGTCGGCCTTCACCACGAGCGGTGCGCCACGGTCCTCGATGGCCACGACCGCCTCGGTCTCGTTCTCGCAGTAGACCGCGCTGCCGGTGGGGATGCCGTGGCGCTCCATGAACTGCTTGGCGAACCACTTCGAGCCCTCAAGCTCGGCTGCGGCCGCGCGCGGGCCGAACACGGGGATGTCATCCATCGCCAGGATGTCCGCGATGCCGGTGACGAGAGGCATCTCCGGCCCGACGACGACGAGGTCGACAGTGTTGCGATCGATCCAGACCGCCACAGCGCCGGGATCCTCGACATCCAACGTCACGTTGACACCCAGCGCCGCAGTGCCGCCGTTGCCAGGAGCAAAGAAGAGCTGGGGCGCGTGTGCCGAGCGGGACAACGCGACGCCGATAGCGTGCTCCCGACCGCCGCCACCAATGATGAGAATGCGCATACGAAACGACCCCCGAGTCTCGGGAACGACAGTGTCCTCGATTGTAGCCGATAGCGCCGTCGCGCACCGTCGGCCGGACTAGACTCGGCCTTCCCACCGCCGCATGATCGTCTGCTCGCGGCTCGGGCCCACCGCGATCATCGCGATCGGCACCTCGGCGAGGTCCTCGAGGAACGTGATGTACTCCTGTGCCGCCCGTGGCAGTTCGTCGAAGGTGCGGCAGTGCGTGATCTCGGTCTTCCAGCCGGGGAGCTCCTCGTAGATCGGACGCGCGTGATGGAAGACCGTCTGATGGCACGGCAGCTCGTTGTAGCGGCGGCCCTCGTACTCGTAGGCCACACATACCTTGATGGTCTCGAGCTGCGAGAGGACGTCGAGCTTGGTGATGACGAGATCCGTGAGGCCGTTGATCTGCACCGCATAGCGGGCGATAAGCCCGTCGAACCAGCCGGCACGGCGCTCTCGCCCTGTCGTGGTGCCGTATTCGTGACCGACCTCGATCAAGTGCTGCCCTGTCTCGTCGTCAAGTTCGGTCGGGAACGGCCCGGAACCAACACGCGTGATGTACGCCTTGGCGATACCCAAGACGCGGTCGATGCGCCGCGGACCAACGCCGACTCCCGTGCACGCGCCCCCCGCTGTGGGGGAGCTCGACGTCACGAAAGGATACGTCCCGTGGTCGAGGTCGAGCAGCGCCCCCTGCGCCCCTTCGAAGAGCACCCACTGACCGGCGTCGAGCGCCCTGTTGATGATCGCGCTCGTCTCGGCGATGTGCGGCTTGATGCGCTCGGCGTAGATCAGGTACTCGTCCACTATCTGCTCAGTCGTATAGGTCGGCAGTCCGTAGACCTTGTGGAGGATGTCGTTCTTCTCGTGAAGCGCGGCCTCGACCTTCTTCGTGAAGATGTGCTCGTCGGTCAGGTCCTGCACGCGAATGCCCATGCGCGAGGCCTTGTCCATGTACGCCGGACCGATGCCGCGCCGCGTCGTGCCGATCTCGAGCGAGCCGAGCCGACGCTCGGACGCGCCATCGAGATCGCGGTGATACGGCATGATCAGGTGCGCGTTGCCGCTTATCAGCAACCGGTGGGTCGACAGTCCATCGTCCTCGAGACGGTCCATCTCCTCGAGCAGCACCTTCGGGTCGATGACGCACCCGTTGCCGATGACCGGCGTGATGTGCGGGTACATGATCCCGCTCGGAATCAGATGCAGCTTGAGTGTGCGGCCCGCGTGAATGACGGTGTGCCCTGCGTTGTTGCCGCCCTGAAAGCGCACGACGTAGTCGAAGTCGTCGGCGATGAGGTCGGTGATCTTGCCCTTGCCTTCGTCGCCCCATTGGGCGCCGACGAGGACGATGCCGGCCATGTGACAGACCCCTTAGAATGCTCGGCCCCGCGGACCCTCGCCGCCGCTCCCGGGCCGGGCGCACCGCCGGACGGGGCGGGACGCTCATGCGTCCGCTGCATGGCGGACGCCCGCGCTAGTATGCCAGCAGACGGGTCTTCGCGCTAGTCGAATGCACGCTGCAGCAGGTCATCGGCCTCCGCATTGCACATGACGCATCCCGTACGAGGGTCGCCGCCTATCGGCCCGTGCAGCGAGCACCACACCTCCACGTCCACGCGCCGACCGAAGCCGAGCATGCCCGGACGAACGGTGATGCGAACGTCCAGATACGGGCTTCCGTTGGCCGCCAGGATCTCCGGAACCGGGCAGCGCGCGCAGTCGGTCGGTTGCCAGTCCGCCGAGCGCGGGTCGGTTCCCGCCCGACACTCCTGAACGCTCGCGCCACGCCTGAAGTCCTCGTAGTACATGGCGCACTCCGCGCCGCCGGGTGTCATCACGTTCGGCTCCCTGCTCGATGTTATCGGGAGCATACACCGGCAACCTTCCGCGCGTCGGCGGCCTCGATGGAACGATTCGGACACGCCGCGCATCGGTACATACACAAGTGGCACTATCCAACGAGCGGGAGGCGCTTCATGTCACGGTTCCGGTACGTCATTTCGGCACTGCTGTTCGTCGCCCTGCTCTCCACCGTCGCGCTTTCCGGCGGCTGCACGAAAGACCAACCAGCCGACGAGACCACGGGTGAGACCACGGAGACGCCCTCGGCAGATAATGGCGAGGAGCCGTCCGACGACACCGCGCCCCCAACCGTCGATCCCGACGCCAACGATGGCAGCTCGGATGAGGAGCCCGCCACCACCCCCGAGACGATCACGGTGCGACTGTACTGGGTCTCCGCCGGCGAGAACGCACTCGGTGTGGAGCGGACGGTGCCCTATACCCAGGCGGTCGCCACCGCAGCGATGGGCGAGCTTCTGGGTGGCCCGACCACCGCCGAGAAGACCACCTGGCCTGCGATCAGCACCGCTATCCCCTCGGGCACGAAGCTTCTCGGGGTAACGGTGGCCGATGGTGTGGCGAAGGTGGACCTGTCGAGCGAGTTCTCATCGGGTGGTGGAACGTTCTCGGTCACCGCACGCCTCGCCCAGGTCGTCTACACGCTCACCCAGTTCCCGACGGTCGATGCTGTTGAGTTCTACATCAACGGCACCCGCGTGAACGTCTTCTCCGGCGAAGGTCTCATACTCGACGGGCCGCAACGCTTCGAGGACTACGAGACCCTGCTGCCGGTCGACGCCTGACCCGGCGTCAGGCGGCCTTCGCGAGGTCGGGTGACGGCGCCGGCCCGAACACCCTGTCCGTCTTCTTGACGTACCAGGCCGCCGACTGCACCTGCACGACATAGGCTGCCGAGAGAACCAGCGCCGCCTCGGCACCGAAGCTCGCCATCGCGATGCCAAGCGCGATCGAGAGGTTCCGCATAGCTGTCCCATACACCACGGCTATCGCGTCGCCACGGGTCAGGAACCGTCGTCCGATGACCGTAGCGATGAGGTAGTTGAGCGCGTAGAAGACGGCCAGCGGCACCATGATGCGCAGCACGAGGGCGGGTGATGACGCGATCATGCGTGCCTTCAGCGCGATGGCCAGGAACACGATAGCCAGCACGCCTATCGTGGACAGGCCCGGGAAGATCGGCGCGATGCGCGCACGATATCGCTCCGCGCCGTAGCGACGGACCAGCGCACTCCGCGTCAGGACGCCTGCGGCGAGCGGGATCCCCACCACGAAGAACACCGTGCGGGCCACCTCGACTACGTCGACCGGCACGACAGCACCAGCCATCAGCAGGAGATACCCGGGCGCCAGAAGTGACGCGGCGATCAGACCGATCACGGTCATCTTCACGGCTGCCGCGACGTTGCCCTTGGCAAAGCCCGTCCAGCTGATCGTCATACCGCTGGTCGGGAAGAGTCCGGCGAGCACCATACCCACGAACAGACCAGGCTCCTGACGAAAGAACAGCACTGCAAGCAGCCACGCGATGGCAGGCAGCACTATGAAGTCGAGTCCCATAGCGAGGCCGACTGCCCGACTGTCACGCATGTCGAACGCCTCGCGGATCCGGAAGTTCACCAGCATCGGGTAGACCATGAGCATCGTCATCGGCAGCACGAGCACCTTGAGAGCGCTCACGTCCACGAGGATGCCCGCAAGGAGGCCCGCGAGCATGGCGAGGGGGATCCACACCACCAGCCGCTTGGGCAGGCCGCCTAACATGCGGACGATTGGATGTGTTTCGGGGGAGTCTACCACCGGTCACCCTTCATGGGCAGCGCGCGCCACGTGCTTGACAGTATACCCCATGGGGTATAACACGCCGGACTTGTCACTGCAAGCAACAAAGTGGTACCGTGCCTCAAGGCCAGCCGCTCGGGGGGCTGGACGGTCGATTATGGGCGACAGCCGTGATCTGCTGCGAGTGTATCGGCCGATTGACTACGGCGATCAGCGCGCTGCCGAGGGATGTGCACATGGGTTCTGGGCTGTCTCTGCGAATGAGGCTCATCTTGAGCCTCGTGGCCATCGTCACGGGCGTGCTCGTACTCGCCGCCTGGTTCGGCATCACACAACTCGACGCTGTGGTCTGGGAGCAGGCACAGCGCGTGGTGGACACGAACATGGCAGTTGCGGCCGGCACGCTCACCGATGCGACGGCGTCAGTGGTGCAGTCGGTGAGCGAGACGGCGGTCGACGCTGACCTCCCGGACGGAACCGGAGACACCCGCGTCGCTCTCATCGGCGAGCTCTCCCGCCGCGCCGACCTCACGGGCATCACGTACTTCGCCGTCGTAGCGCCGGACGGCAGCGTGCGCCTCACGAGTCTCGGCGGAGCTGCCTACACAACATCGTGGGACCTGATCCGATCCGCCGCGAGTTCGGCCGACCCCATGGTCGGCCTCGCGGTGGTGCCCGAAGACGAACTTGCTGCCGTCGGACTGTCCCAGAGGCTGCGGCTCACGCAGAAAGAGACGCCGAACGGGACGGTCGTCCCGGGCGAGGCCGACGGCGCTCTCGCGATCGTGGCTACCGCGCCGTTTCACGACGGCACGCTCGTGGCGGTCAGGATCCTCAAGCTGCGCTTCGAGATCGTCGACTCTATCGTGGACAAGGTCGGTGGCACCGCGACCATCTTCCAGGCCGGAACGCGCATCTCGACCACCGTGCTGACGGAGGAGGGCGAGCGCGCGATCGGGACGGTCATCTCGGATACGGTCCGCGCGGCGACGCTCGAAGGCGGAGAGACCTACCGCGGCGAGGCGTTCGTGGTGACCACCCGGTATCTGACGGCATACGAGCCGCTACGTGATCCCGATGGAGCCATCGTCGGCATGCTCTACGTTGGCGTCGATGAGTCACCGTTCTCCGCCGCCACGCGCGGGTTCGCGCTCACGTTCGGCGGCGTGATCCTTGCGGCCTTTCTCCTCGCCCTCCTCGGCGCGGTGAACGTGAGCAAGGCTCTCGCGCGCCCCCTGGCCGGGCTCGACGAGGCAGCCCAGACGGTTGCTTCCGGCGACCTTACCGCCCAGGTACCAACGACCGGCTACCGGGAGATCCGGGATCTCGGAACCGCATTCAACACGATGACCGGCGGACTGCGCAGCGTCATCGCGCAGGTCGAGGAGTCGGTCATGCATCTCCGGTCAGTCTCGGCCGAGATCTCCGCGGCATCCCGCTCCTCAGCTGAACACGCCACGCATCAGGCGTCATCGGTGGCACAGACCACGGCGACGCTCGAGGAGCTCACCGCGAGCTTCCAGGCAGTCGCCGACGGCGCGCGACACGTTCTTGATGCTGCCGAGGACGCGCTCGAGTCGGCCCAGGGCGGTGTCGCCACGGTCGATCGCGCGCACGAGGCGATGGGCGGCCTGGCGAGCGGCGCACACGACATGGCCCAGGCCGCCGACGCGATGACGGCTGTCGCCGACGACATCACCGAGATGACAGGGATGATCGCGGGCATCGCCGAGCAGACGAAGATCCTCGCACTGAACGCGGCCATCGAAGCCGCGCGTGCGGGAGATGCCGGGAAGGGCTTCGCCGTCGTCTCATCCGAGATCCGCGCGCTCGCCGACTCCGTCGGCCGCTCGGCCGGACGCATCTCAGAACTCGTCTCTGGTATCCAGGTGGCAAGCGCACGTCTACGCGACGCGGCCGGCCATCAGGCCGTTCTGACCGAGGGGACCGTGGAGGCGAGCCGGGAGTCACGGCAGACGTTCGGGTCGATCGTCCGGCAGATGGAGGAGACCGCCGCCGCCGCACGTGAGATCGCCGAAGCGACAGTGCAGCAGAAGCGCGCCTCAGACCAGCTTGTCGAAGCGATGCACCCGGTGAATGTGAGTTCCTCGGAGACCGCGGCCGCGGCACGTCAACTCGCCGACTCGGCCGACTCGGTCGAGGTCGAAGCCGAGAGCCTGCTCGGGGTGCTCACCCGCTTCAAGACGCGCTGACCGGGCGACCCGCCGCTCTCCCGGAGTGGGCTTGGGCCTAGACCGCCATCCCGGCCAACGCCGCGCGCGCCGCAACGAGTCCACTGGCGCTGGACTGCACGAGCCCACGCGTGACACCCGCTCCATCGCCGACGGCGTACAGCCCCGACACCTGCGTCTGCAGATTCGAGTCGAGCTCGAGTCTCGAGGAGTAGAACTTGACTTCGACGCCGTACAGCAGCGTGTCATCGGCCGCTACACCCGGCGCGAGTGCGTCCATCGCGTCGAGGAAGTCGAGGATGTCGACGAGGTGACGATACGGCAGTACGAACGACAGGTCCCCGGGGGTAGCCCCCGGCATCGTCGGTTCCACGACCGACTGCGCGATCCGCTTCGCTGTCGAGCGTCGCCCCGCGCGAAGATCACCGAGTCGCTGGACTAAGATGCCCTCGCCGAGCAGATTGGCCAGACGTGCGATCGAGGTACCGTAGGTGATCGGCTCCTGAAACGGGTGCGTGAAGTTCTGGCTCACAAGAACGGCAAAGTTGGTGTTGCCGGTCTTGCGATCCGCGTACGAGTGCCCGTTGACGGTGATGATATCTCCGTAGCTCTCCGCCGTGACAGCACCGTAGGGGTTCATGCAGAACGTGCGCACCTGGTCGCCGAAGCGACGCGAGTACTGGATGAGTTTCGACTCGTAGAGGTGCTCGGTGAGCGGCTCCATCACCGGTGCAGGGACCTCCACACGCACGCCGATGTCGACCGCGTTGCTCACGAGCGAGATGCCGAGGGAGCGCGCCTGGGCAGCCAGCCAGTCGGCACCGTCACGACCAGGTGCGGCGATCACGACGTCCGACCTGACCTCGGTACCGTCGGCCAGCTCGACGCCGACGACGTGGCCGGAGTCCACCACGATTCGCGCGGCTCCGGTTCCCGTGCGCACCTCGACTCCGACGGAAACGAGATAGTCGTACATCGCCTGCAAGACCGCCGGCGAACGATCGCTCCCGATGTGACGCACGCGCATGGGAATGAGCCGCATGCCGGCAAGCGTCGCTGCGCGCACCAGGCGTTCCTCGGCATCCGGCGAAGGCGCGTGCACCTCGGTCGTTGCGCCGAATTCGAGCCACAGCCGGTCGCTGTCGTCGATGAGACGCTCGAGCGCTTGCGTTCCAACGAACTCGCCGAGCCAGCCGCCGACGTCGGTGGAGAGCGTGAGCTTGCCGTCCGAAAACGCGCCAGCACCGCCCCAACCCGTCATGATCGCGCATGTCGGACAACTGATGCAGTGCGTCTGGCGCGCCGGACACGATCGCCGATCGATCGGCTCTCCGCGTTCCACGATCAACACGGACAGATCGGATCGGCTGCGGATCAACTCGATCGCGGCGAAGATGCCCGCCGGACCGGCGCCGATGATGACCGCGTCGTAGCGCTCTCGGCCCATGTGCCCTCCTCAACGCCCGCGGACATGCGGGCGGGTGCCCTATGGGACGTTACTCGCCAGCGGCACGAACCGCGTGAAACGCTCGAGGTACGCGAGCTTGCAATTGTCGATGGGTCCGTTGCGGTGCTTGGCGACGATGACCTCGGCCTCGCCCTTGCCGGGCCGCCCGGGCTCCGCCTCGGCCGAGGGATCCGTGTTGCGATCGATGAACATGACCACGTCGGCATCCTGCTCGATCGCGCCCGATTCACGCAAGTCAGAGAGCTGCGGTCGCTTGTTTGCCCGCTGCTCTACGGCACGCGAGAGCTGTGAGAGGGCAAGCACGGGACAGTCGAGCTCTTTGGCCAGGATCTTGAGCCCCCGGGAGATCTCGGCGATCTCGACCTGCCGGTTCTCCGATCGGCGACCGTGCGGCTGCATGAGTTGCAGGTAGTCGACGATGATCAGCCCGTCGGGCTTGTCACGGAACAGGCGCCGCGCCTTGGCCCGGACCTCGAGGATCGAGATCGACGGCGTATCGTCCACCCACAGCGGCACCGAGCCGAGGCGGCCCATCGCCTGCATGATGAGCGGCCAATCGCTGTCGGCCAGATGCCCCGTGCGCAGGTTCTGTGAGTCGATCCGCGCCTCGGCGCACAGGATGCGCTGAACCAGCTGTGCCGACGACATCTCGAGCGAGAACACCGCC
Organism: Coriobacteriia bacterium; assembly: GCA_034368805.1. Taxonomy (GTDB): domain Bacteria; phylum Actinomycetota; class Coriobacteriia; order Anaerosomatales; family Anaerosomataceae; genus UBA2272. Next base: position 12,137 of record JAXMLJ010000119.1, read on the forward strand.
GTGGGATGACCCGCCTTCGCAGCGTTCACCGCGATGTTGAGGGCGAACGCGGTCTTTCCGACCGACGGTCGCGCGGCCAGGATGACGAGGTCCCCTTTATGGAGGCCCGCAAGGATCTTGTCGAGGTCCGGGAAGCCCGTGGGGACTCCCGTGATGTGGGCTTTGCGGTCGTAGAGCAGCTCGATTTGCTTGAATCCCTCGGTCATCAACTCGTCGAGCGCAAGGAAGTTGGATGAAACCCGCTTGTTGGTGACGTTGAAGATGAGCTTCTCGGACTCTTCGACTACGGAGTCGATATCATCGGGACTACCGTAGCCGATGGCCTGGATCCGCGTGGCCGCATCGATCAGCTGGCGCAGCATCGAGGTGCGCTTCACGATTCCGGCGTAATACTCAGCGTTGGCGGCTGTAGGTACGGTGCCGGTGATGTCCAGTAGGTACGGCTTGCCGCCCGCCGCGTCCAACTCTCCCGTGGACTCGAGACGAGCCGCGACCGTGATCTGATCGACGGCCTCACCGCGAAGGTGCAGGTGTTTGATGGCGGCGTAGATCTTGCGGTGAGGAGGCCGGTAGAAGTCCTGCTCCTCGACCATCGTCACGCAGTTCTCGACCGCGTCCACGGACAGGAACATGGAGCCGAGCAGCGACTGCTCGGCTTCCACGTTATGCGGTGGCACTCGTTCCGCCAGAGCTCGTGCTCCGTCGTCGGCCATAGTCGCTCCTGTCATGTGCACGCGGCGCCGGGTCTCCGGCACCTGCGCGCCCGCTTGGCAATCCTACGTGTCGGCGTCAGCGTCCTCGGCTTCGACCTCGGCCTCGACATCGAGCACGTCGTCGGCTGCCGTGATCTCGTCAACCACGTCTTCAGCATCGTCGGCAGCTACCTCGTCAGCAGCGGCTTCCGCTACCGGCTCGATGACCTCGGCCGGAACCGCCGCCGGAGCCAGCACGCCGCCGAGCGGCACCACGCTGAGAACCAGCGACGCGGTCACATCCTGATAGATCCGAACGTCGATCTCGTGCTGACCGACCGTCTTGATGTGCCCGTGAAGATCGAGGCGCTTGCGATCGACCTCGATGCCGAACTGCGCGGAGAGCGCATCTGCAACCATACCTGCGGTGACCGAACCGAACAGCTTGCCTGCTTCTCCGGCCTTGGCCTCGATCACGACGGTCTTGCCGGTGATCTGCGAGACAAGACCCTCAGCCTCGGCGCGCTTGGCCGCTTCACGCTTCTCGATGTTGTGCATGCGAGCCTCGAGCTGCTTGAGGTTCCCGCGCGTGGCCTCGATGGCCATCTTGCGGGGCAGCAGGTAGTTGGCGGCGAAGCCGCGGGCGACCTCGATCACGTCGCCCTCTGTGCCCCGTCCCTTCACGTCTGTCAAAAGGATGACCTTCATCGTATCTCCTCGTCATTTCGCGCCGCCCCGCCGATCACGACGGCGCGGTGACACTCACTTTAGTCCGTGTCCGAAGGTGTCTCAACAGCATCCGGAGTCGACCCGTCACGCGGCAGCCGCCGCATGTTCAACCATATGTCCGCCAATCCCGTCAGGCTCACGAGCGGGAGCAGCGCCTCAGTCACGCCGAGTAGAGCGTACCCAAGTGCTCGGGTCGTCCTCGAGAAGCCGGCCCGTTCGTACAGCCCCGCGAAGGCGGCTATGCCCTGCAGGAAGAACACCCACCGCGCCACGATCAGCACGTTCATGCCTATCACGTCGAGCGCCGGACCGATCGAGGCGGGGATGCGACCCGCAGCAAGCAACGCTATCGCGGCTATCGGCAACACCGCCACCCGCGGATCGAGATCGAGCCGGGCCAACGGTGGGATCGGACGCACCTTCGCCCCGCGGCGAACGCCTGCCCGGCCCACGATGGCGGCCACGAGCACAGCAGCGAACGCGTTCATCGATACGAGCAGACCCGGCCACGACGACGCGAGCGCTTCCTCCATCTCGATGAGCGCCCCCGTCTGGGCGGCCACCTCGGCGACCACTGCACCGATGAGTGCCGGCACCGTCTGTCCCGCCACTGCGGCGAACGACATCAGGACCGCGGCCTGCATGGCACTCAGTGCAAGCGCCGCGATCGCTATCGCCCGAAGCGGCGAGCCCGAACGCATCAGAGCGACCATGCCGGGGCCGACCAACGCGAGCGACGCAACGGTCAGCGCCGTGAACACGTACGGCCCCGCTCCGCCGACCACCGACCCGGTGAGCGGCAGGACGATCACGTACACGTTCGCCTGGTGGGCTACCAGGCCGGTCAGCGCCCCGGCGACAGCCGCCACCGCGAGCGCGAGGACCGTTCGCTTCCCGTAGACGAGCGCCGCCAGACCGCCAGCGGCGATCGGCAAGCCTATGACAGGGTGCAGCAGAACCATCGACAGAGAGCCGATTGTCGCGCCAAGCGCGAACCTCGCGGTCTGAGCGACTCCGAGCCGCTCGCCGCTGCTACCTGCGACCTTTGCCATCGACCTTGTTGCTCACAACCGGGACCGTGTACGGAACGAGCGCCATCTCACGAGCGCGCTTGACCGCGGTCGAGAGCTGATGCTGATGCTGCGCGCAGTTGCCCGAGACACGGCGAGGCTTGATCTTGCCGCGGTCGGTCATGTATTTGCGGAGCATATTCACGTCTTTGTAGTCGATGTACTCGGTCTTGTCCTTGCAGAACGCGCAGTAACGGCGCTTCGGCTTCCTCGAGTAATCACTCATGCACGTACCTCCTTCCAGTACCCCTATGGGGTCGGTGTGTGTCCGCCGGGCGGGAGGGGCCCGCCCGCGGTGTCAGATCTATTAGAACGGGATCTCTTCTCCGCCCGAATCGTCGGCGCCTGAGGCCGCGGGGGCCGAGGTGGGCGCGCTGTAGCCGCCGGAGCCGCCGTCGCGAGACGAAAGGAACTCGATCTCATCGGCCACGACCTCGAGCTTGGAACGCTTCTCACCCTGCTGGTTCTCCCACTGGCTCCACCGTAGCTTGCCCTCGATGGCGACCTTCATGCCTTTGGAAAGGAATCGCGCCAGTGCCTCGGCGCGCGCGCCGAAGATCGTGACGTCCACGAAGTTGGGGAACTCCTCCCACTCGCCCGTCTGCTGGTTCTTGCGACGATCGTTGACCGCCACGCCCAGCTTGAGCACGCTCATGCCGCTTCCCGTTGCTTTGAGCTCCGGGTCGCGCGTCAGGTTCCCCGAGATCACCACTCTGTTGATACTCATCTTCTGCCACCTCACTCGTTGTCACCGGTCGTTGCCGTCCGGCCGGGCACGCTGCGCGACTAAGCCAGATCGTCGCGTCGGACGATCATGAAGCGCAGGACCTGGTCGGTGATGTGCAGGACGCGGTCGAGCTCGGCGACAGTAGCGGTACCGGCGTGAAAGAGGATCACCTGGTAGTCGCCCTCTTCTGTGTGGGCGATCTCATGGGCAAGGCGACGCTTGCCCCAGACTTCCTCGGAATCGACCGTGCCGCCCTCGGCAGTGATGATGCCCCGGACCTTGGTCAGGACACCTTCCCGCGCCTCGTCTTCGAGGTTGGGGCGCATGATGAGCATGAGTTCATAAGCCTTCAACTTTTCACCTCCCTTGGACTGATGCGGCCCCGGGACATGTGAAGGCTCTGCCCGGAGCAGGAAATGAAGCTTCCGAAGTGTACCAGAGGCCCGACCGACCCACAACACACGTAATACCCCACCGCTCTGACACACCCCGGACTTCCCGTCATTGTGCGAACACCCGCTCCTTGCGCTGCCGCAGGATGAGATGTGCGCCGACGATCCCACACCCGCAGACCGCCACGGCGACCGTCCCGCGGCCAAGCGACGTCACCTGGGGGACCCGAAACGTGCTTGCCCGCGCCCCGCGCGCCGCCGGAACGAGCGCGGACTCTCCGACGATGCCCGCGCCTTCAGGCAGCGGATGTCGCAGCACCTCTGAGCGCAGCCCGGTGGACTCGGCACGCATCGGAGAATCCTGAACGCTGACGGACTCGGGCACGAGCGTACCCCCCGCATCAGCCTGCCCGGAAGCGGGGATCCTGGCACCCGGGACAGCGACGCTCGGCGCATGGCCGGAGGCCACGCGTGCAGGCTGACCCGCGGGGTGTGCGGCGGCGCTGTCGCCCGGCGTGTCCACGACCGGGTCCGCAACGGCCGCAGGCGCCGAGGCTGTCGGGGGCTCGCCATCGGGCACGTCAGGCGTCGGCTCCGACGATGGAACGGTCGGCGCGACCGCATCCACGGTCGGCAGCAGTCCGCTGGGATCGAGGTAGACGTCACCTCTCCTCAACCCGAGGTGCAGGTGCGACGTGGGATTGGAGTCATCGCCTGTGGCGGCCACAGTCCCGACCGTCTCGCCGGCAGCAAGCTCATCGCCAGCGGTCACGAACACCTCGGCGAGGGGCAGCAGGCTCACGCGCAGTCCGTCGGGCATCTCCACCGTGACGGCGCCGCACGTCCCGCCGCCATCGGCAGGCACGCGGCCGGCGAACGTCACGCGCCCCGCAGCCGGGACACAGACATCTGCGCCCGACTGCGCGCACACGTCGACGCCGCGATGCGTACCTCCGGGATACAGCTCGCCGAACGCCGTGATGATCGCGCCTCCGGCCACAGGCGCGACCCACGCCGTCCCGTGCGCGCCCGCAGTAGGCGACAGCATCACACACGCACACAACAGCACTCCGAGAGCCGATCGCCGAACAGCCATGACCGCTCCTCTCCGCGTGCCGCAAGAGAGGGGGTCGCGGCGCATCGAACCTATGTTCGCCATAGTAGAGGTCAAGTCGCGTGCTCGCCAACCACTACGTCGACGGACGGCGAGATGGGCGGACAGGCGGCACAACATGACAACAGGGGCCCCGCGGGGCCCCTGTTAGATCCTTCTGGAGCGGGTGACCGGGCTCGAACCGGCGACACTCGGCTTGGGAAGCCGATGCTCTACCACTGAGCTACACCCGCATGCGCCTGCATAGTGTAGGACACCCCCGAAGCGGCGGGCAAATCGACGCTGTGCCGTTCCGCATCGGCGCTCTCTACCGGGTCGTCACGACCCCGTGAGCGCCTTCTTGAGCGCCCGCTCGTGCTCGACGTTGGTGAACGCGAGGACGGTGTCGCCCGGCTGCATCTCCGTGTCGCCATGGACCGCAAACGCATCGTCGCCGCGGATGATGGCAATGATCAGGCAGTCGCCGGGAAGGTCCAGATCCGCCACACGCTTGCCGCACACCACACACCGGTCGACCGGCAGCTCGACCTCCACGATCGCCATGTCGCCCTTGCGCAGCGACATCAGCGTGCGGATGTCGCCGATGGTCGCCTCTTCCTCGATCAACCGCGAGATGATCGTGGTTGACGAGATCGCCTCGATG
>JAXMLJ010000120.1:0-6634 GCA_034368805.1 Coriobacteriia bacterium
GAATAGATTCATCCAAGCGCAAGCCGCGTTGGGTAACGAGTTGTGCATCCAGCCCGCGTCGACAGCCACAAGAGAGTTGGCCACCGCGGGCTGCGCGCACGTGCAGGGCACCGCCAACGGCTACGGCGAGCGGGCGGGCAACGCCGACCTTTTCTCGATCGTGCCGGCGCTCGTCATCAAGATGGGGCGCGAGTGCATCTCGGCCGAGCAGCTCAAGCTTCTGACCGAGGTGTCGCACTTCGTGGCCGAGACCGCCAACATCGCGCCCGATACGCACCAGCCGTACGTGGGCGCCAGTGCGTTCGCGCACAAGGGCGGCGTCCACGCGAGCGCGGCCGCGCGCCTGCCCGAGGCCTACGAGCACGTCGATCCGGCTGCCGTCGGCAACCTCGCGCGCGTGGTGGTAAGCGAGCTCGCCGGTCGAGCATCGCTCACGATGAAGGCGGCCGAGCTCGGCATCGACCTTTCCGCAGATCAGGCGACCGTCGCTCGCGTGCTCGACGGCATCAAGGAACTGGAGCATCGCGGATACAGCTTCGAGACCGCCGACGCCTCACTCGAGGTCATGCTCAAGAAAGAGATCGGCACGTACGAGCGGTTCTTCACACTCGAGAGCTTCCGCTGTCTTATGGAGAAGCGCGAAGACGGCCGGGTGATGACCGAGGCAACCATCAAGATCCATGTGGGCGGTCACCGCTACATCGCCACAGCCGAGGGTAACGGTCCCGTGAACGCGCTCGACGGTGCGCTCAGGCTTGCCATCGGACGGTTCTACCCGGCGCTCGCCGACATCGAGCTCACCGACTTCAAGGTTCGCGTGCTCGACGAGAAGAAGGGCACCGGGGCGGTCACGCGCGTGCTCATCGAGTCGGGTGATGGCGAGAAGAGCTGGGGAACGGTGGGCGTCTCGGAGAACATCATCGAGGCGTCCTGGGAGGCGCTCGTTGATGCTGTGGAGTACGGCCTGGCGCACCCGAGAACGGCTGCCGAATAGCCGCTTCGCGCCGGTTGGCTCGAGCCGTATACTTCACGCTTCGGTTGGAGTAATATCCTGCATTCGGTAGGCCTCGCGCGCCTCCCGGTCCACCCGATTCGTCCTGGGATCACAAACATGCTCCGCAGCAACCGCAACCTCGCGCTGGTCGTCCTCGCGCGATTCATCTCACGCATCGGCGGCAGTGCCGTGTGGTTCATCGGCGTGTGGGGCACCGCCGCGTACACGCTCGGTGCGTCGCCGACGCAGCTGGCCCTCATGTCGGCCGCAAACGGCCTTGCCGCCATCGTCGGTTCGCTCATCGCCGGCGTGCTCATCGACCGCTTCGGCCCCCGCAAGGTCATGATCGGTGCCGAGATCCTGTGCGTGCCACCGCTGGTGGCGATGCTGTTCGTCTCGTCGTTCCCCACATTCGTGGCGTGCGCCGCCGTCTTCACTCTCTTCGGCGTGCCGACGTGGACCGCCGGGGCGTCGTTCGCACCGTACATCGTCGAGGGTCGCAAACCTCTCGAGCGCGCCAACGCGTTCATCGAAGGTGGCGGGGCACTCGGCTTCGTGCTCGGCCCGGCTGTCGGGGCCGTGGTCTCGGCCGCATACGGCATCCCCTCGGTCTTCGTGATCATGATCGTCGCGGCCGCACTCGCTGCCACCGCTGCGTGGTTCACGCGGATCGATGAGAATCCGCGCCCGCATATCTCGGGCAACGCATGGACCGACTTCACCCAGGGCCTGCGGCTCGCGTACACGACACCGTCGATCCGATACTTCATCTTCCTCGGCTCCGCGGTGTGGTTCGGGTTTGGGGCGTTCTCCGCGCTCGAGCCGCTGTTCTACCGCGATGTCGTGGGCGTGGGTGTCGAGTGGATCGGTTGGATGAACACCGCGTTCGGCATCGGGCTCATCTCCGGCGCGGCGATGCTGCCGCGGCTGCCGCAGAAGTTCGTCTCGGCGCGTGGCCTGACGGCACTCACGGTGCTCACCGGACTGGGGACCATGCTCTACGTCGGTTCGACCGACCTTCGCCTGATCGCCGTCGGTGCGCTGATCTGGGGCTCGTTCATCGGTGCATTCGAGCCGCTGCTTCGCACGCTGCTGCACCTCGACTCGCCGCATGAGTACGTCGGACGCATCGTCGGCACAGCCCAGTGGCATCGCAGTGCCGGCGAACTCATCCCGCTGGCATTCGTGCCCGGCCTTGCCGTCCTGATCGGCATCCAGGAGACGCTCATCGCCGGCGGCGTGCTCGTCGCGATCGCGGCCGTCCTCGGCCTGCGCGCGGCCTCGCGTATCGACCGCGATCGACCGCCGGCTGAGGCCGAGCCTCTCGTTGTGGTGGCTGAAGCCGTCTGAGCCGTGATGATGTGGGTGCAGGACTCCGCCCCCTTCATGTGGAACTCAACCAACGAACGGCTGTGACCCGGAAGGGGGCGAGCCCGCGTGCGCGTCGTGCGCGTCTTTCAGGACGAGGACGTGAGGTACGGCCTGGCCGACGAGAGTTCGGTCACGCTCATCTCCGATGAGCCCTTCGCGGCATGGGAGCCCGAGGGCGTGGTGTCGCTGCCCCACGCCCAGCTGCTCGCCCCGGTGGTGCCGACCAAGGTGGTCTGCGCCGGGATCAACTACCGCGAGCACGCCCGCGAGATGGGGCATGCGATCCCCGACGAGCCGGTGATCTTCTTGAAGCCGCCGACCTCGGTCATCGGGCACGGCGCCGAGATCCGCATACCGCCCGGACTCGAGAGCGTCGACTACGAGGCCGAACTTGCGGTCGTCTTAGGCAGGCGAACGCATCGCGCCAGTCCCGCAGAGGTGAGTGCGCACGTACTCGGCTACCTGTGCGCCAACGACGTCACGAGCCGTGTGCTCCAGCGCAAGGACGGTCAGTGGACGAGGGCGAAGGGCTTCGATACCTTCTGTCCGCTCGGCCCGTGGGTCGAGACGGACATCGATCCGCGCGACGTGCGTATCCAGAGTCTCGTCAACGGGGAGATTCGGCAGGACGCGCGGACCTCGGACATGATCTTCGATCCCTTCGAGCTCGTGAGCTTCGTGAGCCACGTGATGACCCTGCTTCCCGGAGACGTCGTGCTGACGGGCACACCCGCTGGCATCGGCGCGGTCGTCGCTGGTGACGTGGTCGAAGTCCGCATCGAGGGCATCGGGAGCCTGATCAATCGCGTGGTGTAGCTGGCGCATCCGGGCGCCCGCGCGAGTCGACCGCCTGTCGGAAACGTCGCGCCGCCCGCCACCGGGCACCCCATCATCTCGCGTGCCGGTGCTAGTATGGGTACACCATCTTGCGATTCCGGCCCGCCGAAGGGGGATGCTACAGCGATGTCGCCAGACCGTCTCCGCACCCCCGAGCTCGACGCCCTGCTCGCCGCGCTCGGCTCGCTCGGTACCGACGAGGAACGCTATGCGTTCCTGCAGGATGTAGCTACCATCCGGGAGATCAAGGACATGGCGCAGCGCCTCGCGGTCGCGCGCATGCTCGCTGCCGGTGTGCACTACACCGACATCCAGGCAGCCACGGGCGCGTCGTCGACCACGATCAGCCGCGTGAGCCGGAGTCTCAACTACGGCGCGGGCGGCTACCGGGCGGTCGTAGACGCGCTCGGTCCGCTCGGTGACGCGCAAGGTGGCGACCTGTAGCAGATGTCCGGGTTCGTACACCTGCACACCCACTCGGAGTACTCGCTCCTCGACGGGGCTGCCCGGATCGACGGACTCGTCGCGCGTGCTGCCGAACTCGATATGCCCGCGCTTGCGCTCACCGATCACGGCTACATGTACGGCGCGATCGATTTCCATCGCGCGGCGCGCAAGAAAGGCATCAAGCCGATCATCGGCTGCGAGGTCTACTTCACACCCGAGCGGCAGCTTTCGGGCGGCAAGCCGGCGCTCTACCACCTACTGCTGCTCGCCAAGGACGCCGCGGGCTACCGTAACCTCATGACCCTTGTCTCCGACGCCGCGACCGCCGGTTTCTACTACAAGCCGCAGGTCGATGTGGCTCTTCTCGAGCGTTACGCCGGGGGGCTCATCGCCACGTCGGCGTGCATGAGCGGCATCCTGAGCAAGTCGATCGAGCTCGGGGACCCGGAGGCGGCACGTGCGTGGGCCGAGCGGTTCGCGGGCATCTTCGCGCCGGGCGACTTCTACGTCGAGCTCCAGGACCAGGGGATCGCCGGCGCCGGTGGCGTGACGCAGCGCGAGATCAACCGCGAGCTCGCATCGATCGCATCCGAACTCGGCCTGGGCACGGTGGCCACCAATGACATCCACTACCTCGCGCGCGCCGATGCCGTCACGCAGGACCTGCTGCTGTGCATCGGCACCGGCTCCAAGGTCGACGATCCCGATCGCATGCGCTTCTCCTGCGACGAGTTTTTCATGAAGTCGTACGAGGAGATGACAGCGGCACTACCCGAGTACCCTGAAGCGCTCGCCACCACGCTTGAGGTCGCCGAGAAGTGTGATCTCGTCTTCGATCACGACCGGATCATCTTGCCGAAGTTCCCGCTTCCCGAGGGTCACACAGCCGAGTCGCTGCTCGCCGAGCGGGTCGGCGAGGGGATGAAGCGCCGGTACGGCGATCCCGTCCCGGACGAGGCGCTCGAGCGGATGCGCACCGAACTCGACGTCATCAGCAAGCAGGGCTTCGCGGCCTACTTCCTCATAGTCTCCGACTTCACCCGGTGGGCGAAGGAGCAGGGCATCGGTGTGGGGCCCGGTCGCGGCTCGGCGGCCGGCTCGATCGTCTCGTACTCGCTCGGCATCACCAACCTCGATCCGCTGGCCAACGGCCTGCTCTTCGAGCGGTTCCTCTCCACCGAGCGCACCGAGATGCCCGATATCGACATGGACTTCGATGACGAGCGCCGCGGCGAGGTCATCGACTACGTGCGCCGGATGTACGGTGCCGAGAAGGTCGCGCAGATCATCACCTTCGGCACCCTCAAGGCGCGGCAGGCCATCAAAGACGCCGGGCGCGTGCTCGGGTACCCGTACGGCGTGCCGGACCGCATCAGCAAGATGATCCCGTCGATGCCGCTCGACATCACGGTCGCGGAAGCCCTGCGGGGCAACAACGACCCCAAGCGCAAGGTCGCACCGAGCCCCGACCTCGTGGCCGACTACGAGGCCAATCCCGACACCCGGCGCATCATCGACGCCGCCATGGGGCTCAACGGCATCAAGCGCAACGAGGGCGTGCACGCAGCAGGAGTGGTGATCTGTCCGACGCCGCTTTCCGAGCACCTGCCGGTGAAGCGCGACACCAAGGGCGGCGCGATCATCACGCAGTACGACGGCCCGACTGTGGCCGACCTCGGGCTGCTCAAGATGGACTTCCTCGGCCTGCGCACGCTCACCGTCATCGCCAAGGCCGTCGCGGCGGTCGGCGCGCATCACGGCGTGACCATCGACGTGGATGCCCTGCCGATGGATGACGCGGCCACGTGGTCGCTGCTGCAGCGCGCCGATACCGACGGCGTGTTCCAGGTGGAGTCGGCGGGCATGAAGCGCGTGCTCCGGGATCTCAAGCCAACGTGCTACGCGGATCTCGTGGCGGTGGTGGCGCTGTTCCGGCCCGGTCCGATGGACTCGATCGACGATTTTGTCGCCCGCAAGCACGGGCGCGCGCCCATCACCTACTACGACGACCGGCTGCGCTACATCCTCGAGGAGACGTACGGCGCCATCGTCTATCAGGAACAGGTCATGCGGATCTCCATGGAGATGGCGGGCTTCCCGGCTGCCAAGGCCGAGAAGCTGCGCAAGGCTATGGGCAAGAAGATCCAGGAGGTCATGGACGCGCTCTACCCCGAGTTCATCGAGGGCTCGGTCGCGCGCGGCTACGACAAGCAGGGTGCCGAGCAGGTCTGGCGCGATATCGCCAAGTTCGCCGAGTACGCCTTCAACAAGAGCCACGCGGCGGCGTACGGCATGCTCGCCTACCAGACGGCGTACCTCAAGGCCCACTATCCGCTCGAGTTCATGGCGGCCACACTCACCAGCTACACGGGCAAGACGGACACGATCGTGAAGTACGTGGCGGCGTGTAACGCGGCGGGCATGAAGGTCCTGCCGCCGGATGTGAACTCGTCGGGGCGCGACTTCACCGCTACCGGTGACGCGATCACCTTCGGTCTGGCCGGCATCAGAGGCGTCGGGGAGGGCGTGGTGGACACGATCGTGGCCGTGCGTGAGGCGGGCGGCCCGTTCACGTCGCTCCAGGACTTCTGCGCACGCGTGGACATGCGGCAGGCCAACAAGAAGACGCTCGAGGCGCTCATCAAGGCTGGCGCCTTCGACTCCACGGGCTACACGCGCAAGCACCTCTTCTCGATGATGGACGGGTGCGTGGACGCGGCGATCAAGCGTCAGCGCGATGCCGAGGCTGGTCAGACGTGCCTGTTCGACGTCTTCGACGCGGCGGAGCATGGTCTGGACGACGACGCACCGGCGCCCGACGGCGACGAGTGGGAGAAGGGCGTGAAGCTCGCGTTCGAGAAGGAGATGCTCGGCATCTACGTCTCGGACCACCCGTTGCGCGACATCGCAGACCTGATCACCACCGCACGAACGCTCTCGCTCGGTGGAGCCGACGAGTTCCGCGAAGGTCAGTCGGGGTGGTTT
>JAXMLJ010000121.1:0-6108 GCA_034368805.1 Coriobacteriia bacterium
AGGCAACAGCGCTCGAGGCGAGCTTCTCGGGCAGCGATAGGTCCGCGTCAGCATACTCGCGCGCGAGGCTGCCGGCGTTGACGCCGATGCGGATCGGGATGCCCGCTGCCCCGGCGGCGTCGATGACGGCGTCGACACGCGACATCTCGCCGATGTTGCCGGGATTGATGCGGAGCTTGGCCGCGCCTCTGCGCGTCGCCTCGATGGCGAGTCGATGGTCGAAGTGGATGTCGGCGACCACGGGGATGGGACTGGCGGCGCAGATGGCCTCGAACGGGTCCAGCGCGTCGGCGTGCGGGATGGCCACGCGGACGATCTCGCAGCCCGCGTCGTGAAGCGCCGCTATCTGTCCGAGGGTAGCCGCTACGTCCCGTGTGTCCGTGTTCGTCATCGACTGCACGACCGGGGGTGCGTCGCCGCCGATCCGAACGCCACCTACCGAGACGGCGCGGGTGGTGCGCCGAGCGTGCACGGCAGTCCTCCCCGGGTCACTGTGCCAGTCTGGCGATGTCAGCGTACATGATGTAGCCGATCAACGAGAACAGCAGCACCGCCCCGGCGGCGGAGAGCCCTAGAGAGATCGTGCGGCTGATCGGCCGGCCGATGACGCGTTCGGCGATCTCTAGCACGATCTTGCCCCCGTCGAGCGGCGGAAGCGGCAGGATGTTCATGACGCCGAGGGAGAGCGAGAGCATCGCGATCAGCCCGGCGTAGGACAGTGGACCGGCGGCTGCCGCCTCGGCAGCCATGACCGAGATGCCTACCGGGCCACGGACGCCCTGGACGCTCGAGGCGAAGGTCGTCGGGTTGAACAGGTCGACGATGGCGCGGAAGACGAGGCCCGTCAGGCGGACGCTCTCGCCCAGGCTCTCGATCACGCTCGGCCGGACGGGTACCGCAGTCGGGCCGATGCCGGCGTACCCGTGTCCGTCCTTGTCGCCGAGTAGGAGCGGAAGATCGAGCGAGGAGCCGCCCCGCTCGACTGTCAACGTCACCGACTGTCCGGGCTCCGTGCGCGACATGAGCAGCTGGAAGCCGTCCCAGCTCTCGATCGGCTCGCTGTCGAGCGCGAGCAGTGTGTCTCCGGCCCGGACGTCGGCCGCCGCGGCCGGCGTGTCGACGCCGACGGTGTCGATCGTGGTGGTGAGCTGGAGGTATCCCCACACGGACAAGACGATCGTGAACGTGAGGATGGCAACGGTGAGGTTGGTGACGACGCCGGCCGCGAGGATGACCACGCGCTTCCAGGTCGACTGGCCCCGATACGTGGTGCTCCGGGCGCGATCCGCCATGCCTGCGGCGTCGAGGCTCTCCAGTTCGCCCGTGAGAGTGAGCGTGAGACGATCACCGTCTTCGACAACGGCCTTCCAGTCCATGAGGGTGAGTGCGATCGTGTGCGCACGCTCGGCGGAGACGCCGAGTGCAGAGGCGAGGCCCGCCGCATCGGTCGGTCCGTGGTCACGCAGGACGACGAGCGCCGAGCCGAGCAGCTCGTCTTCCGCACCCGGCTCCATGCCCGAGATCCGTACGTAGCCCCCGAGCGGGATCGCCGTGACGCCCCACGCCATGTTCTTGGTGTGAAGCCGAATCGCCGGCCCCGGGAGGCCGACCATGAACTCGTGGACCTTCACGCCGAACGCACGCGCGGCAAGCAAGTGCCCCATCTCGTGGAAGACCACGAGGATCGAGAACGTGATGACTCCCCAGATGACTATCTCGGCCGTTCCGAGCGCTGCGGTCACGTGTGCTCCTGTCGTGTATCCCCGAAACGTACTGTCAGGTCAGGCCAACGAGCAAGCGTCAGGCCACCTCGCCGATGCCGAGAATGCGCCGTGCCTCGCGCCGGGCCCACTCATCCACCGCCTCGACCTCTTCGATCGAGCCGGGTACGTGAACATCGTGGGCGCCGAGGACCTGCTCGATCGTCGACGGGATGGCCGTGAGGGGAATCGACCCGCCGAGGAACGCCGCGACCGCGATCTCGTTGGCAGCGTTGAGCGCTGCGGGCATCGTGCCGCCGATCCGGCCGGCCTCCAGCGCAAGCCCGAGGCATGGGAACGTGTCGAGGTCCGGCTCCTCGAAATCGAGACGGCCGAGTGCTGCGAAGTCCACGGGCTCGACAGGAGACACCCAGCGGTCCGGGGCGCTGAGCGCGTACTGAATCGGTATGCGCATGTCCGTAGCTCCGAGGTGGGCCTTCACCGATCCGTCAACGTACTCGACCATCGAGTGGACGCACGACTGGGGGTGGACGACGATCTTGATCCGATCGTAGTCGACGCCAAAGAGGTGGTGCGCCTCGATGACCTCGAGTCCCTTGTTCATGAGTGTCGCCGAGTCGATGGTGATCTTCGGTCCCATGGTCCACCGCGGATGCGCGAGGGCCTCCTCGACCGTCACGTCGGCGAGCTCTCCGGGGCGGCGTCCGCGGAGCGGACCGCCTGAAGCGGTCAGCCACAGGCGCGAGACACACTCGGCCGGCTCGCCCAGAAGGGACTGGTAGATGGCCGAGTGCTCGCTGTCTACCGGCACGATCCTGTCGAGGCCGAGTGAGGTGACGAGTTCGCCCCCGACGACGAGTGACTCCTTGTTGGCGAGCGCTAGCCGCACGCCCGAATCAAGGGCGTAGGCCGATGCTCTGAGACCCGCTGCACCGACGAGGGCGTTCAGGACGACATCCGCGCGTCCGTCTCCCGCAAGAGCGGCTACCGCCTCGGGGCCGGCGTGGACGGGCCGGCCTATCAGCGACGCAGCGCGCGCCGCCGCCTCGGGATCGGCAAGGACAAGGTACGGCGCACCGGTCACGCGTGCCTGCTCGGCGAACCGCTCCACACTCGTGCTCGCGGCCAGCGCGACGACCTCGACGCGATCGGGGTACCGGGACGCGACATCGATCGCCTGGCGGCCGATCGAGCCGGTGGAGCCGAGAATCGTCAGCCGAAGTCTACTCATCGGACCCCCACCAGCGTCAGCGTGTAGTACGCCACGACCGTGACGAGAATGAAGCTGTCGAAGCGGTCGAGGAAGCCGCCATGCCCCGGCAGGAGCGTGCCTGAGTCCTTGACCATGACCTCTCGCTTGAAACGAGACTCGGCCAGATCGCCGAGTGCCGCCGCCGCCGATGCGGACAGTCCGACGAAGACGAGTGAGGGCCAGGCCATCGAGGTCAGGTACGAACCTCCGACCACCCACACGAGCGTGGTCGCCAGTGTCCCTGCTGCAAACCCTTCCCAGGTCTTCCTCGGCGAGATGCGTGGAGCGAGCGGCGTGCGGCCGATCGAGGAGCCCGCGAGGTAGGCGAAGACGTCGTTGGCCCAGACGCCGAACACCAGGAGAAGGCAGAGCGCGACGCCGCCAGCGAGCTGTCGCATCAAGACGAGATGAGCGAGCGTGAAACCGATGTAAGCGACACCGAACACGGTGACGGCGGTGTCCGAAAGCCGTACCGAGCGGATCGCTACGTGCCAGACGAGCGCGGCGACGATGAGGACGCTGACGGTCGTTGCCAGGCCCGCGCTCCCGTATCGAGCTGTCGCGAGAGGTAGCGCGAAGACCGCGGTAAGGCCGAAGACCTCGTTCGGGGTGCGACGCTCCCGGCGCGTGAGCGTGTAGAACTCGGCCGCTACGAGCACGCCGATGGCCGATACCAGGATCGCGACGCCCCACACGCCGCCGAACACGATGGCGACGAGCATGACCGCGCCGAGCAGGGCAGCGCTCGTCGTGCGGACCGCGAAGTCGGCAAGAGGCGCGGTCATGAACGTCCACCGAACCGGCGTGAGCGCTTCTGGAAGTCCACGACGGCGCGCAGGAGGTCCCCCCGCCGGAAGTCCGGCCACAGGACGGTCGTGACCCAGAGCTCGGCATACGCGAGCTGCCAGAGGAGGAAGTTCGAAACGCGCAGCTCCCCGCTCGTGCGGATCACGAGGTCGGGGTCCGGAACGTCGTGCGTGTAGAGACGCTCGGCGATGGTCGTCTCCTCGATATCGTCAGGTGACAGTTCTCCGCGAGCGACGTCGGTCGCGATGCTCTTGACTGCGTCGGCGATCTCTCCCCTGCCGCCGTAGTTGAGTGCGACCACGAGTGTCAGGGCATCGTTGCGTGCGGTCAGCTGCTCGGTGCGGCGAAACGCCTCCATCGTCGCTGCAGGCATGCCCTGCTCGCTGCCGATGACCCGTACCCGCACACGCTGCGCCTGCAGGCTGTCGAGTTCGCGTTCGAGCACCTCGACGAACAGCCGCATGAGACCGCTGACCTCCTCGTCTGAGCGACGCCAGTTCTCGCTGCTGAACGAGTAGATCGTGAGGTAGTCGATGCCGAGTTCGATGCACGCCGCGATGGACTCGCGTATCGCTTTGGCGCCGGCCTGGTGCCCGGCGATACGGGGAAGCCCGCGTTTGGCCGCCCACCTGCCGTTGCCGTCCATGATCACGGCTACGTGTCGGGGTGCGGACCCGGGATCCAGTCGTTCCAGCAGTAGGCGGTCGGCTCGCGTGTGGAAGAAGGCCTCGAGCGAGGTGCGGGCAGTGCCCATCGGCTCAGACCTCCATGATCTCCGCTTCTTTGCGGCGGAGCATATCGTCGATCTCGGCGATATGCGTATCCGTCGCCTTCTGCACGTCCGCCTCCAGGCGGTGAAGATCGTCCTGCGAGAGCTCGTGCTCCTTCTCCTGACGCTTGAAGAAGTCGTTCACATCGCGCCGGATGTTGCGAACCGCGACGCGGGACTCCTCGGCGTAGCCTTTGCACACTTTCACCAGCTCGCGCCGACGTTCCTCGGTCAGCGGCGGGAACGGGACGCGGATGACCGTGCCGTCGTTGGAGGGGTTGAAGCCAAGATCGGCCGAGCGGATCGCTTTTTCGATGGCGCCGAGCGCGGTCTTGTCGTACGGACTCACGACGAGCATCTGTGGCTCGGGGACGCTCGCGGATGCGATCTGCAGCAGCGGCGTGGGCACGCCGTAGTACTCGACGGAGACCTTCTCGAGTATGGTGCCGGACGCGCGTCCTGTTCTGACGCCGGCGAACTCGTGCGCGAGCGCGGCGATGGCCTTGTCCATGCGCTCCGACGCTTCCTTGACACTGTGAGTGGTCATCGGGCCCCTCCTGAGACGATGGTTCCGATCTTCTCGCCCCTGAGGGCGGCAGCGATGTTCCCCTCCTGCTCCATATTGAACACGATGATGGGCAGATCGTTGTCCATCGCAAGACTGATCGCCGTGTTGTCCATGACCTTGAGTCCGAGGTTCAGGACGTCGATATAGGCAAGCTGGTCGAACTTCCGTGCCCCTGGCACCTTCATCGGATCCGCGTCGTAGACGCCGTCGACCTTCGTGGCCTTCATGATGCACTCGGCACCGATCTCGAGGGCTCGCAGCGCGGCTGTGGTGTCGGTGGTGAAGTACGGATTGCCCGTCCCGGCAGCGAAGATGACGGTCCGGCCCTTTTCGAGATGGCGGATCGCACGCCTGCGGATGTAGGGTTCGGCGACCGCCTGCATCTGGATGGCCGACATCACGCGTGTGTAGACCGAGTGAGACTCGAGGGTGTCCTGGAGCGCGAGCGCGTTCATGACCGTCGCGAGCATCCCGATGTTGTCCGCCTGGGCGCGGTCCATGCCGCGCGCGGAGGCAGCGACCCCCCGGAAGATGTTGCCCCCGCCGACGACGATCGCAATCTCGACGCCGTCGTCAGCGACGAGCTTGATCTGGGCTGCGAGTGAGTCGAGCACCTTCGGGTCGATACCATAGCCGGCGTCGCCCATGAGGGCCTCACCTGAGAGCTTCAGCAGGACGCGCTTGTACCGGTATGCCGTCATGGTCCTCCCTCGTCCGTGGCTCACAGGTCGGGACGTGTGTCCCCCGGTGATTCTAGACCAACGGGGCGGTGCAAGGCACCGCCCCGTTGCGGGTCGGACACTAACTGCAGCTCGACTCCCGCTGCTCCGGGTTGGTCTCGCCAAGCACCATACGGGTGAAGCGCACGACGTCGATGGCCGCGCCGGCTTCACGCGCGGTCTGCTCGGCATGCTGCTTGACCGTTATGTCCGGGTTCTTGACGAAAGCCTGCTCAAGAAGGCAGAACTCCTTGTAGTACTTCTCAAGACGG
>JAXMLJ010000122.1:0-14159 GCA_034368805.1 Coriobacteriia bacterium
GGCGCCGCCCACGGCGGTTGGCAGCGTCAGCGGCTCGGACAGGAACAGCGCCGCGAAGACGACGGCGCTCACGGGCTCGGCGTAGGTGAGTATCGCCGCGTGGTCGGCGCGAACCGTCCTGAGCGCCGAGAGGAACAGGAACCCGGTGAAGGCGGTGTGCACGGCGCCAAGGGTCAAGAGCGACCCCCACTCGCTCGCGGACGACGGCCCGGGTGAGAGCGCGACGATCGGCAGGAGCACGAGGGCCGCGGTGATGTCCTCACCGAGCATGTAGACGGTCGCGGGGATACCCTTGAGGAGCCGTTTGGCGTTGAGAACGAGGATCGCGTAGGTGAACGCCGAGGCGAACGCCAGGCCGGCGCCGAGCAGATGCGTGCCCTCTGTGAGCTGGAGCTCCCGCGGGCCGACGATGACCGCCGTGCCGACGAGCGCGAGCACGAGTGGCAGGATCACGCGGCGATCGAACCGCTCGCGGGTGATGATGGGAGCGAAGGCGGTCACGAAGATCGGGCCGCAGTATGCGAGCAGGACGGCGACGGCCACATCGGTCAACTTGAGCGCGCTGAAGAAGAGCACCCAGTTGAGCGCGAGCAGGCTACCCATCCCGGCCAATGCGAGCTTGCGGCGGGCGGGGAGCCGAACGAGTTCGCCGAGGCGACCCTTGAGCCCGAGGTAGGTCGCGATCGTCAGCCCGGCGAAGGTGACACGCCAGAAGACGATGACGAACGCGCTTACCCCGACATGCCGCGTGAGAAGTGCGATGGAGCCCCAGATCACGCCGGCAACGGCTATACGGGCGAGGCCTCCGCGATAGGAGACGGCGCCTGTCATGGGGCTAGCAGATCCTCGGCAGCTGTTCGCCGACGAGCATGTCCATGATCCTGGTCGCCCCGAAGGCTGTGCGCACGTAGACCTTGCCGGCGGGACTCTCGGCGACCGCGCCTACGATAGCGGCATCCTGACCGTAAGGGGCGTCACGCATCGCGGCAAGCGCCGCTTCTGCCTGACCTGCGGGGACCACGGCCACCATCTTGCCCTCGTTTGCCACCTGGAAGACATCGTAGCCGAGCATCTCGCACGCGCCGCGCACCTGGTCGTGCACCGGCACGTCGCGTTCCTCGACGGTGATCGAGACGCCCGACGCGCTCGCAAGCTCGTTCAGGGTGCTCGCGAGACCGCCGCGGGTAGGGTCGCGGAAGCAGCGGACATCGGGTGCGGCTGCCAGCACGGCGGCCACGAGGTGGTTCAGGGGCGCCGCGTCGGAGCGGATGTCTGTGGAGAACGAGAGCCCCTCGCGGGTGGAGATGACCGCGATGCCGTGGTCGCCGAGCGTGCCCGAGAGCAGCACCACGTCGCCGGGGCGGCAGTGCGAGCCGGAGAGGTCGACGCCCTCGGGAAGCGCGCCCACTCCCGCGGTGTTGATGTACACGCCGTCGCCGTGTCCGCGCTCGACCACCTTCGTGTCGCCCGTGACGATGCGCACGCCGGCCTCCGCGGCAGCCTCACGCATCGAGACGAGGATGCTCCGCAGGTCCTCGACCGGCAGGCCCTCCTCGAGGATGAATCCCACCGAGAGGTAGAGCGGGCGGGCTCCCGAGGTGGCCACGTCGTTCACGGTGCCGCAGACCGCCAAACGGCCGATGTCGCCGCCCGGGAAGACGAGCGGCGAGACCACGTACGTATCGGTCGAGAACGCGAGCCTGCCCGCCGGCAGGTCGAGCGCGGCCGCGTCGTCCATGCGCTTGAGGCTCTCGTCGCCGAACTCGGCCACGAACACCTCCTCGATGAGTTCCTTCATCATGGTGCCGCCGCTGCCGTGTGCGAGCAGGATGCGGTCAGAGCGCATGCGTTCCTCCGATGGTCACGGGCGGTGTGCCCGGCTAGTCCTTGCCGTAGTCGGTGTAGCGGTAGTACGCGGCGCAGCTGCCCTCGCTCGAGACCATGCACGGGCCGACGGGATGTTCCGGCGTGCAGCCGCGCCCGAAGAGTCTGCAGTGAAACGGCAGAAGTACCCCACGCAGCACGTCGCCGCACTGGCAGCCCTTGATCTCGCGGGGTGCCGGAGGCGTCACGGGCACGCGGGCGCGGGCGTCGTAGCGCGCGAACTCCGGCCGGAGCGCGAGGCCCGTACCCGGGATGACGCCGATGCCACGCCACTCGGCATCAACCGGCGCGAACGCTTCTTCCATGGCGGCCACCGCTGTCGGGTTGCCCTCGGCGGACACACCACGTCCGTAGGCGATCTCGACCTCGGCGCGGCCTTCGGCGAGCTGCTGGCTGAGCATCCAGACGCCCTGGAGCACGTCGACCGGCTCGAAGCCGGTGATCACGCTCGGGATGCCGTACTCCTCGGCCAGGAACCGGTAGGGCTCGAGGCCGATGATGGTCGAGACGTGGCCGGGCAGGATGAAGCCGGTCACGCGGACTTCGGGATCGTTGACGAGCGCGCGGAGCGCCCCGGGCACCGTCTTGTGCAGCGAGAGCGCCGACCAGTTGGGGAGCGCGCGGCGCGCGGCCTCGCGGATGGTGAGCGCCACGTTGGGCGATGTGGTCTCGAAGCCCACGCCGAGGAAGACGACGTGCTTCTCGGGCTCGCGCTCGGCGATGGAAAGCGAATCGAGCGGGGAGTAGACCACCCGGACGTCGCGGCCGTCGGCCTTCTCGGCCGAGAGCGAGGAGTACGAGCCGGGAACCTTCATCATGTCGCCGAAGGTCGCGAGCACCACGCCGGGCTGGCGGGCGATCTCGATGGCCAGGTCGATGTCGGCGTTGGCCGTCACGCACACCGGGCAGCCAGGGCCCGAGAGCAGCGTGATGGTGTCGGGCATCAGCCCGCGCAGACCGTGCTTGGCGATCGCCATCGTGTGCGTGCCGCAGACCTCCATGAGCGTGCAGGGGGACTGTGCCGTCTCGCGGATGGCGTCTACCAGTCCGCGCGCGATCTCCGGGTCGCGGAAGCCGGACGAGAGGTCGCTCACGGCGTGGGGACCTCGTCGGCAGCGTCCTCAGCGGCTTCGAGCTCGGCGGCTTCGGCTTCGAGGTCCTCGGCCGTCTTGATGCCCATCTGCCGCAGCATCTGAAGCGACTCGGCGGCGAACTCTTCGTCCACGATCTGGATGGCGAAGCCGGCGTGCACGAGCACGTGGTCACCCTTCTTGGCGGCCGGGGCCATCATTGTGGAGATGTGGCGACGCACGCCGAGGATATCGACCTCGACCATCTGGATCTCGTTGGGTTCACTGACGAGCTGCGCCGGTATGGCGAGACACATAGATGACCTCCTGGGGCGGTACGCGGGGGGCCGGTGGCACCCACCTACTATAGCCTGTGTGCGGAAAGCGGGGTAGGAGTGAGTGCATCCCTGCGGCGCGATGCGTTACAAGTAAATCGTTGTAGTGACAACAAGAGTGTTGTACCATGCCGCTATGACACCGCTTTCCGACATCGGCTCCGGGCTTGTGGCCGCGCGTCTCGCGCTCGGGCTCTCGCAGCGCGAACTGGCGGAACTCGTGGGCGTGCACCAGCAGCAGATCGCGCGCTGGGAGAAGCAGCACTACGGATGCGTCTCGCTCAGCCGGCTGTCCCGGGTGGCCGACGCGCTCGGTGTGGGCGCGCAACCGCTACTCGCCGCGGAGACCCCGGCACCGTACGGCTCGGTTGTGCTCGATCGCCCGGCCGAAGTGACGCCCGTCCGCGACCTCGGCGAGGTCATCGCCCGCATCCGCGAGCATGCCGACGAGTTGCACGAGCGTTTCGGCATCACGAGCATCGACGTCTTCGGCTCGTTCGCCCGAGGTGAGCAGACATCCGAGAGCGATGTCGACCTCATTGTCGACGTTGAGACGCCGACGTTCGACACGGTTTTCGGCTCGGAGGAGCGGCTCACAGAGATCCTTGGCAGGAAGGCGGACACGGGAAGCTTCGAAACGCTTCGCCCCCGTGTGCAGCCGTACGTGGAGCGGGAACGCGTGAGGGTCTGGCATGCGTGATCCCGGCGTCTACCTTGAGGACATGGTCGGTGCGTGCGAGCGAATCATCGCGTTCTCGCGCGGCGTCAGCGATGCTGAGCTCATGGATGAGGACGCGCCGCTACGCGGGGCTGTGCTGCATCAGCTCATGGTCCTGGGCGAGGCGGCGAAGAACGTGCCGGTTGAGTGGAAGCGCCGGTATCCGGGCATACCGTGGGCGCGCGTCATGGGTATGCGTGACGTGGTTGCGCACTACTACTTCGGGTTGAAGGACTCCATGGCTGTCGACACCGTGCGCGCAGGCGTGCCCGTGCTGCTGCCGATGCTGCGTGACATGCTCGCCCGCATCGACCAGGAGTATCCGCAGCCCTGAGTCTGCCTACATCAGGTGCCTGCGCGCCCAGGCGACTACTGCCTGGCCGAACGCGATCCCGCCGTCGTTGGCGGGCAGACGCAGGTGGGTGAGCGGCGCGAGCCCGGCCTCACGCAGGCCGTCCACCACGCCGCGCACCACGAGCCGGTTCATGAAGACCCCGCCTGCGAGCGCCACGTGCGTCAGGCCAAGCTCGGGAGCCAGGCGCGCGCAGGTCTCCACGACCGCGGCCGTCACTGCACGGTGGAAGCGGGCCGAGATGACCGGCGCCGGCGTGCGGTAGACGATGTCGTCGAGCACCGCGGCGAGTACCGGGGCGCAGTCGACCACGAGCGGTCCGCTGCCGTCCGGAACCACGATCTCGAACGCGTACGTACCCTCGGCGGTCATGTCGGCCACCGCCTCGAGCTCGATGGCCGCCTGGCCTTCGTAAAGCGCGTCGTCGCGCACGCCCGCAAGTGACGCCACCGCGTCGAACAAGCGCCCCATCGAGCTTGTGCGCGGCGTGTTGATGCCGTGCTCGATCATCGCGAGCACCGTGGACTCCTCGCCCTCACCGAGGCGCTCCAGAAACGGTATGGCGCCCGGGTGGTCGAGAAGTCCGCACTCGGCAAGCGCCCCTAACGCCATGCGTGCCGGGCGGCGGATCGCCGCCGCGCCGCCCGGCAGCGGCAGCTGACGCAGGTGTGCCACCCGCTCGAAGCCGGCCCAGTCGGCAGAGAGCCACTCACCGCCCCAGATGGTGCCGTCGGTCCCGTACCCGGTGCCGTCGAGCGCCACACCGAGCACCCGGTCGGCCACGCCATGCTCGGCGGTCACGCTCGCAATGTGCGCGTGATGGTGCTGCACACTCACGCTCGGCAGGCCGAGCGTGAGTGCGTGCTTGGTCGAGAGGTACTCCGGGTGCAGGTCGTAGGCGACGATCTCCGGACGCACGCGGAACAGGCGCTCGTACAGCCCGACGGTGTGCTCGAAGCTTTCGAGCGTCTCGGCGTTCTCCATGTCGCCGATGTGCTGCGAGACGAAGGCGTGTGAGCCCGTGAGCAGGCAGAAGGTGTTCTTCTGCTCGGGGCCGGTCGCCAGGATGTCCACGTCTGCGGTGAACGGCGCCTGAAGCGGGAACGGTGCGAACCCGCGCGCCCGCCTGAAGAACTCCACTCCCACACCCGGCGTGTGACGCACCACCGAGTCGTCGTAGCGCGTGTAGATGTCGCGGTCGTGGAGCAGGAACGCGTCGGCGATGTCACCGAGGCGCTCGAGCGCCTCGGCGTTGCCGGTGGCGATCGGTTCCTCGCTCCGGTTGCCCGAGGTCATCACGAGCGGTCCGCCGAAGGCGGAGAGCAGCAGGTGGTGCAGCGGCGTGTACGGCAGCATGACGCCGAGATCGTGCAGGCCCGGAGTGAGGGACGACGCCAGGGTTGGGGTCAGCGGACTGTCTGGGCACGCGACCCCCACCCTGGCGTCGTCCAGCAGTCGCAGGAGCACGATGGGGGCGGCGGGGCTTGTGAGCAGCGCCTCCTCCTCGTCCGATATCTCACAGTACTCGCGCGCGGCCCCAAGCGATGGCACCATCACCGCGAGCGGCTTGCCCCAGCGGTTCTTGTGCTCGCGCAGACGCGCGACGGCCGTCTCGTCAGCCGCGTCGCATGCGAGCTGGAAGCCGCCGAGGCCTTTCACGGCCACGATCGCGCCGTCGCGCAGCAGCCTGACGGTCTCGGCGATGATCTCCCAGGCGCGCTCGCGCTCGGCGTCCGGGTCGCGGTGGGGGCGTGGGACGCTCTCGCGCTCCGGGGCCCACCGCGAGTCGTCCGAGGTACCGCCCGCCTGAAGGTAGAGCCTCGGCCCGCATCGGAAGCACGCGTTCGGCTGAGCGTGAAAGCGGCGGTCAGCGGGGTCGGCATACTCGGCGGCGCACGTCTCGCACAACGGGAAGTCGCGCATGGTGGTCATCGGACGGTCGTACGGCACGTCCGCGATGATCGTGAACCGGGGACCGCAGTTGGTGCAGTTGGTGAACGGGTAGCCGTACCGGCGATCGGTCTCGTCGCGCACCTCGGCAGCACACGCGTCGCAGGTGGCGATGTCCGGCGACACGAGTGTCATCGCGCCCTCGACCGTCTCCGAGGCGGCGATGGTGAACGCGTCGTGACTCTCGTACTCCACATCCTCGGCGATGACCGAGTTCACGATCGCCATCGGGGGCGCCTCGGCGCGAAGCGCCACGGCAAGTGCGCCGAGGGCGTCGTCCGTGCCCTCGGCCAGGATGAAGACGCCGTCGGTGGTGTTCTTCACCCAGCCGGTGAGGCCGAGCCGAGTTGCGAGCGCGTAGACGAACGGCCGGAATCCGACGCCCTGGACGATGCCCGTGACGTGCAGCGAGACGGCGCGCACGCCGTCATGCTCCATGGAAACCGTCGGCCACGAACTTGTTGTTCATGAGCACGAAGAGCTGGTACGCCTGATCGAGGAGGTCCATCGCGTTATCGCCCATCGATGGTTGGAGCGCCTCCTTGACACCGTTGAACGGCGAGTCGTGGATGAAGGCGTTGCGCGCCTCGCGGAGCTGTCGCCATCGGTACGGGAAGTCGCGGTAGCCGAGTTCGGCGGCCGCGTCCTCGAACTCCTCGCCCGCGAGCGACGGGAACACCTTGCCGATACGCACGCCGATCGAGCGCTGTGTGTCCATCACCATGCGGCGCAGCGGCAGATCCGCCCCGTGCGCGTTCATGATGCGGTCGAGGATGTCCTCGAGGATCGTCTCGAGGAACGTCATCACAAGGATGACCACGATCTCGTGGTCGCCTTCGCGGTGATACGAGCGGATGCGCGCGTCGAGCCGCCGGATGCGCTCGGTGGGGAAGGAGCGCCGCTCGGTTCCGGTCGCCTTGCAGAAGGGGCACGGGTGCTGCGCGTCGAGGAAAGCAGGGTCTCCGGAGATGTAGCCGCAGACCGGGCACTCCCCGTAGAGGGGAGCCTCGCCAGTCTCGGGCGCGAGGATCGTTCGATGGGGCGGGCGGTGCCTCTTCTTGCTCATGGATCGATTGTATCAGGACGGGCCGGTCTCACAGGTCCGTCCGGTCTGGCCCCGCCGGGTCTCACACGCGGCGCGAGCGCACAGCCCACGGCAGGTCGAGTCCGTGTCGCTCGAGGAGCTCCTCGTCGGTGAGTATCGTCTCGCGTGGGCCGTAAGCCACGATCACGCCGTCGTCGATGACGGCCGCATCTGCGCACAGCTCCCACGCGACGTCCATGTCGTGGGTAGCGATGAGCGCCGTGGTGCCGAGTGAGGCCAGGAGCGCCAGCATCTGCCGTCGCGAGCGCGGATCCAGGTTCGCGGTCGGCTCATCGAGCACCAGCACGCGTGGCGCCATCGCGAGCACGGTCGCCAGTGCCGCCCGCTTGCGCTGGCCGAAGCTCAGGTGGTGTCCGGGTCTGCTTGCTGCGTCCGCCAGACCCACATCGTGGAGGGCCCGGTGCACGAGTTCATCGACCTCGGCCGGTGTGCGGCGCTGATTGAGTGGACCGAACGCCACATCTTCGTAGACCGTTGTCATGAACAGCTGGTCGTCGGGATCCTGGAAGACAAGGCCTACCTGCTCGCGGACATCACGGACGGTGGCGGACGTCACCTCGACCCCGTCGAGGCGCACCCTGCCCTCCGACGGCTTGAGGATGCCGTTGAGGTGTAGCAGGAGCGTCGACTTGCCCGCACCGTTTGGGCCGAGAAGCGCGAGCGAGCGGCCCTCGCTCACGGTCAGATCGATGCCGCGGAGCGCCTCCGTGCCGTCAGGATAGCGGTGTCGGACCCCTTCGAGTTCGATCACGGCAGGTGCGGCCTTCTCGTCCATCTCGGCCCCTCAGTACAGTGCCACGGCGGCGGCCGTGAGCAGGGCGGTCATGACGAACAGCACCTCGGCGGGGCCGATGCGGCCGGCCGGGGAAGCGGGAAGTGTGCCGGTGTAGCCACGCGAGAGCATGGCCTGGTAGATGCGCTCTCCGCGCTCGTAGGAGCGCACGAACAGGTTACCGGCCAGGCTTCCGGACGAGCGCAGGAGAGCCCGCCCGCTCAGGTGCGGCGCCCTGCTCGCCAGCGCGATGCGCAGGGAGCGGAGTTGGCTTGCGAGCACACCCACGTAGCGTGCGATGAACGACAGCAGCATCACGAACACGTCGGGGACCTTGAGCCTGCGGAGCGCCGCGAGCAGGTCCGCACTCCGCGTGCTCGCCGCGAGCACGATCATCGCAAACGCCGAGAACCATGCCTTGCTCAGGATGCCCCACGTGATCATCCAGCCGCCGCCGGCCCACGACGACGCGAGCCCTGCGGCGTTCCACGAGCCGCCGCTTTGCTGGAGCGGGGCGAGCAGGGCGATGGTCGCAGCGAACGGCAGCACGGCCGCACTTCGCCTGAGCAGCCGCCCGATCGGGAGACGTGCGATCGCGGCGACCCCCAGCATGAGGGAGGCGAGGAGCAGCGCCTCCACGGCTCGCAGCGGCGGGGTGAGCACGATGCCGCAGACGAGCAGGAGGGTCGCCGCGATCTTCGCGCGCGCGTCGAGGCTGTGTATCGGCGACAGGATGTAGGTGAGCGACTCGAACGACGTGGCATGCGCATGGTCGTGCGCGGCCCGGGACGGCTCCTTGCGGTGGTGGTGCGGGTGCCGATGCTCCGGCGCGTCGGCATGCCGGTGGCTGTGACCGTGCAAGCCGGTGTCGTGTGCGTGTCGTTCGGCCACGTCGGCGCCGCCTGTCCGTCGCTACTCGGCCGTGTCGGCGGCGCGTCGGGCGCGCAGGGCTGTCAGGAGCGTGTATGCCAGCACACCGGTCACGATCACGCCGACGATGCCCGCGAGGATCCCGGCAAGCGTCTCGTTGCCGATGCCGGGCATGAGGTAGTCGGGCATCGGGCTGCCGAGGAGCGTGACATCGGTCAGCGCGCCGCCGACGTGCTCGTAGGCGTACTCGAGCCCGTCGGGACTGGACGACGCGACGAAGGAAAGGCCTGCCGCCACGAGTGCGAGCGCGCCCAGACCAACGAGTGCCTTGCGCGCGACACGCACGTCGATCGGACGTCCGGCGTCGAGCAGATCGGGCCTGACCGCGAGCAGGTAGCCGACGAGTCCTGCAGTGATCGCCCCCTCGCCGATGCCGATGAGGGCGTGCCACATGCTCATGACGCCGACGACCGGGACCAGCGGCGCCCGTCCCGAGAGCCACAACATGAGCGCGGCTACGATCGCGGCGCTGACGCAGGAGAGCCAGGCGGCTGCGAACGACGCGCCGAGCCGGGCGCCGCGCGAGCTTGTCGGCCGTACGATGATGCGGTGTACCGTCCAGCCGACAAGAGGCCCGACGACGGCCAGCGTGAGCATGTTGGCGCCGAGCGCCGTGATCCCGCCGTCGGCGAAGAACAGCGCCTGTACGGTGAGAACCGCCGCCATCACGAGCATCGCCGGCCACAGACCGAGCACGATGGCTGCCGCGGCGCCGCCGGCAAAGTGACCGGACGTGCCGCCTGCCACGGGGAAGTTGAGCATCTGCAGCGCGAAGATGAGCGCAGCCATGACGGCCATCATCACGATGGTGCCGTCGGAGAGCGTCTGCCGGACGCGGCGGATCCCGTAGACAAGTACGCCTGCCGAGCCAAGCCATGCAGGGATCCAGGTCCGTGCTTCGAGCATGCCGTCAGGAATGTGCACGAGTGATCTCCTTCTGTCGGTACGTGGAATCGTCTCGTGCGAACCCTCGGGGGAACGCGCTGTTGGCCCTGCGCCGGGCCAGTCGTGTCCTACAAGCGCTCTACGGTCACGTCGTCATCGGTGACCGTGAGTTGGCTCACTGCCGAGTCGAGCTTCTCGCGCGCTTCGCCGAGCATGACGGTGACCTGTGCCAGCTCGGCACTCGTGGCAGCGCGGAGTCCCTTGTCGGCCAGGGGATGGAGCTGCTCGAGATGCTGCTGCGCGAGTGCAAGCGTGTCGTTGACCATGGCGACGGCCAGCTTCATCTGGCCGGTGTTGATGCCGCCTTCACACATGGGCGTACCTCCTCTCGGACGGGCTGGTGCGGTGTTCGTCACCGCGTGGGAACCGTCGCGGTCCGGTCAGGTCGTGGAAGAAAGCACGACGGTGTGATCGAGCAGCCGCACTTCCTTGAGTATCGCCTTGACCGTGCGGTGACCGCCGTACAGGTCGTAGAGCTTGAGGAACCCATCTTCCGGAACGATCGTCGTCACATCGTCGATCGTCTCGACCTCGGAGCCATCGGCGGCTTCAACGATCACGCGGGCTTCACACATGGACCTACACCTCCCTTAGCCGAGGATGGAGGCCACTACTGCGATGGCCTCCTCGAGCAGATGGGGCAATGGGTCCTTCGTGGTCCCGACCAGGTCGATCCTGGGATTCGTCAACGGTAGCATGACCTTGCGCACTCGTGCGAGCGAGAGCGCCTCGGCCATTCCGGGCGTCACCTCGCCCATCATCGAGTCGGGTATCAGCGCTGACAGCGGGCCGATGAGTATGTCGGCCTCTCGCACCGTGACCCGCACCGCGTTCTCACCGGTGGCGCCCCGGTTCGCCCCGGCCTTGAGCATCGAGGAGGTCGCCGTGGAGTTCGTCCCCACGGCGAGGATCTCGATGCGTTCGCCGAAGCTTGTGCGGAGCCGCTGAACGATCTCCTGACCGATGCGCCCCCCCATACCATCGACGACCATGATGCGTGTCGTCACGCCGGGCCCCGGATCAGCCGAGCCAGGGGGCGATCTCGTCGGCCAGGCGCTTCTTGGGCATGGCGCCGACCATCTTCTTGACGACCTCGCCATCCTTGAACACCAGAAGCGTCGGGATCGAGAGGACGTCGAACTTGGTCGCGGTCACCGGGTTCTCGTCCACGTTCAGCTTGGCGACGATGATGCCGGGATGCTCGGTGGCGATCTCTTCGAGGACCGGTTCCATCATCCGGCACGGCCCGCACCAGGGAGCCCAGAAGTCGAGGACGACAGGCTTGTCGGCGCCGAGTACCTCAGACTCGAAGCTGTCATCGGTCACGTGCTTCAGCGTTTCACTCATGGATCGCGCTCCTTCCGCGCTTGCAGCGCGTCTAGCCGACCGAACACATACGTTCATCGATGTAGCGCAGTGCCTCGAACGCCGCCGACGCGCCGCCTGCGGCCGCGGTCACGACCTGCTTGAGATCGGACACGGTCACGTCTCCCGCCGCGTACAGCCCAGGGTACGATGTGAGGCCGTTGTGGTCTATCTTCACGTACCCGCTCGCGTCGAGTTCGACCAGTTCGCGGACGAGTTCGCTCTTGGGTTCCACGCCTACGAAGATGAAGATGCCGTCGAGCGGGAGGAACTCGTCGGGCTCGCCATTGGTCGTCGCAAGCTGGATGCCGGTGACCTTGCCGTCGGCGCCGGTGACCTCGGAGACGACCCGGCTCCACTTCATCTCGATCTTCTCGTTGTCGAAGCAGCGCTCCTGGATGCACTTGGTGGCGCGAAGCGCATCGCGGCGATGGACGACGTAGACCTTGGCCGCGAACTTCGTGAGGAAGAGCGCCTCCTCGACCGCCGCGTCGCCGCCGCCGATGATCGCCACGACCTTGTCTCGGAACAGCGCGCCGTCGCATGTGGCGCACCAGGACACACCACGGCCCGTGAACTCGGCTTCCCCCGGCACGTGCAGCCGTCGTGGGACCGCCCCGGTGGCGAGGATCACGGCGCGAGCAAGCACCTTCTCGTCCTCGGAGTTGGTGATCACGAAGTCGATGCCCGCGGGCTCGATTGACTCGATCGAGGCGAATGTGCGGAACTCCGCTCCGAAGTGTGCCGCCTGGCGGTGCATCAGTTCGCCGAGTTCGGCACCCGATACGCCCTCGGGGAACGCCGGGTAGTTCTCCACCCAGTCGGTCGTGACGATCTGTCCGCCGGGCAGGCCGGTCTCGAAGACGACCGTCGTGGCCCGTGCGCGTGCCGCGTAGAGTGCCGCGGTCAGTCCGGCGGGTCCTCCGCCGATGATCGCGATGTCGATGGTCTCCATCAGATGGTCCCTCCCGGCAGGTACGACGGTTCGATGTCGACGGTGACGCCAGCGGCTTCAGCCTCCGTGATCAGGGTCTGCAGATTGCCCCTCGCCTCGGTGGCGATGATCTCGTTGTGAGGATCCGTGGATTCCGCGGCAAGGTCGATCACAGACACGAACTGTCGCGCTCCCGCCTGGTAGTCGGTCCGACCGCGCCAGTAGAAGATACCCAGGTTGAAGTTCGCCTGGATGTGGTCCGGGCGGGTCTCGATGACGGCGGTCGCCTCCTGTATGGCGCGGTCGGTCGAGCCCGAGTAGAACAGCAGCGCAGCCATGTCCGTGCGCACGTCGGTGTCGTCCGGGTTGACCTGCAGGTAGCGCGAGTAGTACTCGATGCCCTTCTGGGCGAACTGGACGCTGCCGGTCTGGTCGCGCAGCGCGTAGTAGGCGTTGGCGACCTGCTTCATCGCCTCGAGATCCGCCGGGCTCCGCTCGAGTGTCATGAGCCCGTCGAGCAGGTTGCGTTGCTCCGCCGTGAGCAGGTCGCGGAACTCGGTGGGTACCGCCCCGTTGCCCGCGGTGCCGGTCAGGCGTGATGTATAGAAGGACAAGGCGAGCACGCCCGCGAAGACGGCGATCGCGATGGCGAGGATCGTCAGCGGCGTCTTGTACCGCTGGAACCAGCGGATGGTGCGCTTGCCCAGTCCCGCGCCGAGCTCGAGGCGCCGCTCGACCTTGATACCGAACGTCTGCGCCTTGAGCAGCATGTTGAGGTCGTTGGTCACGAGGGTGAGATCCTCGCATCCGTCGCTGCATGTCTGATAGGCGACCGCGAGGATCCGGTCGTCGGCGTTGCGCGTCGCCATGCCCTCGGGCAGTGGGATATCGCCCTCGAGCGGCACGACGCGCAGTCTCCCGCCGTCCGGCAGGTCGATGCCGTCGAGCAGGCTGCCGCCCTCGGAGAATTCGAAGAGCATCCGGCTGACCTCTCGGCCCCGGAAGCGAAGGTCGGGGTCGACGCGTGAGGTCTTGAGCTTGTCGATCTCGCCGAGCACGGTCTCAGGAATGACCACTTCCGCGTCGGGGAATGACAGCAACGCGCCGGGATCGGCCAGCAGGACGTTCGTATCGAGTACTACAGTACGCATGGTCCCTCGTTCATCCGGGAACCCGCTCGTCACTCGTCGGGTTCGGTCACAGCGATAGTACCAGCAATCGCCGCGCGCACCCTGCGTCGGATGAAGAACAGTAACCCGATGAGTACGACCACGACCATGCCGACTGCGGCGAGCCGGTCGAGGTGCGAGGCGCGCACCCTGACCGTCGTCTCGGCGATCGGCATATCTCCGGCCAGGACCGTCACCCGCATGTCGTCGACGATGATCGTGCCGAGGTCCACGGGAACCGTCACGAAGTTGTCGGCCGGCTGTATGGTGACCTTCGACTCGGGGCGCGGTAGCCGGATCCGTTCGGACGAAGCTGCGAGCGTGAGTTCGAGTTGCTTGCCCGTGCCGTTCGTGAGCGCAAGCGGTACGTCGCCGCGCGATGCCGAGAGGGTCACGTCGCGCGCGTCTATCCGGACCGTGTCGAACTGTCCGGAAACGTAGTCACGCACGCCGGTGGCCAGCTCTATGCCTTCGGCAGCGGCAGTCCAGCGGCCGTCGGCTCCGGCCCACAGCGCACTCTCGGCGGTGAGGATCGCCGTGCGCATCGCGGCGGCTTCGGCGTCCGCCGCACCGACCGCCGACGAGTATGCGCGCCCGGCGTCGCGTCCCTCGGCGACGCTCGCCCAGTAC
>JAXMLJ010000123.1:0-5591 GCA_034368805.1 Coriobacteriia bacterium
GCCGAGCGAGGCCGGACTCGGCGTGGCGGACGACGCGGCAGTGACGACGTCGGTGGCTCTCAGCCAGTCGGCACCTGCGATCCAGTCGAGTGCCCGCTGAGCTTCGGCGGCTGTGTTGGGCGCATCAGGTCCCACCTCAAGCATCACCACGACAGGCTCATCGGAGCCGAGCCGGTCGAACAGCGCGTCGTAGAAAGCGTCGGCGCCAGCGGATGCCGCGCGGGCGACGTCGGTGTCCACGGCGAGCAGGCGCAGCGAAGAGCCGCGTACCGAGTGGCACCCGGGAGTCGCCGTGTCCTCGCCCGAGCGCAACGCCTCGGGGGCTAGCAGGACCGCCGTCGCGTCACGATCGCGAAGCGCGGCCAGCGAATCGGCGGAAGGGAACGCGCCCGTGAATGCGATTGGCAGCGGTTGT
This sequence comes from Coriobacteriia bacterium, assembly GCA_034368805.1. Classification (GTDB taxonomy): domain Bacteria; phylum Actinomycetota; class Coriobacteriia; order Anaerosomatales; family Anaerosomataceae; genus UBA2272. The sequence goes on from JAXMLJ010000123.1 coordinate 416, forward strand.
GCGGATCCGAGGGCGGTCGCACTCACCGTGTCGGTCAGCGCCCAGTGCTCGGAGAGGTCCTCGGCGGCATCCAGTGCCCGGATCCCATCTGCGTCGGGGAGTGCGTACGGCACGCTGATGAGGCCGACGGCTCCGGTCGCGATCGCGCTGCGCAGGTCTTCGAGGGCGCGTGCATAACGGCCGACTATCTCGGAGCCCGGATCTGCGATCGAGCCATCCACCGTCTCGAAGCCACTGGCTGCGCGCGCGATCTGCTCGATCAGGACAGGGGCGATGGCCAGCGCCAATGGTGTCCGGCGATCCAGCGCGAGCTGGGTCAGATACGCGAGATCGTCCCTGAGCGTCGTGTCGGTCGTCGGGTCGCGCGTGAACCGGCCGTCAGCCGCCACCGCCGGGGTGTTCGAGACGTGCACGACGAGAGCGACGGGGAGCGCCTCGGCATCTGCCGGGACCACGAGCAGGCGGCCGGCTTGAGCCGTGGGAGTCGAGCCCGTGGCCAGGACCCGGACCTCGATCGGATACCTGCCCGGCGTGAGGCCGAGCGGGGCGAGGTCGTGCTCGAACCCTACGACGTGTCGGCCGGCCGGCATCTCCGAGCGGATCTCGGTCTTTTGGTAGACGAGCCTTCCTGACGGACCGAACAGTCGCAGGCGCACCTCGAGGTATTCGGCGGGTGCCGCGACCGACACCGCCACGTTCGCCCTGAGGGCGTCGTCGGGGGTGACCGAGGGCGTCGGCTGCACGATGTCGACGGAGACCGACTGCTCGGCCTGCGCGACCACGGTCGGCGTGGTCGGCGCGGCGAGCGACGGCGAGGGAGTCATGAGGAGTCCGACTGCGAGCATGCATGCCACACGGGCAGCCAGGCTGTTTGGGCGAAGATGCATCACGTATGTCCGATCCGCTGTCCCGTGCGCGGGAGCGGCCCCAGGTGTTCGTGTACGATGGCGGAGTACTGGGGAGATTATCACACGTCCTGTGACGTGCGAGACGAGAGGGCCCGACCCGATGTCCACCAAAGACCAGCGTGCGCCCATACCCGACGTACTGCCGCTGATACCGCTGCGGGACCTCATCTTGTTCCCGAACCTGGTGGTGCCGCTGTTCGTCGGCAGGGAACGATCGATCAACGCGCTGGAGCAGTCGATGCGGAGCAATCATCTCGTTGCGCTCGTCACGCAGCGCGCCGCTGAGGTCCAGGATCCCGGGCCGGACGCGATCTACGACGTCGGCTGCGTCGTCACGGTGCTGCAGGAGTTGAAGCTCCCCGACGGGACGGCCAAGGCGCTCGTCGAGGGTATCCAGCGGATACGCATCCTCGAGTATCTGGAGCGCGATCCCTATCTCACGGTACGTGTCGAGGTGATCGACGAGGCGGGCACCGCCGACGTCGAGACGCAGGCGCTCATGCGCAATCTCATCTCGGACTTCGAGAGCGCCTCGGAGCTCGGCAAGCCGATCCCGCAGGAGGTCTTGCTGGCGGCAGCCGCGATCGAGGAGCCCGGCAGACTCGCCGACTTCGTGACGTTCCACCTGGCGTTGAAGGTCGAGGAGAAGCAGGAGATCCTCGAGGCGCTCGACCCGAAGACCAGGCTCACGAAGACGTCGGAGTTCCTGCGCAAGGAACTCGAGATCCTCGAACTCGGCTCCAAGATCCAGAGCAGGGTCAAGGAGTCGATGTCCAAGACGCAGCGCGAGTACTTCCTGCGCGAGCAACTCAAGGCCATCCAACAAGAACTCGGTCAGTTCGACGAGACACAGGCCGAGATCGACGAGTACAAGAACAAGATAGAGGCAGCGGGCATGCCCGAGCCGGTGGGGGAGAAGGCGCTCAAGGAGCTCGGCAGACTGGAGAAGATGCCACAGGCAGCGGCCGAGACCGGCGTGATCAGGACGTACCTCGACTGGCTTGTCGGTCTGCCATGGAACGTCTCCGACGAGGAGAAGCTCGACCTCGTCGAGGCCCAGGCGATCCTCGACGAGGATCACTACGGACTCGAGAAGGTCAAGGAGCGTGTGCTCGAGTACCTTGCGGTGCACAAGCTGACCGACCACATGCGCGGTCCGATCCTGTGCTTCGTCGGCCCGCCCGGGGTGGGGAAGACATCGATCGGCAAGTCGATCGCCCGTGCGCTCGACCGCAAGTTCATCCGCATCAGCCTGGGTGGGGTGCGTGACGAGGCCGAGATCCGCGGGCATCGGCGCACGTACGTCGGTGCGCTGCCGGGCAGGATCATCCAGTCCATCAGCCAGACCGGCACGAACAACCCCGTCTTCATGATGGATGAGATCGACAAGGTCGGGATGGACTTCAGGGGCGACCCCACCTCGGCTCTGCTCGAGGTGCTCGATCCCGAGCAGAACTACGCCTTCCAGGACCACTACCTCGAGGCGCCGTTCGATCTCTCAGACGTCATGTTCATCACCACGGCAAACGTTCTCGATCCGATCCCGCCGGCGCTCAAGGACCGGATGGAGGTCATCCACTTCCCGGGCTATACGGAAGACGAGAAGCTTCACATCGCGCGCAAGTATCTTGTGCCCAAGCAACTCAAGGAGCACGGTCTCCGTCCCGGTCTGCTCGCCATCACGGACAGCGCGCTGCGGGAGATCATCCGCACGTACACGCGTGAGGCTGGCGTTCGCAACCTCGAGCGCCAGATCGCGGCGATCTGTCGGCAGGTGGCTCGAAAGGTGGTAGAGGGCGCCGAGGGCAAGACCTCGGTCACCGGCCGCAGTGTGGGCGAGTACCTCGGGCCTCGGAAGTTCACCTTCGGACTGGCCGAGAAGAAGGACGAGGTAGGCGTGGCCACGGGTCTCGTGTGGACCGAAGTCGGCGGTGACATCATCTTCATCGAGGCGACGAAGATGAAGGGCAAGGGCGGGCTTACCCTCACCGGCCAGCTCGGCGATGTCATGCGCGAGTCGGCGCAGGCCGCCGTGAGCTGGATCCGCGCGAACGCCGCCACGCTCGGCATCGACCCGGGCTTCTCCGAGGAGTACGACCTGCACATCCATGTTCCCGCAGCGGCCATCCCTAAAGACGGTCCATCGGCCGGCATCACGATGGCCACGGCGCTTGCCTCGGTACTGACCGGTGCTCGTGTGCGGCGGCAGGTGGCCATGACGGGTGAGATCACGCTTAGGGGTCGCGTGCTGCCCATCGGCGGTCTGAAGGAGAAGCTGCTCGCCGCCCATCGCGCGGGGCTCCAGACGGTGCTGATTCCCAAAGACAACGTACGCGATCTCGAGCTGGTTCCCGAGCACGTGCGTACCGAGATGGAGATTGTGCCGGTCGAGCGGATGGACGAGGTGCTCGCGCGGGCGTTCCTGCCACCAAAGTCCCGCTGATTCGAAGGTTCTTGCGCCCCGGTGGAGAGACAGCGGCGCATGATGGGGCGTAAACCATAGGCATTGTGGCCTCGTATGCCGTTCGTCGGAATCTCAAGCCACTCGCCTGACTGTACTGTGACGCAGATTACACGTTGGCTATCCTGGGAATGTCCTGTTCGAAGGTAAGAACGCCGTACTTTGAGAGTTGAGATCGTGCTTCGCGGGAAGTGTTGATGTGCTGGACGTATCCTCGGTCACCGGAGTCCGGCGCGGAGCTAATGGTGAGACCGGCCCTTAGTGAGGGCCGGTCTCTTTGTTTCCGAGGTACGGCACGAGTCGCCCCTGCCCCGGGGCGCGTAGGAGGTGTCTAAGATGGCAACCTTCATTTGGAAGCGAGTGAAGGGCGGATCGCCGTCGGCACGGGTGTTTTCAGCGTACCTGGCGCTCGTACTCACGATCGCCATGGTCGGCCCGGGTCTTTCGGTATACGCCGCGGACGGTGGTGCCCAGAAAGGGCGCGCGTCCGAGCCGGTGGTCGAGGCTGAGCCGGTCGTCGAAGAGCCGGTTCTCGCGGCTGAGCCGGTAGAGCCGGTCGTCGAAGAGCCGGTTCTCGCGGCTGAGCCGGTAGAGCCGGTCGTCGAAGAGCCGATCGCTGAGGAACCGGCGAGCGCACCCGCTGCCGTAGCGAGCGCCGAGGAGCCCGTTGAGCCTTCGCGAGAGATCGCGACGACGGTCGCTCCGCTGGTAGTGGCGGTAGCCCCGCTCAATGCTGGCGCACGTCCGATATGCGAGGGCGGCGTCAAGCTCGATGAGAACCCACGGACCGGCACGTACACGATCTCCACGCCAGACGTCGAGGTGACTCCCACCACGCCCACCGACTTCGAGATCACCATCTCGACGTACGACAACGGTGCTGGGATGCTGTTCGATTTCACGTCCAACTACCCGGTCACCCACATCGGCGTGAAGGGTGGCAACACGGGCTACAACGACTACTACTTCAACCCGGCCGCGACATCCGGAATCGGGCTTCATGCGCCGATGAACCCCTCCCGCAAGTGGGCCGACATCAGCCACATCATCTTCTGCTTCGGTGAGGAGCCTGTTAACGACTCACACATCATCGTGATGAAGTTCCGCGATGATGTCGTCACCAACGGCGAGCACGATGGCGGCGAGAACTGGCTTGCCGGATTCGCCTTCCGCCTCGAGAGTGGCGATTCTGAAGACGGTCCGTGGAGCTTCGTCGCAGACGTCACCACCGAGGGCACGAATGGTCAGGCCGACTTCGGTATGAGGCCCGTCGGCTGGTACCGCCTGACCGAGATGCTCACGCAGGATCAGATCGACGCGGGCGAGACGCCCACCTCGGGCGATCCGCTCGGCCAGATGGTCTTCTATCACACGGCCCAGGTGAACTCGGAGAAGCGGTTCGGCAACATCATCACCGACGAGCCTGAAGGCGACCTGATCGTCTACAAGTATCACGACCTCAACGAGAACGGCGAGTACGACGACGGTGAGCCGATGCTCGAGGACTGGGAGTTCACGCTGACCCAGTCCACGCCACCGATCACTGCCTCGGCGATCTCGCTCGTCGCCACGGGCACTACCGACGTCGATGGCGAGCTGCTCTTCGGCGGACTCGAGCCCGGTGAGTACACCGTGACCGAGACGCTTCAGGACGGCTGGACCAACACCACGCCCCTGTCGCAGGACGTGACCGTGGTCGATGGTCAAACCGCATCGCTGTGGTTCGGCAACATCCCCGTGATCGAGGAGCCCGAGGAAGGCGACCTGATCGTCTACAAGTATCACGACCTCACCGAGAACGGTGAGT
>JAXMLJ010000124.1:0-6086 GCA_034368805.1 Coriobacteriia bacterium
ATCCTGATCCCCCGATCACCACGAACCCTGCACGCATCCTGGTCCTAGCGGCGGCCTTGACGCGCTAAGGGACTACTTCACGAACTTGATCATCGAGAAGCTCGACTGGTCGGCGTCGCGCAGGCAGCTGTCGTGCATGACTTTGCGCTCGGAGAGCGTGATCTGCGTGTTGCCACACTTCTCGCATACCGGCGTGTCGCACACGCTGCAGTAGCCGATGCGCCCGGCTCCGATCGACCCGCAGTGGGTGCAGATACTATGGAGTGACGACTTCTGCACGTCTACGCCCTTCCGCGACCTCGGGATCCCGACCGCCCGCACTACCAGCAAACACCCCGCCGAATCGTGAAGTCAATCACGATTATCTCAGGCGAGCACGGCCACAACAAGGTTCCGTAAGCTCCATTCCCGTTCACGGATGCGTGGCGCCGGTCCCCGCCGGCTATCCGAGGGTCCTGCCGACGGCGGACGCGATCGGCGCGAGTTCGGCAACGAGCGCGCGTAGCCCCGGAAGATCGAGCGACTGCGGACCGTCGCAGAGCGCGGAGCGCGGATCCGGGTGCGCCTCTACCATGAGCCCGTCGGCGCCGACCGCCACCGCAGCACGGGAGACCGCCGGGACGAGGTCCGCCTGGCCGGTCGGGTGCGAGACATCGACGATGATCGGCAGGAGCGAGAGCTTCTTGACCACCGGGACGGCGCTGATGTCGAGTGTGAAACGCGTCGCGGTCTCGAAGGTGCGTATCCCGCGCTCGCACAAGATCACGTTCTCGTTGCCCAGCATCGTCAGGTACTCGCTTGCCTGCAGCCACTCCTGGATCGTCGCAGCCATGCCGCGCTTGAAGACGACGGGCTTGTGGCTCTCGGCCGTCGCCTGTCCGATCCTCTTCAGCAGACTGAAGTTGGCCATATTGCGCGTCCCTATCTGCAGGATGTCAGCGTACGCGTCCACGACCTCGACGTGCGCCGAGTCCGTCACTTCGGTGACGAAGACGAGACCGTACTTGTCGGCGGTCTCACGCAGGATCTTCAGCCCCTCTTCCTCAAGTCCCTGGAACGAGTGCGGGCTCGTGCGCGGCTTGTATGCGCCGCCGCGCATGACGCGTATGCCGAGCTCAGCCAGCGTCGCACCGACTTCGTCCATCTGGTCGCGCGTCTCCACCGAGCACGGCCCCGCGATGATCGTGACCGCGCCGTCCCGCACGACCGCCGGCCGCGCCGCGCCGCCGGAACCGGCGCCGCCCCCCCGCTCGAGCGCTGCCATCAGTCCCTCAACTCCTTCATCACGTGCAGGATCGCCTCGTAGATCTCGCGCAGATTCTCGGCGTACAGCGGTCCCTCGTTGCACGATGCGAGGTGCCCGAAGATCTCCTCTTCACGCTTCGGGTCGTACAGGCCCATGTGCACCTGCGGCTTGAGCTCGCGGATCGCAAGCGCGAGAGAAGCGCGCTCGTTCAGAAGCGCCACGATGCGACAGTCGATCTCATCGATACGCGTGCGGTACTCGGCGATCCTCGCCTGGGCATCCGGTGTCTCGTTCATGATCGGCTCCTCGCACTGCTCGGTCTACGCGCGTCGCCGGTCGCCCGGCACCGCTTACGTCCGTATGCGTACTATTCCCACTCGATGGTTCCGGGCGGCTTGCTCGTGATGTCGTACGCGACGCGGTTGATACCCTCTACCTCGTTGATGATCCGGTTGCTCATCTTCGCGAGCAGATCGTGCGGCAACCGCGCCCAGTCGGCAGTCATGGCATCTGCCGAGGCCACCGCCCGGATGATGATCGGGCGCCCGTAGGTACGCTCGTCGCCCATGACGCCGACGCTTCTGATGTCCGGGAGCACGCCGAAGTACTGCCACACGCTGCGCTCGGTGTCCCAGGCGCCGATCTCCTCACGGATGATCGCATCGGCACGGCGTAGCGTCTCGAGCTTCTCGTGCGTGATCTCGCCGATGATGCGGACGGCGAGTCCCGGCCCCGGGAACGGCTGCCGGTGCACGATCTCGTCGGGCAGACCGAGTTCTGAGCCCACGGCACGTACCTCGTCTTTGAAGAGAGCCTTCAGAGGCTCGATAAGGTCGAAGTGAACGCCTGCGGGGAAGGGGATCAGGTTGTGGTGGCTCTTGATCTTGGCGGCGGTCTTGTTGCCGCTCTCGATGACGTCCGGGTACAGCGTTCCCTGGGCGAGCCACTTGACCCCCTCGAGCCTGGTGGCCTCGTCGAAGAAGACCTTCCAGAACTCCTCGCCGATGATGCGGCGCTTGAGCTCGGGATCGCTCACACCGGCCAGGAGCGAGAGGTAGCGCTCCTCGGCCTCCACGTGCACGAGGTCGATGTGGAACTGGTCGCGGAACGTACGGACGACCTGCTCGGCCTCGTCGAGGCGAAGCATCCCATGGTCGACGAACACGCAGGTGAGCTGGTCGCCGATGGCTCGGTGGAGAAGCGCGGCCACGACGCTCGAGTCCACGCCGCCTGACAGACCGCAGATCACGCGGTCGCCGCCGACCTGCTCGCGCACGCGCTCGACCGTCTCGTCGATGATGTTCACCATCGTCCACACGGGTGGGATACCCGCGACGTCGTGGAGGAACGTGCGGATGATCTGCTGACCGTGCTCGGTGTGCGCTACCTCGGGGTGGAACTGCGTCGCGTAGAGCTTCCTGGCCGGGTCTTCCATAGCCGCGATGCCGGTCGTGGGCGTGCACGCGGTGACCGTGAAGCCCTCCGGCGGCGTACCCACACTGTCGCGGTGGCTCATCCAGCACTGAGAGGTCTCGGGCAGACCGACCAGAAGCTGCCCGCCGTCACCGACCACCGTGAGCTCGGCAAACCCGTACTCACCGATGTCGGTGTGCGGGATGTCGCCACCAAGATGCAGCGCCATCTCCTGGATGCCGTAGCAGAAGCCGAGCACCGGGATCCCGAGTTCGAGCACGCCCGGATCGAGGTGCGGCGCGCCCTCGGCATAGACGCTCGCGGGCCCGCCCGACAAGATGATGGCCGCCGGTCTGCGCGCGGCCACCTCCTCGGCACTGATGTCGTACGGGACGATCTCCGAGTAGACGCGCGCCTCTCGCACGCGTCGCGCGATCAGCTGCGCGTACTGCGCACCGAAGTCGAGGACGAATACCGCAGGCTGCTCGTCGTGGTAGGTCACCGGGTCTCCCTATCGGCCCATGCCGACGCCCTGCGACTGCTGGAGGACCTTGCCCTCCGTCTGCAGCGCGGGCGCGACCATGACCTCGGCCTTCTGAAACGCCTTCAGGTTCTCGTATCCCGTCGTGGCCATCGACGTGCGCAGGCCGCCGAGTAGGTTCAACGTACCGTCATTCTCGCGGGCCGGACCGATGAGGATCTCCTCGAGGGTGCCCTTCTGACCGGCCTTGACGCGCGTGCCGCGCGGCAGGTCGGGATGGAACGTCGCCATACCCCAGTGATAACCACGCCCGGGCGCCTCGCTCGCAGCCGCGAGCGGCGAGCCGATCATCACGCTGTCGGCTCCGCACGCGACCGCCTTGGCAAGGTCGCCACCGGTCCGCATGCCGCCGTCGGCGATGACGTGACAGTACGACCCGGTCTCGTCCAGGTGACGCATCCGTGCCGCAGCCGCATCGGCGATCGCGGTGGCCTGCGGCACGCCGATGCCGAGCACGCGCCGCGACGTGCAGGCGTGGCCGGGGCCCACGCCCACGAGCACACCGACGGCGCCCGTGCGCATGAGGTGCAGCGCGCCCTGGTAGCTGCAGCAGCCGCCGACGATGACGGGCAGATCGAGGTCGCGGATGAACGCATTGAGGTCCAGGGGCTTGTCGTAGCTCGAGACATGCTCGGCGGAGACGACGGTGCCCTGGATGACCAGGATGTCCAGACCGCCGGCCATCGCCGCGTCGATGTACCGCTCGACATTCTGGGGAGTGAGCGAGGCGGCAGCCAGCACGCCACCATCCTTCACTTCCTTGACCCGACGCGTGATGAGCTCTGCCTTGACGTCCTCGCGGTAGATCTCCTGCATCTTGCGTGTCGCCTCTTCGTGCGAGAACGACGCGATAGCGTCGAGATGGGGCGTGGGATCCTCGTACCTGGTCTGGATGCCCTCGAGGTTGAGCACCGCCAGCCCGCCGAGTTTGCCCATGGCGACGGCGAACGCGGGATCCACCACGCCGTCCATCGCCGAGGCGAGGACTGGTAGCGCGAACTCGTAGTCACGTCCCCGGAACGAGAACTCCCAGCCGATGTTCACGTCCCGAGGGTCGCGTGTGCGACGGCTCGGAACGATCGCGATATCGTCGAAACCGAATGCCTGACGTGCCGTCTTGCCGCGTCCGATCTCCATCTCCATACTGCGCGCCGCCTCCTCGACTAGAGCCGCCCGTTCCAAGAAGGACCGTGCCGGCCTTACATACCTGCTGTACCGCGTGAGCCCGATCCCGGATACGACACGACCAGGCTCCGCCGAGTGCCGCAACGGGCGAGCCTGGTCCGATGAGAGCTGCAATGGCTGCGCCGTCGACAGGGTGTGCGAACACTCCGACGATGGCGCCCCGGTGCCGACATTCTAGATGAGTGTACGCCGTTGGGGAACCGCCGTACGCGGATTGACCGTAACATCGTCGTCCGGTCGGTCGACACGACCTCCTCCACATCGGATCGCCTGCACGACGCCGCACCGATGTGCTTTACTGGAGCCTGATGGACCCCGACAGGGAGCCACCGATGCAGCCGCAGCAGACCGTCGTAGACCGCATCCGCCGCACGCGCGCGCTCCAGCTCGCCACGGTGTTCGTCGCGCTCGTCACCCTCCTCACTCCATCGTCCGCGCACGCCGCGTCCATCTTCATCGATCCCGGACATGGCGGCCGCTATCCCGGCGCCGTGTACGCAGGCGTGGAGGAGCAGTGGATCAACCTCCTCATAGCCCGGGAGACGCGCACCGAGCTCGTCATGCGCGGCCATCGCGTGAACATGAGCCGCACGGGAGATTACACCGTAGAGAGCGGCGACCGACCCACCTGGCACTGGGACGAGGCGGCGCAGACCTACTATCTCTACGCCGACGGAAAGACCGGTGTCTACAGCTACACACCTGATGGCGGCGCCGTGGCGTACGACGACCTCCAGGCCCGTTGCGATTCCGCCAACACGTGGGGCGCCGATGTGTTCGTCTCCATCCACAACAACGCTGGCGGCTCAAGCGCCACGGGCACCGAGACCTTCTACAACAGCTGGGAGACGGATACCGACCGGATCCTCTCGCAGCGGCTGGCAACGTACGTGCAGCAGGGCGTCGTCGCGTCGGCAGGAACCTACAGCAGAAGGGTCGACGACGTCGGATTCTACGTGATCCGGTGGGCGAACATGCCGGCCGCCCTCGTCGAGGTCGCCTTCCTTTCCAACCCGAACGATCGCGCCAAGTTGCTGAGCGCGTCGTTCCGGCAGCGTGCGGCTATCGGCATCGCCGACGGTATCGAACGCTACCTTGCGACGGACCCGCATGAGCCTCGCGAGGACCGGATCGAGGGGCCGGACCGCTACGCGACGGCGGCGGCGGCCGCCCGGTCCGCGTGGCCCGACGGCGCCGATACCGTGATCGTCGCATCCGGCGAGCAGTGGCCGGACGCCCTGGCGGCCGCACCGCTGTCGCAGCATCTGGACGCCCCCGTGCTCCTCGCGCCCGCAAACCGGATAGGCCCGGCTGCCGCAGAGGCGATCGCCGCGCTCGGCCCCGGGACCATCGTGCTGCTCGGCGGAGAGAAGGCGCTCTCCTCGGCAGTGGCCACCGAAGCCGCCGCAGCGGCGAGCATCGAGACGACGATGGTCGCCCGGATCGCCGGCATCAACCGCTACGAGACGGCCGCGCTCATCGCACGCGAGATCGGCCCGGGTAGCGGACAGGTCATCTTCGTGAACGGAGAGACGTATCCCGATGCCGTCTCGGCCTCGGCGTACGCGGCTGCCACAACCTCTCCCATCCTGCTCGTGCAGCGCAGCACGCTGCCCACGCAGACCGCCGCGTTCCTCGACGACAACGCCGGGAACCTGACCGATGGGTACGCCATCGGCGGGCCGGCGGTCATCTCGGAGC
>JAXMLJ010000125.1:0-10282 GCA_034368805.1 Coriobacteriia bacterium
GGCCGTCCTCGAGGGCATCATGATGCGCGGCAAGTACAACTGGGCCGTGGCCGTGCGCGAGCCGTCCGGTGAGATCTACACCGAGGAGCACGACCTCGTCTCGGCCAGAGATAGGCACGCGTGGCTCAAGTGGCCGATCATCCGCGGGATGTGGGGCTTCTACGAGACGATGGTGCTCGCCGTGAAAGCGTTCGGCATCTCGGCCGAACACGCGGGTGAGACCGAGGAGGAGAAGCTCTCCTCCAAGGAGATCGGCCTCACGATGGTGCTCGGCATCGGTCTCGCGGTCGGGCTGTTCATCGTGCTGCCGGCGATCGTGACCAACCTGCTCGTCGGCAGTTCGGTCGACCGTCCGTTCACCTGGAACGTCGTTGACGGCGTCTTGAGACTCGTCGCGTTCTTCGCCTATATCGTGGCGGTCAGCCGCCTGAAGGAGATCAAGCGCGTCTTTGCGTACCACGGCGCCGAGCACAAGACCATTCACGCCTACGAGCGTGGTCTGCCGCTCGAGTCCGATATCATCCAGCGGTACACGACGCTCCATGTCAGGTGCGGCACGTCGTTCCTGCTGATGGTGATGGTCGTGGCGATCGCGGTCTTCTCGCTCGTCCCGGGCAAGGCGATCCTCGCGGCATGGGGCGTCGACGGACGGATGTGGGTGCTCGCGTTCAATATCGGCATCCGGATCGTCTTACTCCCGCTCATCGCGGGCATCGCCTACGAGATCACGGTCAAGTGGGCGGGCACGCGGCCGGAGAACCCGCTCGTGAAGGTCCTGCTCTGGCCGGGGCTGCAGATGCAGCGTCTGACCACCGCCGAGCCCGACGAGTCGATGATCGAGATCGCGGTGGCCGCCATGAACATGGTCGTCGCACGCGAGCAGGCCGAGGCCGAGGCGCGCGGTGAGGCGCTCATCTGCGAGCCCGAACCGCTTCCGGCGCTGGACTGAGGGCCCGTCTGCGGGACATCTGCGCGGCCCGCATCGCGTGCTACGCTGTCACCGTCCACGCGTAAGGATCACATCATGCGTAGCAGACTCGAATCCATACTCTCGTCGTACGACGAGATAACGGCGAAGCTCTCCGACCCGTCGGTTCTCGCGGATCAGAAGGAGTACACGCGGCTGGCCAAGGGGCACGCCGCCATGACGCCGCTGGCGACCAAGGTCCGCGAGTACATCGATGTGCTCGACGGCATCGCCAGCGCGCGCGACATGTTGCGGACCGAGACCGATCCCGAGATGAAGGAGCTCGCCAACGACGAGCTCGATGAGCTCGAGGCGCTCGTGGAACCGCTCGAGGAGGAGCTCAAGGTCATGATGCTCCCGACGGATCCCAACGACGCGAAGAACGTCATCGTCGAGATCCGCTCCGGTGCCGGCGGCGACGAGGCCGGACTGTTCGCCGGCGACCTCTACCGCATGTACGTCCGGTACGCCGAGCGGCAGAAGTGGAAGGTCGAGGAGATCGACGTCGCGGAAAACGAGGTCGGCGGCTACAGGGACGTCTCGTTCATGATCAAGGGCAAGGGCGTCTACTCGAAGATGAAGTTCGAGAGCGGCGTGCACCGCGTGCAGCGCGTGCCCGCCACGGAGAGCCAGGGGCGTATCCACACCTCCACGGCGACCGTCGCGGTGCTCCCCGAGGCCGAGGACGTCGAGATCGATATCGACATGAACGATCTGCGCATCGACGTCTATCGCTCGAGCGGGCCCGGAGGTCAGAGCGTCAACACCACCGACTCGGCGGTTCGCATCACGCACGTGCCCACCGGTGTCGTGGTCCAGTCCCAGAACCAGAAGTCGCAGCTTCAGAACCGGGAAGCGGCGATGCGCGTGCTCCGCGCGCGCCTGTACGAGGCCGAGCTTGAGCGTCGCCACGCCGAGCTCGGCGCCGCGCGCAAGAGCCAGATCGGCTCGGGCGACCGTTCGGAGAAGATCCGCACGTACAACTTCCCGCAAGACCGGGTGACCGACCACCGGATCGGGCTCACGATCCACAACATCCCGGCCATTCTGCAAGGGGAGATCGACGATCTCATCGAGGGCTTGGCGGCCGCCGACCGGGCGGAGCGACTGGCGGCGGTGGTCTAGGTGGCCGGGCGCGTCTGGACCGTGAAAGACGCGCTCGAGTGGACCGTGGAGTTCCTGGGGCGCAAGGATGACGAGCACCCCCGCCGCTCGGCGGAGTGGCTGCTCTCGGCGGCGACCGGGCTCTCACGCGTCGAGCTGTATACCCACCACGATCGTCCGCTTACGACCGACGAGCGCGAACGGTGCCGCACGCTCGTGACCAAGCGCGCCGAGGGGATGCCGCTGCAGTACGTGACGGGCGAGATGCCGTTCAGGCATCTCGTGGTGCACGTCACACCCGGCGTGTTCATCCCACGGCCCGAGACCGAGGTGCTCGTCGACGTCGTGCTGGAGACCATTAGCGGAGTCTCCGAGCCCATCGTGGTCGATCTGTGCACCGGTTCGGGCTGCGTCGCGGTGTCGCTGGCAAGCGAGCATCCGGGTGTCCGGGTCTGGGCCTCCGACGCCAACGGCCGAGCGGTTGAGGCCGCTCGTCGGAACGCACTTCACGCGGGGGTCGACAACAGGGTACAAGTAGTCCATGGAGACCTTTTCGATCCGCTGCCTGCCAAGCTCGCCGGGACCGTCGGCTTCATCGTGTCGAACCCCCCGTACGTCCCGAGCGCGGATCTCCCCGATCTTCCCGCCGAGGTACTCGGCTTCGAACCCCTTGAGGCGCTCGACGGAGGCCCGGACGGGCTTGACGTCTTCCGCCGGATCGCCGGCCAGGCTCACGCATGGCTGGCCCCTGGCGGCTCTCTGGCGGTCGAACTGGACACGGGCCGCGTGGCAGATGCCGCGGCGCTGCTCGAGGAGTCGTATGAGTGTGTAGTGGTCCGAAAGGACCTGACCGGTAGGGACCGGATCGTCTACGGACGGAAAGGCAGGGCGATGAAGCCATGAGTAAGGTGATTCACATCGACCCCGAAAACCCCTCGGCGGAAGTAGTCAATCTCGCCGCCACGGTACTCAGGGACGGGGGCATCATCGTGTTCCCGACCGAGACCGTCTACGGGATAGGCGCTTCCGCTACTTCGTGTTTCGGACCGCAGGAGATCATCGATATCAAGATGCGGCCCAAGAACAAGCCACTGCCGTGGCTCGTCGAGGATGACGCGGCGCTCGACATCTACGGGGTGGAGGTGCCCGAGTATGCGCACCGCATCGCGCGGGCGTTCTGGCCCGGTGCCCTGACGATCGTAGTCAAGGCGCACGACTCGGTCGCTCCCGAGTTCCGTGACGACCGTGGCACGGTCGCGCTGCGCTCGCCGGCGCACGATCTCGTTCAGGATCTCATCCGCGCTTCCGGCGCGGCGATCATCACGACTTCGGCCAACACGTCGGGCCTGCCGCCGGCCGGTACGTTCGACGAGCTCGAGGAGCGCATCATCGCGGCTGCCGATCTCACGCTCGATGGCGGCGAGACACCGCACCGCATGGCGTCGACCGTGGTCGACTGCACCGGTCCGGAGCCGGTGGTCACCCGGGTCGGACCGGTTTCGGAAGCCGACGTCATGGCGGCAGCCACGGGCTTGCCGGCGTAGCGTCCGGCGCGCTCACGATACGGTACAATCTGCGGGAGGCGGCCAGTCCGGTCGCCTCCCGCACACGCAAAGGGGACCCGATGCGCATCCACATCGGCGCGGATCACGCCGGTTTCGAACTCAAGGAGCGGGTCAGGCAGACTCTCGACGACCTCGGTCACGAGGTCGTCGACGTCGGTACCCACGGCGAAGAGTCGGTGGACTATCCGGACTACGCCGCCGCCGTGGCTCATGCCGTCGCCGATGGCGAGGCCGACTTCGGCGTGCTCGTCTGCGGCACCGGACTCGGCATGGCGATCGCGGCCAACAAGGTGCCGGGGGTGCGTGCCGTTCAGATCTCAGACCCCGGGATGGCCCGCATGGCACGACTTCACAACGACGCCAACGTCGTCACGCTTCCCGGACGGCACATCGGTCCGGAGGTGGCCGCCGAGATCGTACGCGCATTCGTCGGCACTGCCTTCGAAGGCGGGCGGCACCAGCGGCGCGTCGACAAGATCGGCGCCATTGAAGACAGCGGACGGTAGGAGAGGGGAACTCAATGGCACTGCGGTACCTGCCCGCGACCGATCCCGAACTCGCGGCGGCACTCGACGCCGAACTGGCGCGCCAGCGCGGGACGATCGAGCTCATCGCCAGTGAGAACTTCGTGTCGATGGCGGTCCTTGAAGCCGCCGGCACGGTGCTCACCAACAAGTACGCCGAGGGACTCCCGGGCAAGCGCTACTCCGGCGGGTGCGAGGAGGTCGACGTCGTCGAGGACCTGGCACGCGAGCGTGCCAAGACGCTCTTCGGCGCCGAGCACGCCAACGTGCAGCCGCATGCGGGCGCGCCGGCCAACCTCGCCGCTTACTACGCGTTCATGCAGCCCGGCGACACCTACCTCGGCATGAATCTCGCCATGGGCGGGCATCTCACGCACGGTTCGCCGGTCAACTTCTCCGGCAAGTGGTTCAACGTGGTGCCGTACGGCCTCGATGCCGAGGAGCGGATCGATTACGAGGAGGTCGCCCGGCTCGCGCGGGAGCACCGGCCCAAGATGATCATCGCGGGCGCGTCGGCGTACCCGCGCGTGATCGACTTCCCGCGCTTCCGGGAGATCGCCGATGAGGTCGGTGCGATCCTCATGGTGGACATGGCGCACATCGCCGGACTCGTGGCCACCGGCGCCCACCCGTCGCCAGTCCCGTATGCGGATGTGGTGACCTCCACCTCGCACAAGACGCTGCGCGGACCGCGCTCAGGCTTCATCCTGTGTAAAGAGGAGCACGCGGTCGCGATCGACAAGGCGGTCTTCCCGGGTCTCCAGGGCGGTCCGCTCGAGCACATCATCGCCGCGAAGGCCGTGGCATTCCACGAGGCGATGCAGCCCGAGTTCGCCACCTATATCGACAACGTCGTCGCAAACGCCCGCGCTATGGGCGAGGCGATGGTCGAGGCGGGGCTGCGGCTCGTCTCGGGCGGTACCGACAACCACCTTCTCCTTGTGGACCTGCGTCCGGCGGGCGTCACCGGCAAGGAGGCGCAGGCGCTGGTTGAAGAGGTGGGGATCACCGTCAACAAGAACGCCATCCCCAACGATCCGGAGAGTCCGTTCGTCACGAGCGGCATCCGGGTCGGCTCGGCGGCTATGACCACGCGCGGCTTCGATGAGTCCGAGGCGCATACGGTCGGACGTCTGCTCGCCGAGGTCATCTTCAAGCGGCGGGAGCCGGCGACCCTCGAGCGTATCCGCGCCGAGGTCAGCGCGATGCTCGCGGCCCACCCGCTCTATCCCGAGCTGTAAGAGACGAGGAGGACCGGTATGGCGAGAGACGAGCGCTGGGACAACGTGGTGGTCATCGACCACCCGCTCGTGCAGCACAAGCTGTCGATCCTTCGCGACATCGGCACCGGGGCCAAGGAGTTCCGCGAGCTCGTCAAGGAGCTTGCGATGCTCATGGCCTATGAGGCGACACGCGGCTTCCAGCTTGCCGAGACGATCGTCACTACGCCGATCACGCAGACGACGACGCACGTGCTCGCCGGCAAGAAGGTCGCGGTGATCCCGATCCTCCGCGCAGGTCTTGGGATGGTCGAGGGCATCCTCGAGCTCATCCCTGCAGCCAAGGTCGGCCACGTGGGCCTGTACCGCGACCCCGAGACGCTGCAACCGGTCGAGTACTACTGCAAGCTGCCCGAGGACATCGGTGAGCGCGACGTGCTCATCGTCGACCCGATGCTCGCCACCGGCGGTTCGGCTGCGGCTGCGGTCCAGTTTCTGCGCGACCGCGGCGCCCGCGAGATCGACCTGCTCGTCTTGCTCGCGGCGCCCGAGGGCATCGATGAGATCAACCGGACGTGCAAGGGCGTGCGGATCTATACATGCGCGATCGACAGCCATCTCAACGATCACGGCTATATCGTTCCCGGTCTCGGCGACGCCGGTGACCGTCTGTTCGGCACCAGGTAAGAACGGAGCGGCGCTCACCATGCCACGACCCTCCTGGGACGAGTATTTCATGGCCATTGCCGAGCACGTGGCGGATCGTGCGACGTGCATGCGCCGGAGCATCGGCGCGGTGCTCGTCAAGGACAAGCGCATCCTCGCCACCGGCTACAACGGTGTTCCGGCAGGGCTCGCGCACTGCGACGAGGCCGGATGCATCCGCGAGCAGCGCGCCATCCCCTCGGGCACGCAGCACGAGCTGTGTCGTGGCATCCACGCCGAGCAGAACGCGGTGATCCAGGCCGCGCGTCACGGCATCCCGATCGACGGAGCCACCGCCTACTGCACGCATCAGCCGTGCGTGCTGTGCGCGAAGATCCTCATCAATGCGGGTGTCGTCGAGATCGTCTTCCGGGAGGCATACCCTGACGCGCTCGCCGAGGAGATGATCGCCGAAGCGGGGATCGTCTGCACGCGCTTCACGAGCGGTGAGCCTGCGTGACTCTTGTCGAGCACCTGGCCGTCCTTGTGACGGCTCTCGTCGTCACCTGGGCTGCGACCCCGCTCGTGCGTCTCGTCGGACTCCGGTGGGGCATCGTCTCACACCCCGGCGGCCGTCACGTCCACCAGGGGGCCATCCCGCGGATCGGCGGCGTGGCGATGTTCGCCGGCTTCGCGGCCGCGGTGCTCGTCCGGCTGGCCGGCGAGCGCTTCTGGGGGTGGCAGGCCGCCCTCACCGAGCCGGGTGCTCCGGTGCTCGGGGTGCTCGGGGCCCTCGTGATCATGTTCGGGGTCGGCCTGGCCGACGACGTGCTCGACTTGCGGCCGCGCACCAAGTTCCTCGGCCAGATAGCTGCCTCGGTCGTGGCGTACGTGGCAGGCGCGAGCGTCGACTTCATCGGCGATCCGCTCGGCGGCGGGCTCGTGATGCTCGGGCTCCTCTCGATCCCGGTCACGCTGCTTTGGATGACCGGATTCGCCAACGTCATCAACCTGATCGACGGGCTCGACGGTCTCGCGGCCGGGGTCACCGCGATTGCGGGAGTGAGCCTTCTCGTGCTGGCCGTGCAGTCCAACCAGCCGCTCGCGGCCGTGCTTGCCGCCGGGATCGTGGGCGCGTGTCTCGGCTTCCTCAGGTTCAACTTCAACCCGGCGTCGATCTTCATGGGAGACTCCGGAGCGCTCTTCTTAGGTTTCGCGCTTGCGTGCATATCGCTCCTCGGCGTCATGAAGTCCGTCGCGGCCATCACGCTCGTGGTGCCGCTGCTCATCATCGGCGTGCCGGTCTTCGACACGTTCTCGGCCATCGTCAGACGGCGCCGGCATGGACGGCCCATCCAGGAGGCCGACAAGGGCCACATCCACCATCGGCTGCTCGGCCGGGGTTTCAACCAGAAGCAGACGGTTCTCATCATCTACGTGTGGTCGATCGCGCTCGCCTTCGGCGGCTACGCGATGCGCTGGGCGCCGACGGTGTACAAGGCCGCGACGTTCGTGGTCCTTGCCGGTCTATCCGGCCTCATGGCGTACTGGCTCGGCCTGTTCGAGGCGGCCCACCACGAGGACGAATAGTCGCTCTGCAACCATTCCGAAACCTGGTTGTTGCCTATTGGTTGTTGTTGTATAGTGAGCACGCTTTCCGAGGCCACCCCCGGGGCCCGGAGTCCGATGCCGATGCACCCTGCGGCGCTGCCGCATACACTTCGAGCGTCCCTCCCCCTGGTGTTCGTGACCTCTCGACGCGTCAGGGACTCGTGCGAAGGGACCGCAAGATTTCGGCTGCAACTTCCCTGCTCGGCCACCCGCTGGTCGCCGCAACGCTCGGCTTGCTGCTGGGCGTCTTCCTGACGTTCGTCAGCCATCGCGCCGTCTCGTTCGTCACCCCTGAGGATCCGATGCGCGGCCTTGCCGTCGTGGCAGGTGCGATGGGCGCCCGCTTCCTCATCGCGCTCACGGCACTCAGCGCCTACTTCCTCTTCGCCAGGGCAGGTCTGGAGTCCTTCGGGCTCGCGCTCGCCTTCTCGTTCGTTGCCGGCCTCATGTTCGAGGCTGTGAGAGTGTCCAGATCACACGCACCCCACATGTCCGCCTAGGAGGGAGACCGCAACCGTGTCTGCGCCTGTTGTCACCGCGGCCGGTGCCGCAGCAGAGGTGAGTCCGATGACCGAGAAGATCGGTCACCTTCTGCATGAGCTGTCGGTGCTGCCGTTCTCGGAGAGCGCCGCCTTCAGCCTGACGAACTACACCTTCTGGCTGCTCGTGGGAATCGCTCTCATGCTCGTGTTCTTCATCGTCGCGTCGCGCAAGGCCAGCCTCGTGCCGAGTGGGATCGGCAACCTCGCCGAGGCAGCGGTGGACTTCGTCCGCAACGGCATCGTCGTCGACGTCATGGGTCCCGAGGGGAAGAAGTACTTCCCGTTCATCGGGACCATCTTCTTCTTCGTGTTGTTCAACAACCTGCTCGGCAACATCCCGCCGGCGCTGCCGGGGACGGGCACGGTGGGCACCACGTTCACGTGGGCCATCATCGTGTTCATCGTCTACAACGGGATCGGCATCAAGAAGGTCGGTCTCGGCCGCTACATCAAGAGCTTCATCCCGTCGGGCACGCCCGGCTGGCTCGCGCCGCTGATCTTCTTGCTGGAGATCATCTCGCACCTGCTGCGGCCGTTCACGCTCGGCATCCGACTCTTCGCCAACATGTACGCCGGCCACATCATGCTCGGCGTGTTCGCGATCTTTGCCGCTCTGGCGATCGAGAACTTCACGCCCGTCGGCGCCATCGTCTTGCCACTGTCCTTCCTGATGCAGATCATCCTGCGTCTGTTCGAACTCGCGGTGGCCGTGCTGCAGGCGTACATCTTCACGATCCTTACCGCCGTGTACATCAGCGGCGCGCTCCACGCGGGCGAGCACTAGGCGCTACCGCCGCCACACGCGGCGTTGATGGACCGTCGTAGCCGACGGCGCACGAAAAGACGGGCTCGAGCGTCGCCAAGGCGGCGTGAAACGATAGAAGACGTCGCCTGCCGGGTGGCCCGGCAGGTGGGAACTAGAAGGAGGAAGTTATGTCAGCTCTGGGTGCTGCGCTTGCGTTCGGTCTCGGGGGCATCGGCGCCGCCATCGGTCTTGCTCTCGTGGGCGCCAAGACCATCGAGTCGATGGCGCGTCAGCCTGAAATGGCCGGCCGTCTGCAGACCACCATGTTCATCGCCCTCGGCATGATCGAAGCCATCGCGCTCCTCGGCTTCGTTCTCGCCTTCGTTCTGAACGCCGGCTAGCGATCGCCTGAAAGCGGGAGGAGCGACAGCGTGGAACTCATCATCCCTACCACCGTCGAGATGGCGGTCAACGTTGTCGCGTTCATCGTTCTGTTCATCTTCATGGCTAAGTTCGCGTTCCCGCCGATAACGAAGATGCTGGACGAGCGCGCCAACAAGATCCGGGAATCGCTCGAGAAGGCCGAAGACACCCGTGTCGAGGCCGAGCGGCTGCTGGATGAGTACAAAGTACAGATGGCCGAGGCGCGTGCCGAGGCCACGCAGGTCATCGAGCAGGGCCGCAAGGTGGCCGAGTCGATGAAGGTCGAGATCCTCGCCAAGGCCAGGGAAGAGGCCGAGGCCGAGAAGACCAAGGCGATAGAGGCCATCAAGGCCGAGAAGTCGGCGGCCGTCGGCGAGATCCAGAAGCAGGTCGCGGACCTGTCCGTGGCCGTTGCCGGCAAGATCATCGGCTCGAGCCTCTCGCGCACCGATCACGAGGCGCTCATCGACAAGTACCTCACGGAAGTGGGGAGCTTGCATGAGAACTAGCGAGACGATCGAGACCCTCGCCCGGGTCCTCTTCGAGCTCGCCACCCTGAGCGACGCCGTCGATGCCGTGGACGCCGACCTCGCGTCGGTCGTCAGTGCGGTGCGCGGTCACGTCGACTTGCACCAGGCCCTCACGGACACGAGCCTGCCCGCCGAGAAGAAGCGCGACATCCTGCGCGACATCTTCGGCGAGTCCGTGGCGCCGGAGACGCTTGCGATCGTGACGCTCATGGTGGAGCGCGGCCTGACCGGTTCGCTGGGCGATCTCGCCCGCGTGTTCGGTGAGACCGCCGAGTCCGAGCGTGGCATCGTGGTCGCCGAGGTCACGACGGCCATCGAACTCGACGACGCCCTCCGGGCGAAGCTCGTCAAGCAGATCTCCGACGCCATCGAGCGCCCCGTCACCCTGCGCGAGCGGGTCGACGAG